>JBJXEM010000026.1:0-19314 GCA_046154225.1 Rickettsiales bacterium
GCATTTTCACTGGTTTTTGAAAGAGTGTGAGTGGCGCTTCAATGGAGGCAACCACAACGACTTGCTAACCCAACTGAAATACTGGTATAAAATCACTAAACATTAGGACGCTAACTGGAATAGCCCCGGCTTTTTTATCGATGCCGGTGGCCCCATTATTCGTTCGACCATGACGAATGCGAAAGGCGAGCAAGAGCCCATCCATTTCTCCATATCGCCCGAAGAAGCCGCCCGCCATGGCGATTTCCATGCCCAATACGAAGCCGTGCCGAATCCCGAGCACGTGCATGGCGGCGGGGGTATTCTTGAGTGTGGCCGCGGCACTAGCCAGCAAATTTAACGGTAAGCCATCATGGTTGAAAGTACAGGCTAGTTTTGCACCACGCCGAATTCAGTTCGATTGCCGATAACATCCGCCGCTTTGTGGGTAGGGCGGATGCGCATGTGCTGTATCCGGTTCAGCAGGAAATGATGCTTGCGGTGGCGGATCGGATGGATACGGGTCAGCCGAACGGCACCCTTCAGGCCGCAACCGGTGTGGGCAAAACCTACGCCCAAGCGGCTTTGGCGGTGGCAAGCGGTGAGAACGCGTTGATTGCTTCGCCACGGAATATTATCGGCGGTCAGGCCTATGGAACACTGATTGATCGAAAGCTGTTTCCGCAGGATGTGAGCCACGAAGTAGCGCTGTACGATGGGCAACAACCCAAATGGGCGAAGTGGCTGGCGCTTAAAAAACGCATCCTCATTACTACTAACCAGTCTTTCCCCAATCTGGTGAGTTCGGGTGCGATCTCGCCCGATCCGCAACATCCCAATTTTCGCCGCGAAATTATTCTCGACGAAGCGCATCGCAGTACGGGGCCAGAATTTCTTGCCACGCTCGAGCCGTTTATGGAAAACTGCCACGTCACTGCCTGGACTGCGACTGATACTTTCTACGATGGCAGCACGGTGAATGAGCGTATTTTTCATTCCGGTGGCGAGCGTATTTTCTCGCTCGACATGCCTGAAGCAGTAAGGCGCGGGTATCTGGTTGATGCCATTCACACCATTCCCGTGGAAGTCGCCGTTGACCCAAATCAGCTATGGAGCCTGCGCGATAAATTCGGTGACTACGATAAAGAGGCGATTCAGAAATTCGTCTTGAGGGAGGATGTACAGCGGCGCGCCGTTGACATGTACATGAACTACGAAGACCCCGAGACGCATATTCGCTTTCGTGGGCTACCCTGTGTCGTCAACACGTATGGCGTCGCTGCGGCCTATGATACAGCGGCAAAATTTAACAAGGAATTAGGGCCCGATAGCGCCGTAGTAGTGAGTGGCGACACCCCGCGCTACGCTTTGCGCAACCGCAATGGCACCGGCATTTTGGATCGGTTCGATCGCGGTGAAATTAAGGTGCTGTGCGCAGCCGATTTGCTGATTGAGGGCTTCGACAGCAAAAACGTTTCGGTGGTGATGTCACTGCGTCCCTCGCTGGCGCCATGGCTGGTGGAGCAGATGCTGGGCCGTGGCGCGCGCAAACCCACCGATGATTATTTTGAACGCTACGGCCATGATAAACAGCTTTTTGGCGTCAATTTCTTTGAGCGTGGCACACGGCCACTACTGTTCTCGGACGTGATACAAGGCAAAAAAATCAACAACGAAAATGCGTACACGCGCGAGGCCACGCCGCGTTCAAAAACCAGTGGTGATGAGGATGATGTTAAATTACTCGGTGGCTTAATCGGTGATGAGGAGGAGGTGATTGAGTGGGATGGTTCCTTCTCACCCAGCGCATGGTCGCAGTCGCGACAAATCACGGCGGAGGATGTCGCGAACATTCCCACGTCGGCTACCTATCATCACACGGTACGTCTGTCGCGCAGCAGGCGGCCACTCGAGGAAGGAGAACTCCCCAATAAAACCAAAAACTGGCTGTCGCTCGACGAAATCCGCCGCATGCCGGGAAGCGGCCTGAATTCGCCCACCGAACTCACGGTGCGCAAAATTCTGAGCAAGTTCGATACAAAAATAGCAGAACTGCAAACGATTGAGTGGAATGGGCAGGTCTTTCGGGTTAAACAAATGCAATCGGGCCCGAATACGCCCGTGTGCCTACGCCGCAAAGATATGCCGCTAATTGCGATCGCGATGGATGCTGAGCCGGGGCCCGATGCCACCTGCGTTCATGGTGGTGATGATATTGTTGAACGTGGCCTCAGTCTAGGCCAGCAGAAGATGGGTTAATTATGCATGCAATGCGCAAATCTGTTTCAGAAACGCCGAGGCCAAAATCATTTGTGGAGCTGGTTCGTAATAACGGTGGCTCGGCGGTGCATGTGGTGCGTACTTACGATGAGGCGGGCCGCGCATGCTGGTTTTTGTTGAAGGCGAACGAGCTTAACCTCGTGAAGCTGGAGCGCACGGCGTTTGAGGACATGATCGACCTCACCCAATACGGCGAAGTGGTGGCGAGCGGGTGGGGACATGCGCCGGACGCGTTGATGTTAAAAAACCTCACGGATATGTAAGCGGTATCGGCATGAAGCCACCCTGGTAGCAGGCGATGTCTGTTCCGTCGTCGATAGAAAAATTCAATGTGTGGGCTGCCAGGTAAGTGCGCGCGAGAGAAAGTAACTCTGCCGGCTTTCGGGCTCGATACAGGCAAGTTGCACCCACCCATTGCCGAATAATTTTTGCAGCACGGGCTGGGCCTGAATGATGGTATCGAGCAGGGTGCGCGGGGCATATACCACGCACATCAGCCGTTGCGGTTCGTGGTAGGGCTGGCCATCGCTGCGATAAACCGATTGCAGCGGCAGGCCGGTCATCAGGTCGCTCGCGTTGCCCTGCATGATGCCGATTTTGCCGGTGATGTTTTTAGTGATTTTGCTGCCGCCGCCATAGGCCACGTTATCGAGTGTCGAGAACAGATATTGCGTGTTGATCCACTCGGCCACCACCATCGGCGCGGTGAGAATGGTGGTGAGCGATGCCCCATTTTCGTCCTGCGTGTAATCGTAAGAATGCAGAAAGCTGCGCCCCTGCAAATCCAGCGACGCCGTGATGTCGCGCGGGCCGACGATGAAGGCGGCGTTGCGTGCCAGCCCCCATTCGGGCCGCACCTGCGCCCAGTCCTGCGAACGCCGCTGTGCCTGCTGTGCATTTCCACCCGAGGTGCAAAGCTGCGCAAGTCGCACGGCGCTGTTAGTGTCGCGCGCTTGGTGCAAATCCGTTTTGAGCTGTGCGATTGTTGGCGGCGAACCATCACCGTAGAGCGTCACTTCATCCGTCGTCGTGTTATGCTCGGCAGCGATGAAGCGCGTGGTTTCGGGGATGGCAATGCCCTGTTTCGCCAAGTGCGCGCGCACTTCGGTGTGGTTCAACATCGCAGCCAGAATGCGGGCGTTGCTGGCTCCATGCCGCCCACCGCACGCACCGCAATCCAAGGCGGTAGCATAGGCGTTGTTCTGCGTGGTGCTGCCATGACCGCACAACACCACCAGTGGCGCGAAATGATGGGTGAGGCCCATCATCCGCAATGCGCCTTCGGCATAAGCACATTGCTCAGCGAGGGTGATGTTTTTCAACGAAGGTTCAACCGGCAGTGGCGCGCGAAGAGCGTGCGTGGTGGTGGTCTTAAGTCGGGTCGCGAGTTGCGGCGCGAAGCTGCGCATTCCCATCCATATGCCGCTCGCCATGCCCAATGCCTCCACCAGCGCAAACGGGGTGGTGAAGGTGTATTTCATGGATTGATAAAGCCGCTTGAAGAGGCTGAGGCGCGCATAGCCTGCGCGATCGTGGTCATGATGTTCATGGGCGCAAGGCGATTCCGTTACCGTGTGTTTTGGCGACAGCAGCACTGGGCACGAGGCATGCGATTCGCCCGTGACGGCATCCGCGATTTGCACGGGCAAACCGAAAAATCCGGCGAAGCCGAGCGTCTGGTAATCGCCGGTGGCTTCTAGTGCGCGGCGAAACGGCTCCGAACGCACGTCGATACAAAACACCAACTGCGCGTGCGGGGTGTGGGGTGCGCGCAGCGGTTGCGTGGCGAGGGTTTTAAGCAGCGGCAGACGATATGCTTTTTCTGCCGTTTCTATTTGCGTAAGCGGGCTCGGCCCGGCTTTCGCTTTTTGCAAGGCATGTTCATGCCATACCAGCAGCGCCTTCGCGTCCGACCATAGCAGGTAGGTGATGATAAGCCGCAGCGCCAGATAATCTGCCTGCGTCACGGGGTGCGGGTGGTGCGCATCCAGCCCGGCCCACTCGGTGCGGTATTTGACATGCGCGGCCCAGCCGGGAAGGGTGGTGAGCATGAGCGTGGCGAATGACTCGCGCTGATTTTTGGCGATGCTTAGGCGCAACATGCATTCGGCGATCGTCTGCTCGGGCGATTCGGGCAGGGCGCGCAACCATTCCTTTTTCTGTGCGTCTCCGCCGTGCAGATTCGCATCGTGCTGCGCCAGTGCCCGCCACGTGGCATACAGCCCTTTTTCACGGCCCGGCATCGGGATGGTGGCTTGCCCGTCATCGAAAAACACCTGCAGCCACTTGATGGTTTCGCGGTTCACTTCTTGCATCGGCTCGGGCAAATCGGCCTGCTGGAGACTGGCAGCACCCAAGGTGAGCGCCTCCTCAATCGGCATGTCCTCAAACCCCTGCAGCGGGTTCACCGCAATCAGGTTTTTCAAGGGCCAGAACGGTGCAATGGTTTTAAAGCTCTGTGTTGCCATGTCGGGCGTTGGGTGGGTTTCGGGTTGTTCCATGACGGGTTCCAAAATGTGCTGGCGCGCGGGTTTCATGCATTCCTCACTGGTACTGATAATGGTTGCGATGCGCAGTGATGGTGCTGGCATGCGGCTGGCTGGCATTCAGCGCCGCCACATAACCCTTCAGCATCCACACCGGGTGTTGGCCGGGCTTTGTTGCGCCACGTAAAAACAACGCCGACAGCCATGCGAGCGCGAGTGCGGCGATGCCCAGTAGGTGGAATCCATTCAACGGCTGCGGTTGCATCAGCCCCATCGGCTCCATCGCGCTCGTAATGAGGCGTACGCTGCCGCCATAGGCGAGGCTCATCAACGCCGTGGCGGCAAGGGCGAAGGGCACGCTGCGCAGTGTGTTCTCGCGCAGCAGCGTCAGCGCAAACTGGCTGGCGGCGAGGAACGCTACCATTACCAGCACCAGCGTGGTGTCGGCCGCGAACCACGATTCATGGAGGGCATAGGCAAAGCCCATGCTCCCTACCGCGCCGCACAGCAGCGCGCAAATAAATGCGAATGTTTTGGGCGGGTAGCCCATATCCAGCCGCTGCTCCTGCGCGGCCCCGCCGCTGGCCAAAAACAAATAGGCTTTGAACGTGCCATGCCACACCAGATGCGCCACCGCGGCCGGGAATAGCCCAAGCCCACATTGCGCCAGCATGAAGCCCATTTGCCCCATGGTCGAGCAGGCCAGCATGCGTTTCACGTCGCTTTGCATCAGCTTCCACAAGGTGCCGAGCAACGCGCTCGCAATGCCGATAGCAAAAATGGCGGTGAGCAGTGTGGACTGCACAAAATACAGCGGCGCGAATCGGGCGAGCAAAAACCCGCCGCCATTCACCAGTCCCGCATGCATGATGGCCGAAACCGGTGTTGGCGAGTTGAGCGAGCTGGTGAGCCAGCGGTGAAACGGCCAGATGGCCGATTGTGTCATGGCGGCAACCAGCAGCAGCACCAAGGCCGGAAGCATCAGGCCGGAGGGTGAGGTGGTTTGCACCAGCGCCTGAATGCTGGTTTGCCCCGTGGCCGCATAAAGCAGGGCGAAGGCCAAGGCCATGCAGGCCGCGCCCAGCACATAATTTCGGGTCGCCAGCGCGCCGGAGGCCTTCGCCGCCCGCCAGCAATGTTTATGCACCATCAGCCGCACCAGCAGCGCGTTGCTGGCGCACCATGTCGCAAACAGCACCACTAAATGGTCGGCGCTCACCATGGCCGCCACCGCCACCACCAGCAGCCCAAGCTGCACGAAAAACACGCGGTATTGTGTATCGCCTTTTAGGTAACGCCACGCAAAACTGCCCACACACAACCCGATGAAAGCCACCAGCGCGATCATGATGACGGCTAAAACATCGAAGTGAAATAACCAGAGAAGCGGCTGATTCATCATTTTTTGTCCTAATCATAAGCGATTCTATTTCTATTTCTTGACGCTATTAGCCAAATTAATATAATAAAAGCTCATAATTCTTATTATATAAATTAGAGATTCTAATGAGCTTCGACAGCATCACCCTGCAATGTTTCATCGCGGTCGCCGAAACTGGCAGCTTTACCAAAGCCGCACAACGCGTGGGGCGCACGCAATCGGCCATCAGCCAGCAGATGACACGCCTTGAGCACCTGCTCGGCAAAAAGCTGCTGGCGCGCGGCAAAATATTTGCCCTCACGCCCGAGGGTGACATTTTTCTGGGCTATGCGCGGCAGATTTTCGCCCTGCACCGCGAGGCGATGGACCGCTTCAAGGAGCCTGAACTGGAAGGCGAGGTGCGCTTCGGCCTGCCCGAGAATTTCGCCAGCGTGTATTTGTCGGAAGTGCTGGCCGATTTCGCGCGGATTCACCCGCGCATTTTGCTCAATATCGAGTGCGATCTGACGCTGCCCTTGTTCGAACGTTTCAAGCGGCTGGAGTTCGATTTAGTGCTGGTGAAAATGAACCGGCCCGAGGATTTCCCAAACGGCCTCGATGTCTGGTCGGAGCCCCTAAAATGGGTAGGCGACGCAAGTTTGATCGACCGCAAAAAACCGGTGCCTCTGGTGCTGTCGCCGCAGCCTTGCGTCTATCGCGCGTCGGCCATCAAAACACTCGAGGAGGCAGGCCGGGCGTGGCGGCTGGTGTTTTCAAGCCCCAGCTACGCCGGGGCCGTGGCGGCCGTGAAGGCGGGCATGGGCATCACCGTCATGCCGCACACCATGATCCCGGATGAGCTGGAAGCCGTCGATGCCTCGCTACTGCCCATACTCGCCGACACCCACGTGTCGCTCCTAAAACACCGCGCCGACAACGCCGCCATCAACACGCTCGAAGGATTTGTACTACGCCGGCTCAAGCACTGACGGTTTCTGACTCAGGTGCATATCCACCACACTACAATTTACTTATAGTGACCCCAAATAAAAATGAGACATTTTTATTTGGGGTCACGCTCGCTTCGCGGCGGAATTCCTGCTTCGCAGTCATCTATAGTCGTCCCAATTAAAATTGGAACGACTATAGCTGTAGCAAAACTAAGATTTAATGTTGGGCTTTTTATGGGGTAAAAAGAAAAGTCAACGTAAGCTGCTGCTTCCTTTTATTCAATGGCGGACAGGGAGGGATTCGAACCCTCGATAGAGTTACCCCTATGCCAGTTTTCGAGACTGGTACCTTCAACCACTCGGTCACCTGTCCGCACCACCACGAGGGAGTGGATCCTCGTGGTTGAATAAAAGTCCTCAAGCGCCGGACAGGCTGGCACTCGGTCACCTGTCCGCACGGCCACGGGGGGAGTGGCTCCCTCGTGGTGAAATTGTTCTCAGGCGTCGAGTGGTTAGGCACTTGCTGATTCGTGGCCATTGGCTTCGCAAGTGCTGGCGCCGGGACGCTTTGAGGCGGCGGATATAGCAAGCTTTTTTGGCAGGGTCGAGCGCTTTGTTCGCGCAGTGCGGGGCGAGGCGGCGGGCGGCATGTTCGGGCTTTGCTTTTGGGGTGGGTTTGGTAAACCCACGGCATCGTCAATTTAACGGAGGTTTTTATGGGTTCGGTTGCAGTGCTTTATTTCAGCGGTTACGGCCACACGGCGAAGCAGGCGGAGGCGGTGCACGCGGGCGCGGCCTCGGTTGCGGGCACGAAAGCGGAACTGATTGCCATCGACAAAGAAGGCAACATCAGCGACGCGCACTGGGCGGCGCTCGACGCGGCGGATGCGATTATTTTCGGGTCGCCGACCTACATGGGCGGGCCCGCCTGGCAGTTCAAAAAATTTGCCGACGCGAGCAGTAAGCCGTGGTTCGCGCAGAAATGGAAAGACAAGGTGGGGGCGGGGTTCACCAATTCTGCTACAATGAACGGCGATAAATTCAACACCATCACTTACATGATTACGCTCGCCATGCAGCACAGCATGGTTTGGATTGGCACGGGGTTGATGCCCGCGAACAAAAAGGAAAATGGCCGCAATGATATCAATTACCTCGGTGGGTTCAGTGGCGCGCTCGCGCAGTCGCCGGGCGATGCATCGCCCGAGGAAGGGCCGTTGCCGGGGGATTTAGAAACCGCGAAAAAGCTGGGCGCGCGCGTGGCAGAGCATGTGGGGCGCACTAAGAAGTAGCGCTAACTGCGCCAGCGCAGCAGTTTTTCACGCAGGGGATTTTCAAAGCTGCGGGCTTCCGCGAGCGCGCTGAGCGCTTCTTTTTTCAGTCGATAATACCACAGGGCCTGCTGGTCGGCATCGCCCATTAACAGCAGGGCAGGGTGGCCGGGTTGGGCGAGGCCTTCTTGCTGGCGCTGCACCACCGTTAAATCCTGCGCGATGAATTTTTCGCCGAAGGGGCGGAAGATGGGCAGCAGCAGGTTCAGCCAGCCGATGCTGGTGTAAATGAACTGGTGCAGTTGCGTGCGCGCCGCGTCGATCGGGGTGAGGGCGGTGAGTAGCACAATATGCTGGCGGCCGATGGTGATATGCTCGGTGCGCAGGCCCGGTAGCTGGAAGGCGATTTCGGTCGTGGGCACGCCGCCCAGGATTTTATAGGCGCGGCTGTTGCTGCTGGGCGTGTGCGTCACCATGCGAAAACCATGGCCCACGGGGGCGAATTGTTTCTGCTTCTCGTGCATGGATGTGCGGCTGCGCCACCACCAGCTTTGATGCACGTAGGGGCCGTGGCTGGGGTCCATCAACCCCACGGTGGCGTGGTCGATGTCGCAGGGGAATTCGACGGACTCGACAAGGCGGAAACCGCCGGGGATTGCAGCGGGCATGGCAGGCGGCGGGCCGGGTGGGGTGGGGTTTTTTATGTCGGCCGCCATATACACCCACACCAGCCCGTCTTGTTCAAACGCCACGTAGTGTCCGGTTTTGATTTTGGCGATGTTGGTGGTGTCGTCGGCCGTGAGGGTTGGGATTTTGGTACAGGTGCCGGTAGTGTCGAATTTCCAGCCATGGTAGCAGCACTCGATTTCACAGCCATCGAACGTGCCGTAGCGCAGCGGCATGCCCCGGTGCGGGCAGAAATCCTTGAGGGCAAACACCGCGCCCTGCGCGTCGCGCCCGAGCAACAGCTGCTCGCCAAGCAACGTGACAGGCAGCATCGCCCCTCGCTTCAGCGCAGGCGCGTGAGCGGCCACATACCAGTAGTTGCGGAGAAGTTCGGTCATGGGGATGAATTAGCGCGCGCGCGCGCATTTGTCATGCGTAACAAAAAAGAGGCCCCCCCGTTAGGGAGAGCCTCAAGGTTGTGAATGGTTACTTCACCGCGTCTTCGCGCGGATAAAGAAAGGTCGTAAGGCGCAATTCCGAATAGGTCGGCGAGCCTTTGCCGGTTTTCGGATTCTTGCACATCACACGCGTGGCCTCGGAAGACGGCGAGTGGAAGAGGCCGTCCGGCTCGGCTTGCGGCAGAAGGACGAACGTTCCTTCAGTCTGCCGTGAGCCGTTCGGAAACGTCCCCCGGACATAGCTGTATTTTTCCGAGTTGGTGTATTGCGTGGAATACGGAATCGGCAAACTGAACGATTCGCAGAAGAGATGGAAACGCCCATCCTTGTCCTGCGTGTAGGTGTACGATTGCAGATTCGGGTCGTCCTCCGCTTCATAGAACAGTTTCAGTGTCCGTTTGGACGTTCCATTCGGGACTGCCGGCTGCCCGACTTGGGCTTCCAGCTCGGTCTGAGCCTGTTCCACTTTCCGCGAAACTGCGGTATCGGAGGACTCCCCTCTATCGCACGCCGAAAGAGCGAGCGACGAGACGAGTGCAATTGCGAAAAACTTACGCATGGTGTTTTTAACCTTTCATAAAGCAGAGGGAATCGGTTGACCCCCTCGGGGATTGGACTCAGTTGCCTGCGCGCGCGCTGTTGAGGCACGGTTGCAGGTGAGCGGGTACTTTGTTCACGTCCCATTTCTGGAATTCGTGAACGATGACGCCGTTCAGAAGACGTTTGTCCTTAGCATCGGCGACCTGTATGCACAGGGTGCCGAGGCGTTGGAAAGAGCCCGAACGATGGGACTCCGTCTCCTCGAACACTTCGCGGCGAGCATTTTCCTGCTCGACCCCGAAGGTCTTGGTCCACCACACATTGAATGCGCCGGAGGCAACCGCGATGCAGAACATCAAGGTGATGAGCAGCACCACGGTAACGACCATAACTTTGAGTGGATTTTCTTCTGATTCATTCATCTTCAGACCCTTTCATGGTCTTAAAAATCCGGCTGTTGTAAGTACCGGACTAGGGGGATTCGGACATTCAAAAACGCGAATATCCAAAAGAAAAACAATCTACAACAGGCATATTTTAACATATAAGGGGGGGGGGTAATATGAAGGTTGCATGAAGATTCATGCCCAAATAGCAAAAGGGAGCCTTGCGGCCCCCTCTCACCAAGTCCGCGACCTACGCTTTTGAGGGCGGGCTGCGGAGCTTAAAGCCGGTGAACTGACATTCAGTTTGACCCGAACCGTTCCGCCTGCTGCCTGACGCGGGCTCTCGCCCGGCCGCATTTTGTTTCGCGCCCTTGGCTGGCGCTATCAGTGACCTTCTAGCTGGTCCGCCGAGATGGGGTTCCGTGATTGCCTGCCTTGCGGCGGGCGCCGGTGCCCTCATTGGCCATGCCTGACTCGCATGGCCGGGAGTTGTCTCACTCCCGAAGATGACCCCGATTTCGTGTCCGTTGCCGGATGAGTTTTCGTCGTCAATCTCTGGAAACAAACATGCCATGGCGGCGCGATTTTGTCAGCGAAAAAAATTCAGCTGTGGATAAATCTGTGGATGCGCTTGCGTGTGGTATCTGTGTTTTTGTGGCGCTCACGCTTGGTTTTAAGCGGGTGACGCAGCGGCCTCGTTCGCATGCACGCGCGAGGGTTCGGGCACGACATCGCGGATTTTTGTCTGCGGTTTTTCGGGTGCGTCGGACGTTTTTTCATGCGCGAAATCGGTTCCCGTCGCATCGAGCAAGCTGTGGTGGTGCGGAATCACCCCTGCTTTCTCGAGCTGCTGAATGGTTTGCGCGCGCTTGGCATTTTCTTCGCGACGCGCGGCAAAAAATTTCGAACTGCCGTAGAAAATGGCGCTGAGCACGCCAGACAGCACCAGCACAAAACCGAACGTGCCACCGAGCAAGGTGGCCGCTTTTCCCTCTGCCGGCGACAATGGCACAAAGTGGCTGGCTTTACGGGCCTGACGGATCACTGCCTGTTCTTTTACCGGCAACACCGACAGCACATCGCGCGTGACGGTGGTGGCGAAGCGCTCCATGTTGGAATATTTATCGAAGCGGCTGCCGGCCAGCCATTTTGTGGTGGGCGATTTGTCGTCGCCTGCGCCGAGGCCGAGGCCGAGTGCTAGGCCCATCACTACGAGACGACCCTTGATCAGCGAGCCCCAGCTTTGTTTCGGCGCGTGGTCCATCTCCACGTGCGCGCGCTCCAACGCAGCTTCGTCCTGTCCTGCTTTATTTTCCAGCACCAAATCGGCGCGGCGCACCAATTGGCCTTTATGATCCTCGAGGTATTTTACCACGGGCACCAGCAGATTGCCGCCCATGCACAGCCATAGTACGCGCATGCCGCGGTTCATGGTGCCACGTTCCCATTTCATGGGGTTGGCGTTGGTGTGCATCCAATCGACGGCGGCTTTGAACGCACCGTTCCAGCGGCCGGTGGTTGCTTTGGTGGCGCTTGCGGGGTCGATGGCATTGCCGAACACAGTTGAAATGCCCTCGTTCACAATCCACGTCACGCCCGCATAGGTGCTGGCATTGAACAAATGCTCGCCCCAGGTTTTTGGGCGCTTGCCATGGGCGGGCGTTGCGGGCTGGGTGTCTGCCTGTTTGCTTTGGATGTTCAACAGCTCACTCATGCGCCCACCTCTGCGGCATGGGCGTGTGCACTGATGCGGTCATGATGCTCGCGAGTGCCAACACGTACAGTTGGCGATGAATCGGCGACCACGGAGGGTTTGCTGAGCTGAGTTTCTACATTTTCGGTGCTATCCAGCCGCGTTAATTTGTTCGGCGGAATCTTGAGGCTATCGGCGGCGTTTTTCAATTCAGGCGAAACCTCGCCTTTAACAACCGGCGTGTAGGTGATGCCCGGCACGAATTTTTTGAAAAAATTGATGGCTGGCCCAATCGAGAGGGCAGTGACAATGGTATAAAGAATATCGGCGCTGACATAGCGGCCGTAATGCTCGAAAAATCCGCCACCAAACTGCATGGATTTGCCATCGACCGACGGCAGGCGCTCGCCATAAGGCAGTTTCGACAGTTTCGGATGCTCTGCCAGTTGATTAAACGACCACCCATAGTCCCGACGCTGCAAAAATTTATTCAGGCGCGCACTTTGCCCGGGCAGGGAATCAGCCAGCGAGCCTCCGACGCGGGCGCCGATCGATTCCGTCAGCGCATCGAGGCCCTTAAACCGCTCGAGCGCGCCGACACCCATTTTACGACCGGCTAGCGTCACTAAATTCAGGTTATGGCCCACGAGGTAAGCCGTGGTTTGGGTCGCGGCAATCGTGCCGAAACGCCCGAATACCGAGCCGAACAACGTGGGGCGGGCTTCTTCGCGGATCGCCAGATGCCGGGCTTTCAGCGACGGATCTTCCATCGCCGCGTCGCCATAGTGGCGGCGGTTTAGCCATTCCACCATGGGCGCTTTCACGATGCCGCCGATCCAGACACTCGGGATCATGATGACATGGCCAATGGCGGTGAGGGTGGCCACACTCGCCATGCTGTTGGCGGCTTTGCTGCGGAACGGGGTTGCTTCAGCATTCGTCGCGCCGATCACTTTGCCGATAGCACCTTCCACTTGTTGCTGGATCGCTGCCGGGCGCATCGCCTCTTTCATGAAGGGCAGCTTCACGGGTTTCAGCGAGTGATTCACCCAATAGGAGAACAACGCCGAAAGTGTGAGGTTGGCCATAAAGTTCAGGCCAAACTCAAACACGGCCTTGTGCACGCGCTCGCCATAGGTCGTGTCTTTCGCGAGTGGCGAAATTACGGGCGTCGTTTTGTCACTAGGCTGTTGTTTTTCTTGCATTCAGTCTCATTAACGCTGTGTGATGGGCACATTCTCCCACACTCATAATCTACCATAGTCCGCGAGGGTGTTTGATGAAGGTTTTGTGACATTATGGGCAATGGAGGCCGAATTTATTCAGCGATTCTAAGGCTCCTTCGGCGGTGCAGCACGAGGAAAATGGGGTGATTTTCTTCACACTTTCCACGTCATTGCGAGGCGGCGAAGCCGACGCGGCACCCGAGCGAAGCGAGAGAGGCTACCGTCAGGTAGCCAATCCGTCTTGTCGGCTGGATTAGGTTGCTGGTGCTCGCAAAAACGGCCATAAGGCGCGCCAGGGTTTCACCAATAAAAAGGGCGGGAGAAAACTCCCGCCCTTGGTATTTTTGCCTCTCCCTTGGGAGAGGCCGGAATCGTTTCGATTCCGGGTGAGGGCGTGCGGAGGTGAGGGGAGTACGCCCTCACCCGAAAGCCGCAAGCGTCTTTCGACCTCTCCCGAGGGAGAGGTGCAGAACGCGACTAGAAATCCATGTCGCCCATGCCACCCATGCCGCCCATGCCACCGGCACCACCGGCGGAGGCTTTCTTGTCCTCCGGTGCGTCGGCGATCAGGGCTTCGGTGGTGATCATCAGGCCCGCGATGCTTGCCGCGTCCTGCAGGGCAGTGCGCACGACTTTCGTTGGGTCGATGATACCGGCCTTGATCATGTCGGTATATTCGAGGTTCTGGGCGTCGAAGCCGTAGTTGGTATCGTCGGACTCGAGCAGTTTGCCCGCGACCACTGCACCATCGAGGCCTGCGTTCTCGACGATCTGGCGGATCGGCGCTTGCAGGGCACGTTTGATGATGTTGATACCGGCACGTTCGTCGTCGTTGCTGGCTTTCAGTTTGTCGAGCGCACGGGTGGCGTACAGCAAAGTAACGCCGCCGCCGGGGCCGATGCCTTCTTCCACCGCCGCGCGGGTGGCGTGCAGCGCGTCGTCAACGCGGTCTTTACGCTCCTTCACTTCGGTTTCCGTCGCACCGCCCACTTTCAGGACAGCCACGCCGCCTGCCAGTTTAGCCAGACGCTCCTGCAGCTTTTCTTTATCGTAGTCCGAAGTGGTTTCTTCGATCTGCGCTTTCAGTTGGGTGCAACGTGCTTCGATGGTTTTCTTCTCGCCCGCGCCGTCCACGATGGTGGTGTCGTCCTTCGTGATGGTGACGCGTTTGGCTTTGCCCAGCATGCTGAGATTCACCGACTCGAGCTTGATGCCTACTTCTTCGCTGATGACTTGACCTTGGGTAAGGATCGCGATGTCTTCGAGCATGGCTTTGCGGCGATCGCCGAAGCCGGGGGCTTTCACCGCCGCCACTTTCAGGCCGCCGCGCAGTTTGTTCACCACGAGGGTGGCCAACGCTTCGCCTTCAACGTCTTCCGCGATAATCAGCAGCGGACGTTGCGATTGCACAACGGATTCAAGCACCGGCAGCAATGGCTGCAGGCCCGAGAGTTTTTTCTCGAAAATGAGGATCAGCGGGTTTTCCAGCTCTACCGTCATTTTCTCAGCATTCGTCACGAAATAAGGGCTCAGGTAGCCGCGGTCGAAATTCATGCCTTCTACCACGTCGATTTCGAAGTCGAAGCCTTTGGCTTCTTCAACGGTAATCACGCCTTCTTTGCCGACTTTTTTCATGGCTTCCGCCAGCTTCTGGCCGATTTCCTTGTCGCCATTGGCCGACACGGTGCCGACTTGCGCGATTTCGTCTTGCGTGCTGATTTTCTTCGACTTGGCAACTACCGCTGCAACCACAGCAGTCACAGCCTTATCGATACCGCGTTTCAGGTCCATCGGGTTCAGGCCGGCGGCAACGGCTTTGCTACCTTCGCTGAAGATGGATTGGGCCAAAACGGTCGCAGTCGTGGTGCCATCACCGGCGAGGTCGTTGGTTTTGCTGGCCACTTCACGCAGCATTTGCGCGCCCATGTTCTGGAATTTGTTGGGCAGGGTGATTTCTTTGGCCACGGTCACACCGTCTTTGGTGATGCGCGGAGCGCCGTAGGATTTTTCAATCACCACGTTGCGGCCCTTCGGCCCGAGGGTGACTTTCACGGCATCGGCCAGCTTGTTGGCGCCGATGAGAATCTGATCGCGGGCTTTGGTGCCGAAGGCGAGTTCTTTAGACATAGGATACTCCTTGAATGTGGGTGGTGGGTAGTGGGTGGTGGGTGGTGCAGGAGTAGCTACTCACTACTCACCACCCACCACTCACAGCAAAATTATGCGGCTTTTTTCTTCGAAGCGGTTTTCTCGACCACGCCGATGATGTCGCTTTCTTTCAGCACGAGCACTTCCTCGCCATCGAGCTTCACTTCTGTGCCGGCCCATTTGCCGATGAGCACCGTGTCGCCGACTTTTACATCGATCTCGATGCGCTTGCCGGAATCGTCGCGGGCGCCGGGGCCAACGGCCAGCACTTCGGCTTGAATGGGCTTTTCTTTCGCGGTGTCGGGGATAATTATCCCGCCGGCGGTTTTCTCTTCAGCTTCCAAACGACGCGCGATCACGCGGTCATGCAGGGGACGAATGTTGGTCATGGTAGTTCCTCTAACTAGTGGTTTTTGTTTACCCAGTTTTTGTCATTCTGAACGTAGCGCCGAATCCCCCTTCGTGAGATCCTTCGGCTTCGCCTCAGGATGACAACAATTACATTACAACGGTGCACCCCAATCGCGGCCCCCGGAAGAGTCGATTTTCGCCAGCATTTCCGCGGGGCGGATTAGGATTGCTGCGGGCATATATGCAGCACACCCTACGATGTCAAGGAGGGGGATGGATTATTTGTAATGATTGTTGATGAGAGGCAAAAAAAGGCCGCCCCCGGAAGGGAGCGGCCTAGCCTGAAGAAGATTACCCCGATCTACTTCTGATATAACGGAACTGCACAATGGCAATTCCGACAAACGCGACAACGGCTCCAAAAACTGTTGCAGCAAGAATAAAATCGCTCATGAAAATCTCCTTTCCTTAGAGCACAGGCCATCTGCACCCGAAAAATTGCTCTGATCTTTTGCAATCTAAACAAACTGAAACCAAAACGCGGCTTCAACACTGGTCGATTTAGATTACAATAGACACAGAACAACAAATTTCGCTTAGCAGAAATTTATGACAGTTTGATGGCAGCTCTCGTTTTTTGAATCTTTGCGATAATTGCGAGGTAAAATAGCAATGGGGGTTTTGCTTGCGCAAAACCCCCACGCCCGAAGAACTGCCGAAGCGGTTTTTAGGCCGCTTGATCCTCAACCACATATCCAAGCGCTTTGCAGTCCTCGATGAAATCATCGATGATGCGATTGAGCCTTTCCTCGGTCAAGGCCGCGTAGCCCTCTTTGACCAGCTTTTTTGAGCCTTCGCCGACCATGCGGACTTCCCAGCTGTCGACCCCCATTTTTAGAATGCAGTCGAAGCCGCCCATCATGAAGCACAACTCGTCGAGCTTCTCGCCATCGCGGAGGAGGAAACCCTTCTCCGGTGCGTCCACAAAAAACCCACGGATATCATGAAAAGTTTGCCGGAGTTTTGTAAGATCTCCGTTCGTCAATTTAACTCCGTTCGTCAATTTAACTTCCCTTCATTAAGTCTAGAGAAAAAACCAACACACAATCAGCACGCAAACTTTTACATCTGCGTGTCCCTACCTATGCTCGGTACGCCGGCATCCCGCTTTGGGGTGGAAGCGGGGCCGCGTGGTGAACACGGGGCGACAGGGCGGTGCTGAACCAAATTTAAGCTTTACTTCGAAATTCCTTACACCTAGCCCTAGGCCATGTTCACGCCCCCACCGCCCAACTGCCCGCTCTGCCCGCGCCTTGTTGCTTTTCGGCAGGCGAATGCGGGGCTGTTTCCGCATTTTTTTAATGGGGCGGTGCCGTCGTTTGGGGGGCTGGAGGCGGAGCTGTTGGTGGTGGGGCTGGCACCGGGCTTGAAGGGCGCGAATGCAACGGGGAGGCCCTTCACCGGCGACTATGCGGGGGAGGTGCTTTATTCGGCCCTCGCCAAATATGATTTGGCGGAGGGAAGCTATGAGCGCCGGGCTGATGACGGGTTTCATTTGCTGAACGTTCGAATAACGAATGCTGTGCGCTGCGTGCCGCCCGAGAACAAGCCGACGCCGCTGGAGGAGAAAACCTGCAATCCGTTTCTGATCGACGAACTGGCGGCCATGCCGAACCTGAAAATCATTCTGTCGCTGGGGCTCACCTCGCACAACGCCGTACTGCGAACGCTGAAGCTGAAAGCGAAGGATTTCAAGTTCGCGCATGGGGCGGTGCATCAGGTCGGGGCTCGGGGTTCGGGGTTCGGGACTCGTGAAAGGAATAACGAGCCACGAGCCACGAGCCACGAGCCACTCTTACTCCTCGATAGCTACCACACCAGCCGCTACAACATCTCAACCGGGCGGCTGACGCAGGACATGTTCGATGCAGTGGTGGCGCGGGCGAAAGCGTTGCTTGGCCACTAACGTCACCCCGCACGTGTTGCGGGGTCTGCCTAACTTACAACCTTCTTTCGTTCAGTAGGCGGGCCCCGCAACACGTGCGGGGTGACGGCAGTGTTGGATGGAGCCCTTACGGAATTCCAGACAATACGCCCTATCATTAATACATTTTTAATGTTTTACATGTAATGCTGGCCGTTATGGCACCGAACCACGAATCCATCACGCTGACGACGCCGCACGGCCACGAAGTGCAGGCCGTGGTCGATTATGCGCATTTCGAGCTGAAAAGCGCCAAGGTGGTGCATACGCATACCGGCGTCATCAAGCCGTTGGATGTGGCGGCGCGTGAAACGCTGGAGCGGGCGCTGAAAGCCAAGCAGGTCTACGAGCACGCGCTGAGCGAGACCGAAGCGGTGGAACATACGCTAAAAACCTTCGGCAAAGTGGCCGATTTGCTGGGCAACAGCCACCCGGCGCTGGAACCTTATTGGCGCGAAGCGGCGCAACACCGCCATATCGCCGACGATATGCACCAGCAGGCCCGCCATTTCCACGCACATGCGATGGAAGCCATCGACGCGATTGCCGAAGACGGGAAATAAGCTCTCTTGCGCGAATAAGTAAACGTCGCATGCTATCATCTTATAATGTCATCCCGGGTTTATCCCGGGATCCAGTCCAACCACATGCGATGTACCTGAGGGTGGGCTGGATCCCGGCACAAGGCCGGGAAGACATTAAGGATGCGGGTGCGTGTAGTTAGCGATTAAAATAAATCGCCGATCGCGCGGGTGATGCCTTCGAACGGCCCGGCTTCGTGGCCTAAATTGCAGGCAGGCGTGGCGTTCGATTTCAGTTTGCACCAGGTGCTGTCGGCCTTCACGCAGGCAATGCCGGTGATTTGCTGCTCGATATTGTGCACCTTCAATACTTCGGCGAAATGGCGGCAGCTGGTGCCGGAATTATTGGTGAACAAATCGACCGGGCGAATGGCGCCTTGGATATTGCCGGCCGCCCAGTTTTTAGTGCCGCCGCTTAGGGTTTTATTCATCGCGTCGTAGAAATTCTGGCTGTAGGCGACGCGTTCCGGGTCGGTCATCATGGCATACAAATCGGCAGCGAATTTGCTGTCGCCGTTTTCGCGTTTGGTCACGGCTTCAATCACCGGGGCCGGTGAATTATTGGCGCGCGCAATGGGCTGAACCTGCTTTTGCACAATGGCAGCGGGCTTTAAGGGGTCAGCCGCGTGCGGGTCGCGTTTCAGTGCGACCACGAGAATCACGGCGGCGAAAATTACCAAGCACAGCACCGTATGCCGCGCGAAAATTTTCAGCGGCCACAGCAGAATATGCGTAGAAATGCCCAGTAACCCGAACACCAGCCGCACCGCAGCACCCAGCAGCGTGAAGGGAAGCAGGAGGAGGCTGAACAGGATGTTGAAGAGGAACATGGGGGAGTTGTTAGTAGTTAGTTGTTAGGTATTAGTCGAATATTCGCAAACTATATCAGCGCCGTCATTCCAGCGAAAGCTGGAATCTATCTGTCGCTAAATAGGGGGATTCCAGCTTTCGCTGG
>JBJXEM010000027.1:0-51925 GCA_046154225.1 Rickettsiales bacterium
ACAAAAGCCCGTTCAACATTCAGGCCGACGCCGAGGCCGACGAGCGTGAACGCTTCACGCGTGCGCTGGCCCGCCTGCTGGTGAATTGCGATTTCGTGGTGATCGATTCACCGGGCAACGACACGTACCTCTCGCGCCTCGCGCATTCCTATGCCGACACGGTGATCACCCCGGTGAACGACAGTTTTGTCGACCTCGACGTGCTGGCCTCGGTCGACGGCACCACGCTGAAAGTACTGAAGCCCAGCATCTACAGCGAAATGCTGTGGGAGCAAAAATTGCTGCGCGCCCGGCGCGATGGCGGCACCATCGACTGGCTCGTCATGCGCAACCGCCTCAGCAATATCGATGCGCGCAACAAACGCATGATCACGAAAGTCATGGAAGAACTCACCAAACGCCTCGGCTTCCGCCAGGCGCCCGGCTTCTCTGAGCGGGTGATTTTTCGCGAGTTGTTTTTGCTGGGCCTCACCGTGCTCGATGTCGTTGAAACCAGTAAATCCGGCAACAGCCTGTCGATGTCGCACTTGGCTGCGCGGCAGGAAGTGCGCGATTTGCTGAAGAGCTTGCGTATTCCGGCGGTAGAGGCGCGCATCGCCCAAGCCCGCGCCGGCATCAACGGTGATCCACTCACCGCCCCGCGCATCGCGCCCCGGGGCGCGAAGTCGCAACCCACTACGGTTGCATCCGAAACTGCTCCTGAACCCGCTAAGCCAGCTGCAGCCAACCCGGCAACCGCTGCCGCGTAGAAACAATCATCCATGCACATTCCCGCTCACTCGCTGTTTCGTGCCTACGACATTCGTGGCGTGGTCGATATCGATCTCAACGCTGCCGATTTCCTCAGCATCGGCCATGCCTACGCCAGCATGCTGGCCGAGCGTTGCCAGTGCCGCACACCGCTGATCGTCGCGATGCGCGACGGCCGTAATTCAAGCCCGAACCTGATGGAAGCGATGGTCGAAGGCATGCTGAAAGCAGGCGCCCATGTGCTCGACGCGGGCGTCGGCCCCACCCCCATGTGCTATTTCGCCACCCACCATTTAAACGCCGATGGCTGCGTGATGATTACCGGTTCGCACAACCCGCCCAACCATAACGGTGCGAAATTCATGGTTGAAGGGCTTAGCCTCTATGGTGCTGAACTTGCCGCCCTGCGTCGCCGTATCGAGCACAACCAGCTGCTGCATTCGCGCGGCAAACGCGAAGAAGTCGACATGCACGAAGAATATCTTTTCGAGCTGAACAAGGCCCTCGGCCAATCCGCCGGGCTCGAGAAGCTAAGTGTCGGGTTCGACGCAGGCAACGGTGCCGCGGGGCCAGTCATCGCGCAATTACTCAGCCACCATCGTAGCCGCCCGCATGTCGGGCTGTATCTCGACTCCGACGGGCAATTCCCCAACCACCACCCCGACCCGGCCGAGCCTAAAAACCTCGCCGATTTGCAACGCGCCGTACTCGCAGAAAAACTTGATCTCGGCGTCGCGTTCGACGGCGACGGCGACCGCATGGGCGCGGTGGATGATTTAGGCCGCCCCGTGAGCCCCGATCATTTACTGATGCTGCTGGCGGGCGACGTACTGGCGCATGAACCCGGCGCCACCATCATCGCCGATGTCAAAACTTCCGACGCGTTTTTTGCGCGGGTGAAAGCACAGGGCGGCACGCCCCTAATGTGGATGACCGGCCATGCCCACATCAAAACCAAAATGCTGCAGGCGAACGCGAAATTCGCAGGCGAAGCCTCGGGCCACATTTTCTTTGCCGACAGTTACTATGGCTACGACGATGGGCTGTATGCCGCCATGCGCCTGATTCGACTGGTGGCCGAATCAGGCCAAAAACTCTCCGCCCTCGTCGATGTATTGCCTGCACTTTACACCACCGAAGAAATCCGCGTGCCCTGCCCCGACGCTGAAAAATTCGCAGTGATCGAACGCTTGCAACAACAATTCCCAACCGCCGTCACGCTCGACGGCCTGCGCGTCAGCACCGAAGATGGCTGGTTCCTCATCCGCGCCAGCAACACCCAGGCCGTGCTCTCCGCCCGCGCCGAAGGTAACAGCCCCGAAGCCCTCGTGCGTTTGCGTGCACAAGTCGATTCACTATTAAGCGTTAAATAACTAGCGAGTCACAGCTACTCCGTTTTATTTTTGAAGGTCCTCATCCTTTGTCATTCCCGCGAAGGCGGGAATCTCCTTGACATAAAATTGGATTCCCGCCTTTGCGGGAATGACAAGATTGTGAAGTTTTCATTTGAACCGGCTATAAAAAGCGAGCTGGGCGAGCCAGCTATTACGTGATGCGAGCCCAGCAGGCCGAGCCAGCCTTGAGTCCCACTTAGCACCACATTAATGCGAGCCGGGCGAGCGAGCCATCAGCCCGCGAAGCGGCGCGTAGCACTAGGCAGAATGCCGATGTGCGAAGCCACTTAAAACTACTTCTCGCGGAATTTGATGCGGCCTTTGCTGAGGTCGTAGGGGGTCATCTCGACAATCACTTTGTCGCCAGCCAGCACTCGGATGCGGTTTTTGCGCATCGAGCCCGAGGCGTGCGCCAGCACTTCGTGGCCATTTTCCAGCTTCACCCGAAACATGGTGTTGGGCAGGATTTCGGACACGATGCCCTTGAATTCGAGGAGTTCTTCTTTCGTCATGGCCGGGCTTATAGCACGCGCGCGGGGGGATGCAAGGGGGAAGGGAGTGGAATTGGGAAACCGAATCTTGGCTGTCATCCCGGGGCCGCCATAAGGCGGAGCCCGGGATCTCCCAGCAAGGGCTCTGTCTGTGGTGGGAGATCCCGGTATTTGCGTAATCGCAAAACCGGGATGACGGATTCGTAAGCCGCTTCGCGGCTAACTCAAATCCGTCACTTCACATGCAGCACACAAATTAGCGTAAACAGCCGCCTTGCGGTCGAAAAATCCAGGGTGAGTTTGCCCGCCAGTTGCTCGGTAAGCATGTCGCTGCCTTCGTTGTGCACGCTGCGGCGGGCCATATCGAGTGTTTGCAGCCGCTCACTCGCAGAATGCTTGATGGCATCGTAATATTGTTCACACATCAGGAAGTAATCCTTAATCACGCCGCGAAAACCGATGAGGGGCAGCGTGATATCGTGGGTCGCCCCCGCCTCGTCGGCAAAGCGCAGCATCAGCCGGTTGTCGCGCACCGAGATAAACAAATCAAACGGCGCTACCAGTTCCGGTGCCTGCAGTAGCGTCACCTCGTTGGTGTGTACCAAATCGACGAGTGCCACGCGGCGTTCATGTTCCACTTCGGCGCTGCGGCGAATAATACTTGCATCGTCGAGCGTCACTGTGCGGATGGAGGGCGTGTTCATTGCCGTAGCCGCAGCGATAATGCGTGGGCGGGCAACCCCTCGGCATCTGCCAGCGTGGCGGCGGGGCCCAGCAGGCCCGATTTTTCCGGCGCGCCGATGAGGCTGGTGCGGTTGATGAAATCGAACACCGACAGGCCGCTGGAAAAACGCGCGGCGCGGCTGGTGGGAAGCACGTGGCTTGGCCCCGCGATGTAATCGCCGATGGCTTCGGGCGTGTGGCGGCCCAGAAAAATAGCGCCCGCGCCCCGCACCTGCTGCGCGAATGATGCCGCATCGTCGATCGCCAATTCCAAATGCTCAGGCGCAATGGTGGCAATCACGGGCAATGCTTGCGGCCAGTTTTTTACTAGAATGACCCCACCATTTTCCACCCAGCTGGCCCGCGCAATTTTTTCACTGGCAAGGGTGGGCAACACTGCTTCAATCTGCGCACACACCGCATCGGCGAAGGCGGCATCGTCGGTGATGAGAATCGACTGCGCCATTTCGTCATGCTCGGCCTGACTAAGCAGATCAGCGGCAATCCATTGCGGATTATTTTTCGCATCGGCCAGCACCAGAATTTCCGACGGGCCCGCGATGGTGTCGATACCCACTTGCCCGTATACTTGGCGTTTCGCTTCGGCCACATAGGCATTGCCGGGGCCAACGATTTTATCAACCGGGCGAATCGTGTTCGTTCCATACGCCAATGCCGCCACCGCCTGCGCACCGCCTACGCGATAAATTTCATCCACGCCCGCAAGCTTCGCCGCTACCAGTACGGCGGGATTGATAATACCGTCGGGCGTTGGCACCACCATCACCACCCTTCCAACCCCTGCAACCTTGGCGGGCAGCGCGTTCATCAACACGCTGGAAGGGTAGCTGGCTTTGCCGCCCGGCACATACAGTCCCACCGACGCCAGCGCTGCATACTGCCAGCCGAGCGTCACGCCTGCTGCATCGACATAGCGGTGATCCGAGGGCTTTTGCGTTTCGTGATAGGCACGGATACGCTCGGCCGCGAGTGCCAGTGCCGCGCGCACGGCCGGTGCACACGCGGCTTCTGCCGTCGCCATTTCGTCGGCAGTGATGGCAAGTGCAGGCGCATCCACCCGGTCGAATTTTTTGGTGTATTCGCGCAAAGCCACGTCGCCACGCGCACGCACGGCGGCAATAATCTCGCGCACCACCGGCCCCACATCGGCCACCGTTTGGTTACGCGTGTCGAGCAGTGCCATCAACGCGATGTCGAATCCTGCATGGCTGGCGTCGAGGCGTTTCATGCCACCGCTCCGGCGAAAGCATCTAGCAGTGGTGTGAGCTCGGCGCTGCGGGTTTTGAAGGCGCCGCGATGGACGATGAGGCGCGACGAAATATCCATGATTTTTTCGATTTCCACCAAGCCATTCGCTTTCAGCGTCGCGCCGCTGCTGACCAAATCGACAATGCGTTGGCTGAGGCCGATGGCGGGGGCCAGCTCCATCGCGCCGTTCAGGTGAATGCACTCGGCCTGCACCCCACGTGCGGCAAAATGGCGGCTTGCGAGGTTGGGGTATTTGGTCGCGATGCGCACATGGCTCCAGCGCGTCGGGTCGTCGCCCGCTGCCAGATTTTCCGGCTCCGCCACGCTGAGGCGGCATTTGCCTATGCCCAAATCCAGCGGGGCATACAGGTCGGGGTAGGAAAATTCCTCGATCACGTCGAGCCCGGCGACGCCCAGCTGAGCCGCGCCATAAGCCACGAACGTCGCGACATCAAACGAGCGCACCCGGATGATGGAAAGATTCGCCACGTTGGTGGCGAACTGCAATGCGCGGTCGTCATCGTCGAAAAATTTTGCCTCGGGCGCGATGCCGATTTTTTTCAGCATCGGTGCCAGTTCGGAATAAATTCGCCCTTTGGGAATGGCGAGCACCAGCGGCGATGTGAGGGTAAAGGTCATGCACTGGCTCATAGCCAACTTTTCTGCGTCATTCCAGCGAAAGCTGGCATCGATTTTCAATACCCATGACTGGATTACCTGATAAGCGGCACTTACCATGCTTGTCATCCCGGGTTTATCCCGGGATCCAGTCGGTCCTCATGGCTGGACCCCGGGATAAACCCGGGGTGACAGATGCTTTTTATTTCAGCCTGCATACAATTTCCAGCGTCCGCTGGCATGACGACCTTACCGCAGCCGCGAAATATTCGCGCCGCATAAACTCAGCTTCTCGTCGATGCGCTCATAACCGCGGTCGAGGTGGTAGATGCGGCTGATGATGGTTTCGCCTTCGGCAGCAAGCGCGGCAATCACCAGCGACACGCTGGCGCGAAGGTCAGTAGCCATCACGGGTGCGCCTTTTAGTTTCGCGGGGCCGTGCACGGTGGCGCAATGGCCGTCGATGCTGATGTTGGCCCCCATGCGCGCCAGTTCAGGCACATGCATGAAGCGGTTTTCGAAAATGGTTTCATTCAGGCGCGAGTCGCCATCGGCCTGCGTCAGCACCGTCATCAGCTGCGCCTGCATGTCGGTCGGGAAGTCGGGGAATGGGGCGGTGGTGAGGTCGTGCGGCTTGAGCGGCGTGTCGCGGCGGACGACGAGAATACTGTCCTCGCGCTCCTCGATGCTCACGCCGATGGCGCGCATCGCGTCGATCACCGCGCCAAGGGTTTCCGCACGCGTGTCGACGAGTTCCAACTCACCACCGGCGAGCGCGACGGCGCATAGGAACGTGCCGGTTTCAATCCGGTCGGGAATCACGCGATAGGTGGTGCCGGACAGCGCCGTCACGCCGCGAACGGTGACGGTTTCGGTGCCGATGCCGGAAATATCCGCCCCCATCGACACCAGCATATGCGCCAGATCCGCCACTTCCGGCTCACGCGCGGCGTTGTGCAGCACGGTGGTGCCGGTGGCTAAACTCGCCGCCATCAGCGCGTTTTCGGTGGCGCCGACCGAGACTTTTTCGAACGTGATTTCCGCGCCGCGCAAGCCGCCTTTGGGGGCGGTCGCGATCACATACCCATCGGCAAGTTCAATCGTGGCACCCAGCGCCTGCATCACTTTCAAATGCAAATCGACCGGGCGCGCACCAATGGCGCAGCCGCCGGGTAGCGACACTTTTGCGTGCCCCTCGCGCGCCAGCAGTGGGCCCAGCACCAGAATGCTGGCGCGCATGGTACGCACTAAATCATACGGGGCAGTATGGTTAGTGATACTACCCGCCGTCAGCGAAATTTCGCGGCTATAATGGCCCGGGGTGGCAGGGCCACCCGCCATCAGATAATTACCAGTATCGCGCAAGCTGAGTGCACAGCCATGCTGCACCAGCAATTTCGCCATGGTGGTGATGTCGGCCAGAAACGGCACGTTATCGAGCGTGACTTTTTCGTGCGTCAGCAATGCCGCACACATCAACGGCAGCGCCGCATTCTTCGCCCCGCCGATGGTAATTTTGCCGTGCAGCGGCCGCCCGCCGATGATTTTCAAACGATCCATAAGCCGCGGTATTTAGCAGGCACCATGCTGCCGCGATAGTGTTTTATGAGCGAAGTGGCGGATGCAAAATCTGCGTAGCGCGGATGGCCCGCGCGAGCCGGAGGCCGCTCGGCCGAACGAGGGGATTAAAGACTTCTGCGTAGCGCTTGCGCGAGCCGCGCAGCGGCAGAGGTCAGCGACCGTAGGGCGCGAAGGAGGGGCAAGCCCTCCTTCAATCATAAAATTCCTACTCATGAAACTCGGCCTGCTCCGGCACGCGGGTGAAGGCGATTTTGGTGCCGCTAAAGCCGCGAGCGCGGTTGGGGGTGAAGCCCATCACAACCGTGTCGCGGCCGAAGCGGGCGTTGAGGCGGTCCATGGCGAGGCTCAGCGTCGTCAGGCGTTTGGGGTTTTGCGGGTCAGCGGCCGGGGCGTCGAACAGGGTGGGCACCACGTCCGCTTCCGCATATAAATGGTGCAACGTAACACTCACTTTTCGCACGATGGGCGGATGACGCTCGGCCATCAATTGCGCCCACATGATTTCCAGCGCGCGCAGGAACTGGAAATTGTCGCTCGCAGGCGGAAAATTCAGCCGATACGCCGCGCGTGAAAAATCGCCGAGGCGCACCGACAAATCCATCGCCCCCGCGCGGTGCTCGATGCGCCGCAGGCGGCTCGCGGCTTTCAGCGTCAGGCGTTGCGCCACAATATGCGCTTCACGCACCGGCCGTAATTCCGGCGCCAGCATGTGGCTGTGGCCCACGCTTCCGCGTGTGGTTTCGGGGCTCGCAATATCCACCCCGCGCAGGCGGTAATACATTTGCTCGCCCGCCACCGATCCCCACAGCGCGCGCATCTGCTTCGGTGCGAGCTCCCATAAATCGGCGAAGCTATGCACGCCCGCTAGCGCCAGCCGACGCTCCATTTGCCGGCCGATGCCGGGCAGGTCGCGCGGGGTGAGTTTCATCAGCGGCTCTGGCAGTTCGGCTTGGCGAATCACCACCAGCCCGTCGGGCTTTTGCAAATCCGTCGCGACTTTCGCGAGGTAGCGGTTCGGCGCAATGCCGATGGAGCAGCGCACATGCACCCCCACCTGTGCGCGAATCGCGGCCTTGATGGCATGGGCTTTTTGAATCGCCACTGCTTCCTGCCGCTCGTCGCCCATCAGCTCGCAGGCGAATTCGTCGATGGAGGCGACGTGGTGAATGGGCAGCACCGTTTCCACCGCCGCCATGATGCGGTGATGGAAGATCACATATTGCGCGTGGTCGGCCAGCACGAGTTTCAGGCCCGGGCAAATGCGCTTCGCCTCGCCCACATTGGTGCCGGTTTTAATGCCGAAGGCTTTGGCTTCGTAGCTCGCCGCAATGGCGCTGGTCGCGTCCGTCATCACCGGCACCACAATCACCGGCTCGCCGCGCAAATCGGGCTTGAGCTGCTGCTCAACGCTCGCGAAGTAGCTGTTGAGATCGAGGAATAAAAAGCGCGGGTGCATGGGGCTATCATACGCCGATGCAGGATGGCTGCAATCGTTCGTCGTCATCCGTTTACCTGCACATTTCTCAATGCGTTGCGCGGCTAGGCCCTTTAAACACCCGCACCAGCAAGGCGCGAAGCACGTGGTAGCCCTGAGCAAAAAACAGCCCAAAGCCCGGTAATAGAGCAATGTAGTAACGGGGGTAGAAATCGCCGAACCAGGCGAACTGTACGTAGCGTGGGTAGCAGTAAATCACTTGAATGAAAAACACGGCGACGAACGCGACACATGACGCGGAGCGCAGTATTTCCAACGCATCGGCCGTCCTGTGCCGGAACGGCCCTCGCGCAGCCTGCACGACCAGCCCCACCGCTGCCATGCCAAAAACGCATTGGTAAACAGGTAAAAAACTAGCGGCCCCCACCTGCCCGTAGGCAAAATGACGCAAGGCGTTGAGGGTATAATGCGGCAGCGACCAATGGGAAGTGGCCGGGTTTTGGTGATGCAGCCACGCGAGCATTTCGCGCTGCCCCGTGGTTAACGGGGCCGGGCTTCCATACTGATAAAACAGCCAAAAATAGGGCATCACGCACACAAGGCCGACGAGGGCAAAAAACGTACACGCCATCCACCGTGGGCGCTCCTTCATCAGCGCCCAGATCAACATTAAAAAAATGCCGCCCGTCAGCACGCCCGTCAGCTTAATACTGACCAGCACCATGCCCGCGACGAGACAATACACGTAGCGCGCATGCTTTTTTATGCCCTGCAGGCACCCCCAATAAAGCAAGGCTCCGCCAAGAAAAATGAAGCTATCAAAATTAGCGCTGCCGAAAATGCCGCAGAAATAGGTGAGCATGGGAAAGGCGGCATAGAGCAAATAATCCAGCGTGGGCAGCTGCACCCTGCGCCCGATCATGAGGTACAACAGATAGCCCGACATCGCCACGACCGCGCTGGCGTAGCGAAGCGAGTTCAGCGACCAGTTGGGGAATAGCTGCAGGATTTTACCCAAGGCGTAGTAGGGCAGCGACTGATGATTAATATAGTTGCGATCCGTGGTGGGTTGGCGCGACTTGAGATCGTATATCTTGAAATCATCAAAGTGGGTGTGGGCCGCGGTGTCGTCATAGAGCTGCAGCGCGTAGGATATGTGGGCGCGCTCATCGGCCACTTGCCGTGAGGGGTCGTGAAAACTCGCCGTCACCAATGCTTGTGCCGAAAAACAACCAAGTAAAAACGCGTCAATCGCGAACCGAATCCAGCGATGGTGGCAAGCGCTTAGCATGCAAGCCTCAGGAAACGCTCTCCACCTTCGGCAACGTTACGCCGCGCGGGCCCTGATACTTGCCTTTGCGGTCGGCGCCGCTCGCCGCCCAGATCGGGCTTGAGCTGCTGCTCCACCGCAGCGAAATAGCTGTTGAGGCTGAGAAAGAGGAAGTGCGGTTGCATGCGGGGCATCTTACACCAACCACTTGGTGCGCGAAAGCGTGCAGCAAGACGGCACGCCGAATTACTGTTTAATAAAAAGCGGGAAGCAGATTAGGCTGGTTTCCGTCAGCCGGTAGGCGGCAGCCTTATCGGCAGAGTTAGCAGCCGTGGTGCAGGTGTTGGCCCAGCTGTTATTGATCATGATGCCCGTCGCGGGCTTGCCGTCATCGAGCTTGGTGTCGATGTTCCAGACTTCTTCCGGCTTAAAGCCGGCTTGGAACCAGTAAAAATTTCCATAGGTCGCATCGAAATATTGCGGATGCCCGGACAACGTCCCAAAATCACCCCGCATGCCCCAATAGCCATTCCCCGACTTGGTGGGCGGCGAGTTGGCGGCGACAATGTTGTAACCCCCAGCAGGCCCATCCACGCCACTGTAGCTGCCCTCAATCAGCCCGGCGAGGGCGAGTTCACGCCAGAATTGAAAGGATTCCCCGGAAACACCTGCGGAAGCAGCGGTGTAGCCCGCAACATTGACCAAGCCGTCGCTATTGCCGTCGCAGGCACCGGCGGCAGCGTTGACTGCCGCGCTGGAATTGGTCACACAATCGGCGTTGCCGTTCAGGCGACCCCAAAATTGTGTGGCGCTGTTCATATCGCCGGGGATGGCGAAGTATTTATCCTTGAAGGTATTCACCGCTGTGGCATAGCGCGAATATTCCGTGCTGACGGCCCGTAGCTGCGCCGCGCGGATGAGGGATTGGCCAGCCAGAATGCCCCCCGTCAGCAGGCCGAGAATGACCAGCACAATACTTAACTCCACGAGCGAAAAGCCGGTAATTTTCCTTGTCATCCCGGCCTTGTGCCGGGATCCGCGCATCTGTTTATTTTTGGCGCAGACCCCGTCATGTAACGGGGTGACAGTGAAGCAAGAAGCTTGTGCTAATTTGGTGGTGAGTGGCGGGTAATTCATATGCTTTACGCTAACATAATCATACCCGCGGCGAAACTGAATTTATCCACTTACGTCTTACGTCCCTGTTTTCGCTTCCACCTTCGGCAACGTAACCCCGCGCTGGCCCTGGTATTTGCCTTTGCGGTCGGCATAGCTGGTTTCGCACAGCGAGTCGCCCTTCAGGAACAAAAACTGGCAGGCGCCTTCGTTGGCGTAAATTTTGGCGGGCAGCGGGGTGGTGTTGGAAAATTCCAGCGTCACATGGCCCTCCCATTCAGGTTCCAGCGGCGTGACGTTCACGATAATGCCGCAGCGCGCATAGGTGCTTTTGCCCAGGCAGATGACGAGCGTATCGCGCGGGATGCGGAAATATTCCACCGTGCGCGCGAGGGCAAAACTGTTGGGCGGAATGATGCAGCAATCGGTTTTGCGGTCGACAAAACTGCTGGTCGAAAAGTTTTTGGGGTCGACGATGGCTGAATCGACATTGGTGAAAATCTTGAATTCATCGGCCACCCGCGCGTCGTAGCCGTAGCTGCTGAGCCCATAGGAAATCACCCCCTCGCGCGCGAGGTTCTCCACAAACGGCTCGATCATGCCACGCTTCTGGGCAGCTTCACGAATCCAATGGTCGGGCATAATGGGCATAGGAGTTTTGCCGTGAGTGGTGAGTGGTGGGTAGTGGGTAATAGAAGTTTTAGGTCGGTGCAAGGGCACACCACACACTACTCACAACCCACCACTCACGTAACTAACGTCCCTGCCCACCGCCGCCCTCGGTGCCAGCGAAGCGGTTCCAGCGGCCATCGGCTTCGTGCAGGCGACCGGTATTGCGGTCGCGCACCTGCTGCATGCGCGCGCTCCACGGTTTCGCGTCCACCGGGTTTTTCTCGGCGGCACTCGGCCCTTTGGCCAGCGCCATGCGCTTGCGTTTTTCGTCCTCTTCGCGCTCAAGCTCGCGGCCGCGCGCCAATTGGTCGGCCATGGTGTTGATGATTTGCTGGTGCTTGTTCTTCACCAACTGGGCCAGCTTTTTGGCCTTTTTATCGTCGTGATGGTGGTGATCGCTCATGCGCTTTTCAATTGCTCCCCTCTCGGACTCCTGTCCTCGCGATGGAGCGCCGCGTCGCGGGCTAATGGCTTACTCGGCCTAATGGCCTCGTTCACCCCTGCGGCCTGGCCTCGATCACCGCTCGGGCTTTCGACCTCGCCCTCGGCAGAGGTCGTCCCTCCGCGCTTACGCCGCGACAGATTGCGTTTCAACGCACTGGCAAGTTGGGCCTTTTGGGCGGCTGGCTTCGGATGGCTCATCAGGCACACAGCCTACCATAAATCAACGGTTGCAGGCAACGACCCTTTGTGGCAATCAGGCGGCTCGCTTTTACGGGCTGCTGTAGCTCAGTGGTAGAGCACGTCATTGGTAATGACGGGGTCGGAAGTTCGATTCTTCTCAGCAGCACCACGCTTCGCCCCGATGGGGCTTCGCGTGGCGCAGCCATGCTAAGTTCCATCGCCTTGGGCGAGGCAGTGCCCGGCATAGCCCCTAGGGCGGCGACGGGCAGTCTACTCTCTAAGAATCATGGGAGTCTTGGCCTCGCAAGGGAGCATTCCATGCGACCGCTGCGAGACCTAGACGGACATGTATACCTCGCCGCAATCCATGCATCAAATGAGCAAATCGCGGGGGTCTGCGTTTTTCAATACACGAGAGACACAATGATCATTGTGTCCCTAGCGCTTTGTCCCTAGCGCCGCGGCAGGTTTACCTGTGACCCTTGAAATATATGAATATTTTAATTTCTGATCCTTGCGGGACCCATCTTAAGGCTTTTTTAAGGCAATCTTAACGGAACTGTCACACTTCCCTGTTATAAACTAGGGTAGACAGTAAGGCGAAACACTACGACTCGCATTTCATACGATATTCAAAAAGACTAGGAGACTACCCATGGCCAGCAAGCAAAAACCCACACTCACCGCTACCGAAAAAGTTACGCTCGAAGCGGGTCACTCGCCCTGGGCGCATGCGAAAATTTTGGTGGACCAAAACCCGGATCAATACGGGCCCGACAAGCCGTTTCATACCAAGCAGGAGCTGTATGAAGGCGTGTTGCAGTTTTTGCTGACGCATAACACTTATGTCGACCGCACGGGGCATGTCTATACGTGCGACGACCACAAAACGAACAAGAAATATTCCGGCCCGCTCAAATATAAAGGCGAGGAACTCCTTATTCCCCAAGGCTTTAAATTTGAAGATGCGCAGAAATGCCGCATCATTAACGTGCCGGTCAAGCCCGATCCCAAGCCTGAGCCTCAGAAACCAGTCAAGTTCGACATCCCGCTCGACACCGTGGTGGCGGACGCACAATTCACTCCGTCGCGCACTGGGGCGAAAGAAACCGCCGTTGCGGTCGATATGTTCGGCTACTACTACGGCACCCCGCCCATCCGCGCGGCCGTACGTGGCAGCGACAACCCGGATAAAATCAAACGCGGCGCGTTGCAGCCCGGCGAAGTGGAAGGCCAGCACGTTAAACTGAAAGCCCGCGACGAAAAATCCGGCGCCATTGCCCCCGGTGAGGCAGGTACTTACGAATTCGGCCGCGCCAACCATTACGAGCTGCGCTTCCGTCCGTCGGCCACGTGGCACATCGACCCCGAAACCGGCCGCCCAACTGGCCCGAACAAGCATTTCAGCCAGAAGGTTGAAGAAAACGCCCGCTTCGTGATGGATGCCGAAGGCCGCGCCATTCCTTCCATCGACATGGGTGCCTTGATTTCGGTGAAAGCCAAACAGAACCCGTATTTCCGCAGCATCTTCACCGATTTCGATACCGCGCAGGTGGATCGCAGCGTGTGGGCCACCAGCGCCGATGGCATCAAAGCGATGCTAGCTTTCCGCGTCACTACAGATACGCAGCAAACGCTGGGTGACCGCTTTAAGGCGAAGGCGACTCTCGAAGACGCCGACAAACTGCTTTCCACCACCGCGCAGCTGGGCATGAGCCCTGTTGTTTGGACTGTTGGCAGCTACAACACCCCGCGCCAGAAAGCCGAGACGGAAGGCGCGGTGATGGACACGGTGCTAAACGACCCGCGCCTGAGCGAGGCTGACCGCGCCACCTTGCACGCCAAATACGACGGTGCACGCGCCGCGATTGCCAACCCCTACCAGTTGGTGAAAGAAATCAAGGCCAAAGGCATCGACCAATACATCCCGACCGATGAGCCGGTGCGCGATCGCGCTCAGGAAAAAGTGGTCTGGAGCGGTTACTATGACGGCCTCGGCCGCCATCAGGGAAGCCTGAGCCAGGATGATAAAAAAGCACGTTCGGAAGCCTATGGCCACGTCGCCGCGCGCAACCTGCAGCGCGAAGGCCTGCTGGTCGTGCCGGACGAAGTGAACCGCGCCCTCGCCACCGGCATCACCGCCGACAAACAGAACGTGTATGATGTGCAGCGCCAAAGCGCCGGCAACATGGACCGCGAGCGCCTGGCACTCGGTAAAGCCGTTGTCAGCGACGATAAACTGCTCGACGACGCCATCAGCCACACGATGGCCAACCCCGGCCGCATGCAGAAAATGACCGACCAGATTTTCTACGCGTCGATCAAGCGTGCGAAGGACAACAAAACCAACCTCGATTTCAAGAGCGACGATGAAGCCGACAAATTCGCCGACCGTTTCGGCGTCGCGTTGGCTGGGCCGGAGTTCAAGGACAAGCTGGATTATAAAGGCCGTTCGATTTTCAGCGGCATCATCAACCATGCCACGCTCGACATCGTGCGCCCCAACGCCAACCGCAACCAAACGCGCGGACTGGTCGACTTCCCCGAAGCAGCCCGCGAGAAATGGGAACACGGTACGGACGAGGAGAAAAATCAAATCCGCGGGGCGTACCGCGAATGGCTGAACCGCGCTATTTCGGCTGGTGAAAAAGGCAAACCGATGGCACTCGCCGCCTTCACCACCGCGCTTGATCCGCATGAAGATTTGCAAGCCAATGGCGGGAAACACAGCCCACAAATCGCTCGTATTGGCGAAACATCGCTCGAAGTCACCGCACCCGATGGAACCAAAACAGGCACCCTGAAAGCCAAAACCGTGCTGCTCGATCACCTCGTGCAACGCGAAGCCGCCACCGCCCAAATCGGTGCGGAAGTGGAACGTGCCCGCGAGCAGGCGACGATTGAGGGCAAAAAGGGCCTCACTGCCCGCACCCCGCAGGAGCTCGCGGCCCTCGCCGCCGCTGTTGCCGCGGCCGACGGTGTCGGTGGCAAAGTGCTGGCAGACATTGGTGCACCGGGTGGCGCACGTGTCGCCGGAACGGTGTTCAACCTCGACCGTGCCAAGCAAGCAGCCGACGCCCTGAAATCGGGCCAGGCCGGTGCCGGCGCGTTCGCCTCGAGCGTCATCAGCACCGCCGACAACGCCAGCATGGTGAGCCAGTCGCAGACCGACCAGTCGAAGGTGAAAGCGGGTGCTGCGGCATCACCAGTGCTGTTCAGCCTCGTTGCGCTCAAAGCCATCAGCGAAACTGCGGGTAACAAGGACGCGCAGAAAAATGCAGCCAGTTACCTGCAGCAGCTCGACCACGGGGCACGCAGCCCTTACGCCGATTTGATGAAACATCACGCCAATGCCTTGAAAGCAGCCGCGGGTAATCCGGCGGCCACCAATGCGGCGCTGAATGCGGCGGCTACCGAACTGCAGGCTTTCTTCGCTAGCAGCGAAGGCAAAAATGCTGGGTTGCACGCAGGTGCCGCCAACGCACTTGCCGCCAAATTCGCAGGCGACAGTTTGTTGGCCGGTGCTTATGGCCGTGCATACAACAACACCTTTGCACTGCTCAAAGCATCGGACAGCAAGCTGAAAGCGGGTGAGGGTGAAGTGACCCTGTCGCAACTCTTTGCCGGACTGGTCGACAAAGGCGTGATCACCAACCAGCAGCTCGCGAATTTCGAAGCGTTGAAAGCGACCGGCACGCCCGAGGCGATTAAAGCGGCACAGGACGAAATGTTTGCCGCCTACAAAGCAGGCATTGGTGAACTGAACGGCAAAACAGGTGTGTCGTATGTCGACGCTATTCGTAACGCACTCATCGGTTACGGTCTCACCGGCGGCAGCCCCAATCCAGATGTCATCAATGGCGGCGTGCCGCAGTGTGGCACTGCCTGCGTTGTTCCCAGAGTTCCGACTTTTCCGAACTTACCGAGCGTACCAGGTCCGTCCCCCATCCGCTAATCGCGAATGGCGCATTAAAACGGGCGGGGGAGCAATCCTCCGCCTTTTTTATGGCCGCTGGGTTGGGCGCTGCGAAATCTGCTGGCTATCGGGTGCGGGTTCGGGCAGTGGAGGGGCATGGATACACCGCCGCTCATTCTCGCCTCTGCCTCGCCGCGCCGGTTGCAGTTGCTGGCGCTGGTCGGCATCACCCCCGCACAGATCGTGCCCGCCGACATTGACGAAACCCCGCGGCCAGGAGAGTTACCCGCCGCCTACGTGCACCGTGTCGCCTGCAGCAAAGCGCAAAAAATTGCGACGCTGCACCCGGACGCCACCGTGCTTGCTGCCGACACCGTAGTGGCACTCGGCCGCCGCATTTTACCCAAGGCCGAGGACGCCGAAACCGCCACCCAATGCCTGCAGCAATTATCCGGCCGCCGCCACCGAGTGATGACCTGCGTGTGCGTGATCCGCGATGACAAAATGCGCAGCAAAACGGTGATGAGCGTGGTGCGGTTTTCGCGCCTCAGCGCTTCGGACATTGCTGATTATCTCGCGTCCGGCGAATGGTCCGGCAAAGCGGGCGGCTACGCGATTCAAGGCCGCGCCGCGATGTTCATCCCCTTCATTTCCGGTTCGCATAGCAATATCGTCGGCCTGCCATTGCACGAGACGGCGAAACTACTCCGCTAGCAACGGCCCAAGCGGTTTGCCGCTGAGGAGGTGCACATGGAAATGATGCACCGATTGCCCAGCCGCTTCGCCATTATTGGTAATCACACGGTAATCCGGCCCACAGCATTGCTGCGCTACTTTTTGCACGGCGGCGAAAAAATGCTGCAGCATATCCGCGCTGGCGGTTCGCACAAAATGGTCGAACGAAATGAACTCGCCTTTGGGGATTACCAGCACATGCGCCGGCGCACTCGGTGCAATGTCGGCAAAGGCGATGGCGTAGTCGTCCTCGTATAATTTGGCGCACGGAATTTCGCCGCGCAGGATTTTGGCAAACACGTTGGTGCGGTCGTAGGTCATACTTTCCTCTTTCGTCATTCCCCGAATTATGCGCTAGCAAAATTCTAGGGGAATCTATCTGCTTCATTAAAAAGTATGGGTCGCCCTAGAATCGCTGGCGCGATTCAGGCGATGACAATGCCATGAACATATCCTTCAATGCTCCAAACGGCTGGATTTTTCTTCGATGCCGCTGGTGCCTTCGCGACGTGCGAGTTCGGCCATCACCTCAGCCGGTGTAACACCCATGGCCTGCCACAGCACCAGCAGATGAAAAAGCAAATCCGCACTTTCGGCGATCACTTCCTCGCGGCTGTTTTGTGCGGCGGCAATGGCGACTTCCACCCCCTCCTCGCCCAGTTTTTTGGCGATACGCGCCGGGCCGCGCTTGAGCAGCTTGGCGGTGTGCGAGAGTTTCGGGTCGCCGCCGACGCGGCTGGCAATGGTAGCAACGAGTTGGTCGAGGGTGGAAAATGCGCTCATGCTGATTGCCTTACCGCAATTCCCGCTTCCGTCAAAGCGGCTTTCACCTGCGTCACCGTCAATTGCCCGAAATGGAAGACGCTGGCGGCGAGCAATCCGGTAGCTCCGGCGCGTGCGCCCTCGACAAAATGCTGCAACGTGCCGACACCGCCGGACGCAATAATGGGCACCCGCGTGCGTGCGGCAATTTGTGCAATCAACGCCGTGTCGTAGCCATCCTTGGTGCCGTCACGGTCCATGCTCGTCACCAGCAATTCACCAGCCCCGAGGGTCGCCATGCGCACCGCCCAGTCAATCGCGTCAAGGCCTGTTTGCTTGCGGCCACCGTGGGTGAAAATTTCCCATCGTCCATCGGCCACGCGCTTCGCGTCGATGGCCACTACAATGCATTGCGCACCGAATTTTTGTGCAGCTTCGGCCACGAATTCCGGGCGCGACACGGCGGCGGAATTGATCGATACTTTGTCAGCCCCCGCGAGTAGCAGCGTGCGAATATCATCGAGCGCGCGCACCCCACCACCCACGGTGAAGGGCATGAAACACTGGCTCGCCACGCGGTCGACCATGCCGTGCAGAATACCGCGATCGTCGGAAGTCGCGGTAATGTCGAGGAAGCACAACTCGTCGGCGCCTTGGGCGTCGTAGGTTTTCGCCTGCTCCACGGGGTCGCCCGCGTCGCGTAGTTCAAGGAAATTGACACCCTTCACTACACGCCCGCCGGTGACATCAAGGCAGGGAATGATGCGAACGGGGAAGGTGTTTAGTGGCAACTGCGTTGCATGGGGGCGTGCCGCCCCCGCTTCGCTCCCCCTCGTACGGCCTTTGGCCTCCGGCTCGCGCGGGCCATCCGCGCTACGCGGCGTTTCCATGGCTAGGCTCTCCCCATCAGCGCCAATGCTTCGTGCGCGTCGACGGTTTTTTCGTAGAGGGCGCGGCCTAAAATGATGCCTTCAATGCCTGGGGCTGCGCGGGTTTTCACGGCCTGCAGATCTGCCATCGAACCGATGCCGCCCGAGAGTATGACGGGGATGGAAATAGCGGCGGCGAGCGCGGCTGTTTCGTCGAGGTTGGGTCCGCTAAGCGTGCCATCGCGCGCGATGTCGGTGTAAATAATAGCGGCGACCCCTGCGTCCTCGAACAGTTTCGCGAGATCGACGGCACGTACTTCGCTGGTATCGACCCAGCCTTCGGTCGCGACCATGCCGCCGCGTGCGTCGATACCCACCACGATGCGGCCGGGATAATCGCGTGCGGCTTGCTTCACGAGGTTCGGGTCTTTCAACGCGGCAGTGCCCAAAATCACGCGGGTGATGCCCGCCTCGAGCCATGCTTCGATCGCGGCGTAATCGCGGATGCCGCCGCCTAATTGCACCGGCACATTGGTGCTGGAAAGAATCGCCTCGACCGCCGGGCGGTTGACACGCGCTCCGCTCACGGCGCCGTTCAGATCGACCACATGTAAGTAGTCGAACCCCACCTCGGCAAAGGCACGCGCTTGCGCGGCGGGGTCGGGGTTGTAAATGGTCGCGGCGTTCATGTCGCCCTTCAGCAGCCGCACGCAGGCGCCGTCTTTAAGGTCAATGGCGGGATACAAACGCATCAGATCAGATTCGAAATCGGTTCGAGTTTTTTATAGAAGAAATGGCCCGACACCATGCTGGCATTGACGAATTCATAGTAGGGCATGGTGCCCCACTCGACATAGCCGTGGCTGCGATAGACTTCGAGCGCCCGCGCCTGCGTTTCGCGCACCGACAGGTTAACCACGGAAAATCCATCCTTGGCGGCTTCACGCTCGGCTGCTTCCAGCAGCTGCGGCGCCAGCCCATGGCCGCGTGCCCAGGGGGCCACGAAATGCGCTTCGACATTCGCGGCGAACGCGGAAGTTTCTTTCGTTTTACTCGGGCGCAGCAATTGCACCGAAGCGGCGATCACCCCGTCGAGCTTGCCCACGAACAACGTGCGTGAGGGCACCATCATCACCCCGCCCCAGTAGCTTTCGAGTGTTTCGCGCAGCGGCGGTGCCATCCAGTTAAAGCCGATGCCGTCGCGAATCGCATCCTCCGTCGCAACGCATAATTCGTTCAGTTCGGGGGCGCTCAGTGCGGCTTTTTTCTCGACGAGGAGTTTGGGGCTTGGCTTGGCTTCTGCGAGTGGCATTTACGGCTCCATCTCAAGGAAATTGTGAATCAGGGCGAGTCCCGCGCGCTGGCTTTTTTCGGGGTGGAATTGGCTTGCCACCACATTGCCGCGACCGATGAGTGCCACAACCGGCCCCCCATAGTCAACCTGCGCCAGCACAATGTCGGCATCGACCCCGTGGGCGGCGTAGGAATGCACGAAGTACATATGCGTGCCCTCGGCGATGCGATTCGTGATTTTTGATTTTTGATTTGTGATTCGAAGGCTGTTCCAACCCATGTGCGGAATGCGCAAACTAGGGTCGTTCGGCGCTAGCGGTGCCACTTCGCCTTTGAACCAGTCGAGGCCTGTGTGAACTCCGTGTTCATGCCCGCGCTCGAACAGCATTTGCATGCCGACACAAATGCCGAGGAACGGTTTTTTTTGCGCCAGCACCTGTTCCTCCAGCGCGTCGCGCATACCGGGCAGTGCGCTAAGGCCCGCCATGCAATCGGCGAATGCGCCGACGCCGGGCAGCACAATATGCGTCGCGGTTTTCAGTTGCGCCGCATCGGTGACGATTTCAAGCGTATCCGTCGCCGCCAGCTGCGTGGCGAACGCTTTGCGCACGGAGTGGAGATTCCCCGCCCCGCAATCGATGATGGCGACGCGCATCAGGCGATATGGTTGTAATAGCGCTGCTCGGCGGCGAGTGCCGATTCGGCGACGATGACGCCTGCCATGCGATAGCCCCGGCGCGCGAGTTTGTAGCGCACCAGATCATAGGCATGCACCGCCAGCAACAATTGCAGCAACAGCTGCAGGCACCCGGTCGCAACCGGGTTCAAGCCGAAATGCTGCGCCCACACCACAACCACGCCAAGCAGCCCCACGTAACACATAGCCGCGAACCAGAGTTTTTCGTACACCAGCCACAACACGTTAAAGACGAGGGCGGCATAGGAAAACCCCTCGCGCACCAGCTCCACACGCTCGGTGGGTTCGGCCATGTCGAGTTTTTCGTAGGCGGTGAAAATTTTGGTGGTGGCCATTTGTCTCTCCGAAGGCGAGGTGCCGTTAGTTTTGCGTCAGCACGCCTTTGGTGCTGGGCACCGCATCGGCTTTGCGCGGGTCGATTTCGATTGCTTCGCGCAGCGCGCGCGCGAGGCCCTTAAAGCAGCTTTCCACGATGTGGTGGTTGTTGATGCCGTATAGATTCTCGATATGCAGCGTGGTGCCGGCCTGGCTCGCGAACGCCTGAAACCATTCGCGGAATAACTCGGTGTCCATGTCGCCCAGTTTGGGTTTAGTGAACTCGACCTTCCACACGAAATACGGCCGGCCCGACAAATCGAGCGCCACACGCGTCAGCGTTTCGTCCATCGGCGACAGCGCACTGCCGAAACGGCGAATGCCTTTGCGCTCGGCCAGTGCGTCGGCCACGGCTTTGCCGATGGCGAGGCCGCTATCTTCCGTGGTGTGGTGAAAATCGATATGCAAATCGCCCTTGGCTTTCACCTTCAAATCAATCAACGAATGGCGCGAAAGCTGCTCGAGCATGTGATCGAGAAACCCGATGCCGGTAGCGATTTCATACACACCCGTGCCGTCGAGATTGACCTCGACTTCGATCATGGTTTCTTTCGTGTTGCGCGCGACGCGCGCGGTGCGGCTATGCATGGGAACTCCTTGGGTGAACCAAACTTAGACGAGCGAACCCGCAGCGTCAACGCAGGAGTGCCGGGTGCCCCGCCGGTTACACGGCGCATAGCGACCTGCATCGGCGCGCTCATCGCCTTTCTCGTCGCGTTATCAACCGCATTAGTTCATATAATGCGAACCAACTATACGTTTGGTTGTATCTGGTGTAAGATGAACCTTATGCGTCCAGTTTATCATCCGGCATTAAGCGATATCACCGTCGAGGGCATTCTCCATGCCCTGTCGAATTCGGTACGCGTGCAGATTTTCTCAGACATCGCGCGTGGCGAACACCCGCAGAATTGCTCGAAATTCCTGATGGTGAATAACCAGCAATTGCCCAAATCCACCCTGTCGCAGCATTTTCGCATCCTGCGCGAAGCGGGGCTCATTCGCAGCGAACGCAGCGGCGTTGAGCTGCACAACTCCACCCGCTGCACCGAGCTGAAACCCCTTTATGGCACCATGGTCACCGCGATCGTCGAAGCCTACATCGAGCAGCAAAAACGGGCTGGGCTAAGCGGCAAAAAGCGCGCTTGATATTCCGGATGAAATTCTCCAGCCTTTGTTCGCTCCCCTCGGGAGCTTCGCGGCACATCCTTCTGCGTAAGTCTTCGACTGTCTTACGAATGCGTACGCAGAATTGATAATGTGCTAGAAATGTTTCTTAGCAAATGCCCTGCCGGAACCGGATTTTAGATATTGCTCAAACGCAAAGGCTTTTTGGCTATCTTCAAAGCCTATGGATACAATAATTTTCCAGGGTGCATGTTTTTTGGTATAAATCGACTTTGAGCTATTATGTTCTTTCAACCGAACATCAACATCATCGGCAATACCAGTGTAATGACGTTGTGGTTCATTGGTGCTTTGAAGAATATAAACGTATTTCATATGATGCCTCTGTCGTCCGCCTACGCTAAAGCTACGGCGTGACAGCCTTCGGGCTAACGGCTCCGGCCGTTCTCGCCACATGTGGCTCGCCCAGCCGAAGCGCGTAAGCGCGAAGGCTGGTGCCCCCGGTCGGACTCGAACCGACACACCCTTGCGGATACAAGATTTTGAGTCTAGCGCGTCTACCAATTCCACCACAGGGGCACTCAAATCAGCGCCGTTCTTAGGCGATGGAATTGCATTGGTCAACCTGCACGCGCGATGCTATGGTTTGGCATTGAATGCGATTCAATTGCACTGTCATCCCGGCTTTACGCCGGGATCCCGCTGCTAGGTTAAAAGCGGGATCCCGGCGTTTGCAAAATGCAAAACCGGGATGACAGGTGTTACAATGCTTAAACTTTGGAAATATGCGCATGTTCATGGGTCGAAACCATCCGGAGAAAATTGAGGGCATGGCGTCGTGGCTCGTGCTGGGTGGGGCGATTGCGCTCTGCGTGGCGGTGGTCGCGCAATATGGGTTTCACCTCGCGCCCTGCCATTTTTGTATTCTCGAGCGCTATCCGTACGGGGTGCTGATAGTGCTGGGCGGGTTGTCGCTGCTCACCCCACGTGGAGGGTTGCGCTGGCGGGTACTGGTGGCGCTCGGCTTTTGTGCGCTGCTGGCCACGGGCTTGCTCGGCCTTGTGCATACCGGCATCGAGGAAGGCGTGCTGCAGTATAAAGGCGGCTGCGTGGCGCAACTGCCGGCGGATGCGTCACTCGAGGCATTGCGCGCGGCGATTGCGACCTCACCGCTGGTGTCGTGCGATACGCCGATGCTGCGGGTGCTCGGGCTGTCGATGGCGACGTGGAACAGTGTGTGGGCAGCGCTGGTGGCGCTGCTGGTTGCCGCGCAATACCGTTTCGATGTGGCGCGCCATGCAGGCTGAACGCACCCGCCGCCTGCCGGGCGATGTTCGCGCCGACGCCCACGCCGCCCTGCGTGTCGACCATGCGGGCGAATATGGCGCGCAGCGCATTTATGCCGGGCAACTTGCGGTGCTGAAACACGATGCGTGCGCCCCGGAAATTCGCCACATGGCGGCGCAGGAGCAGGTGCATCTGGCTGCCTTCAACCGCCTGCTGCCCGAACATGGCGTGCGGCCCACGGCGTTGCTGCCGCTGTGGCACGTGCTGGGCTTTGCGCTTGGCGCCGCCAGCGCCCGCATCGGCCCCAAAGCCGCCATGGCCTGCACGGTGGCGGTTGAAACCGTGATCGCCGAGCATTACCAGAAGCAACTCGACGACGGCGTGCTGCCGGGCGGCGAAGTCACCGACCTCGTGCGCCAGTTTCGCGGTGAGGAACTCGAGCACCACGCCATCGGCCTCGCCCACGACGCCGAATCGGCCCCGTTCTACGGCCCGCTTTCCTTGGCTGTTCAGGGAATTTGCCGCGCAGCCATTCGGCTTTCCAGCATTCTGTAGCTGGCACCATTCGCAAAACCGCGAGCTTTCTGGCTTTGCTGCAACGCACAGCTGTTATGAATAAAAATGAATTTATGCGTGCAACTTCACGAAACTTGTGCTAGAGATTTGCTATTCGGTTCGAAATTACCCACAGAAGATGGGGACCCCGGATAGGTAACAGAAAACGAGGCAAGTCATGGCAAGTTACTCCACCGATGCCGAGCTGCTCGGCGAACCCACCCTCGACGAAATCTTCGCCGAACCCATCGTTCAGCTAGTGATGCGACGCGACGGGGTTGAAGCGCATGCCATGCGCGGCGAGCTCGACCGCGTACAACGCGCGTACGACGCGATGCTGCTGGCGGTTTAGCCGGTTTTTCGCAGACGCTGTCATCAAATCTTCACACTGTGTGGGTGCAGGATTTGCTATAATTTGCCAATGAGCAAATCACTTCTCCGTCTTTTGTTATTCGCCCCCCTGCTGCTTGCCGGGTGCCGCCCGTTATCGTTGTATATGGATGGCCCCACAGGCCCGCCCGAGTATAAACTCGGCTGGGAAGATGGTTGCGACACAGGCTTGTCCGCCGAAGGCGGGCTGGTCGGTAAAGCCACCTTTGGTTTCAAAAAACGCGCCGAGCTCGGTGACAACGACCTGTACAAAACCGCCTGGAACGAGGGCTTCAGCTATTGCCGCTTCTCGCTCGACCCCGTCAACAAAAACACCTGGTTTAATTAGTATCTGTTTAGAAGGGGGCTTGCCCCCCTTCGCGAGCTAACGCTCGCTACCCTGCCGCTAGCGGCTCGCCTTCGGCTACGCATGCCTATGTCTTGGAAGGAGGCTTGCCCCCTTCGCGAGCTAACGCTCGCTACCCTGCCGCTAGCGGCTCGGCTACGCCTACGCATGCCTATGTCTTGGAAGGGGGCTTGCCCCCTTTGCGCTTTGCAAGCGCTACCCTGCTAGCCACGCGGCTAGCCTCCGGCTACGCGTCCATATTTCTGGGGCTTGTCGTGTACGCGCGCAGCGGTTAGAAGCGGCGGATGCGATTTATCACCCTAGTGCTGGCCGGGTTGGCGTTGTTCTGGTCGACGCTGCTGATTTATGACAGCCTGTTTCCGCCCGTCTCGACCCTGATGGCGGCGCAGCTGGTGCAGCTTGAAGTGCCGCATCGGCGGTTTGTGCCGCTTAATCGCCTGTCGCCATGGCTGGTGCGCGGTGCCATCGCCGCCGAGGACGGCAAATTCTGCGACCATCACGGGGTCGATTGGGAGTCGCTGCGCAAAGCGGTCACGACCACTCTTGACGATCCTGAGCGTGCGCACGGCGCTTCCACCATCACCATGCAGGTCGCTAAAAACCTGTTTTTGTGGCCCAGCCGTTCGTATGTGCGCAAGGGCATGGAAATCCCGATTGCCATCGTCATCGACGCGCTATGGGGCAAGCGTAAAATGATGGAAACCTACCTCAACATCGCCGAATTCGGCGACGGCATTTACGGTGTCGAAGCCGCCGCGCGCAGCTATTTTCACAAGCCAGCCAACCAGCTTTCGCGCAGCGAAGCGGCGTTGCTGATTGCGGCGCTGCCCAATCCGCGCAGCCGCAATGCGGCGCGGCCCGATAGCTATCATCGATCCTACGCCGCATCGATCGCCGCGCGGGCACCGGGTGTGACTGCCGGCTGCACTGCGCGGCATTAGGCCAAGCATACGGCATACGGGCAAACCATAGAGTGGTTGCCTTCACCCATATTTATATTATTGTGCGCGTTAAAGGAACTGCATGCAACTGCTTCGCCACCCATGGTTTGCCGTTTGCATCGTCGCCGTACTGGCCGCGATGCCCGTTGCTGCGCCGCGTGCGCAGGTAGTCACGCCGGGCGCGGCCGATTCCAGCCGCATCAACCCGATTGAGAAACAAGCGCCGCTGGGGCGTCCGGCGGCACCCCCGCGTGTTTCCGGCGAAGGTGTCACGCCGCCGGTGGTGGCGCCGCAAGGCGCGGGCTCGGTGCATTTCACGCTGCGGAAACTGCACCTCAAGGGCGCAACCGTCATCCCCGAACAGGAACTCGCCGAGCTGTATTTGCCGTTGATCGATCACGATGTCACCCTGCTGCAAATGTATGAACTCGCCGCACGCATCACCAACCGTTACCGTGCCGAGGGGTTTTTGTTATCGTATGCCTACGTGCCCGATCAGGAAGCGGCGAAAGGCGAATTCACTATCGCCATCGCCGAGGGTTACCTGGCGAGCGTAAATGTCGAAGGCGACGACCCGAACGCCGCGATCACCAGCGACTATATCGAGCGGTTGAAGGCAGAAAAACCGCTCACCGAACGCACCATCGAGTCGGTGCTGTTGCGCCTCAACGACCTGCCGGGCAGAAGCTACCGCGCGGTGTTGTCGCGCGACAAGCTGGCGCCGCCCGAACAGGCGTCGCTCACCCTCGTGCCCGGCGCGAAAGAGGGGCGAGGCACCATCGGGTTCGACAATTTCAGCTCGCGCTATCTCGGCCCCAATGAAATCAGCGCCAGCTACAGCGATAGTTTCCTGCCCCGCCAGCAAACCAGCGTCTATGCCCTGACAAGCATTCCGATCGACCGGCTTAATTATGGCGCGATCACCCATTCCTGGGTTGCCGCGCCGGATTTAACCCTCGAGGGTACTTTTTCCTACACCCACTCCGAGCCCGGCTATACCTTAAGCCCCCTCAATATCGACTCGTCGACCCAGATCTATGGTTTCAGCGCGAACTATCAATTTATCCGGCAGCGTAATGTAAATTTGCTGGCCAAACTGGGCGGGGAATTACGTGCCGTTCGCAGCGATGTGTTTGGCAGCACCCCCCTCACCCGCGACGATATCCGCCTGCTTCACGGCACTTTCTCGTTCGACGCGAACGATCCGCTGGGTGGAAGTAACATCGTCAACGCCGTGGTGACGCAGGGCTTGGATATTTTCAACGCCACCGGCTCGAGCAGCGCCAACCCCTCGCGCGGCGAGGAGAAAGCCGATTTTACTAAGGTCGAGCTGTCATTGTCGCACTTGCAACCGCTGAATGATGACTGGACGGTGTTGTTGCAAGCGAACGGACAAATCGCGACCGGCGCGCTGTATGCGTCGGAAGAATTTGGCGTGGGCGGGCAAAGCTACGGCCGCGCTTACGACGCTTCGGAAATTGTCGGCGACCAAGGAGCGGCAGGCATGATCGAGCTACGCTACACGGGCCTGCGCACCCTGCAGCCGGTGAATGTGGAGCCCTATATTTACATTGATTCGGGCTTCGTAACCAACTTCGATGCCGGGCAAACCGGACGTGAATCGCTCACTTCGGCCGGAGGCGGGTTGCGCTTCGCCTCCATCTGGGGCCAGTCGGGCATGGTGGGTCTTGCCTTCCCCCTCTCGCGCCCCGTCGCGGCCCCCATTTACGGCCAAACCGCCTCGTCGCCGCGCATTCTGGCGCAGGTCGCGCAAAGCTTTTAGTTTCAGGCAGTGGCGTGAACTGCGCTAGTCCGTCGTTGGCCTACGTTGCGTTTTCGTTTGCCAGCCCAGCCAGAATTGCGATTGAAAGTACAACACCTATCCATACAATGGAGAGCATGAATAACCCCATTGTCATTTTAGGAAGCAGTCGTAGCCAAGGAAATACGCGTGATGCGATTCAGTTGGTTGTTGGCCAGCGCAATGTGCCGATCATTGACCTCAACGAAGTGAACATTTCTGCGTATGATTACGAACACCGTAACGCAGGCGATGATTTCGCAAAGATTGTACAAAAAATGGTTCTGCATCATCCGGTCATCCTCGCCACACCTGTCTATTGGTATACGATGAGTGCGATCATGAAAACGTTCGTAGATCGTTTCAGCGATTGGCTTGAAAACAATAAAGAGTCGGGACGTCAGATGCGTGGAAAGACGCTGTACATTATCAGCTCGTACTCAGAACATCCTGGGGGCATAAATGGCTTTGAGCCTATTTTTCAGCAAACCTGCGAGTATTTGGGAATAAAATACGGCGGCTGTTACTTCCATTATAGCGGGACAGACGAACGCATCGCTCAGAAGAATAAAAAAATAGCAAAAGAATTTGCTGCAAAGATATTCGGGCTATAGTAGTATTTATCATGACAAAAAACGCTTGCGTGCAACTGCCTTGCCAGAGCCAGTCTTAAAATATTTTTCCAGCTCCCGCGCTCGTTTTTGTGTTTCGACTGCTACATACGCTTTCAGCGTTACTGGAAGATATTTGCTTGTGGAGATGACCTGCCCATTCTGGTGTGATTCAAACCGACGCCTCAGATCGGGTGTGGACCCAGCGTAAATGTCGCCGTTGTTCATTTCGAGGAAGTAAACATAGTACATAAACCCTCCAGTCCCCCTACGCTCCATCTCCCTACGCTAAAGCTTCGGGAGATAAAGTGGAGCTTCGGGCGACACTCCTACGCCTAAGTTGCGGTTCCGTGCGTCAGTCCACAAAGGGGTGGCCTGCCACCCGAAGCCCGCAGGGCGTAGGGTGGTGGGGCGAGAGGGATTTGAACCCCCGACCAAGGCGTTATGAGCGCCCTGCTCTAACCGCTGAGCTATCGCCCCACATGCTGGTCGTAGCAAAAAAACCGCAGGGCTGAAATAATAAAGCTACGAATCGTCGTGTCCGTGCGTATTAATCCCTTGGTAACTATTTTGCTGTATAATAACGACATGAAATTACCCCACCGCGCCGGTGCCCTGCCTGCCCATTGCCGAGGGTTTAGCCTGCTTGAAATGTCGGTGGTGATTGCCATCGTCAGCATCATTGCAGTGATGGGGCTTGAGGCGACCAGCATTTACCTGGGCCGCACGGCCTATACCTCCACCCGTGATAAAATCGCCGCCATCGACCAGGCGCTGCGAAATTACTATCGCATCACCGGTCGCCTGCCGTGCCCGGCCAATCGCACGCAAGCGGAATCGTATAGCGCTGGCACCACGTATGGGTTCGAAGATTGTGCGCCCACGAGCAGTATTTTCACCGGCGGTGTGGTGGCTGTGGGCGTTAAAGCGGGCGGTACCGGCTATTCCGGTAGCGGCGTTACGTTCAACAATACCGGCACCGGCGGATCGGGTGCGAGTGCTACCTATACCCAAAGCGGCGGCATCATTACGGCCGGCACTGTTACTGTTGCCGGAAGTGGCTACTACAGAGAACCCACGCTCACGGCCAACACCGGCGGCAGTGGGGCGCAGTTGGTGGCGGGTACCAATGCGCTTTATTTCGGCAGCATCCCCACCGCCGAGCTTGGCCTGCCGGTTTCAGCCGGGCTCGACGCCTATGGCGTACGCATTAACTATGTAGTCACCCAAGGCCTCACCAATGCCTACAGCTTTAATGGCACGAACGGGAATATCGAAGTACGCAGCGGGTTGCTCAAGCAGCCTTGCAGCGGCACCTGCGACGTGCTGGCCGACCCCACCGCTAGCCCATCCAATGGCGCGGCGTATTTCGTGTTCAGCAGCGGCGCCAACCAGCGCGGCGGCGTCAACCGTAACGGGACGGGGGTGGTCAGCAGCTCAAACCCGGTGCTGAACTGCCTATCAACCCCAACCACCACCAGCTTCGACCTCGCCATCGACAGCCAGAACTGCGCCGCCATCAGCGGTTCGGGGCTCGACACGGCCAGCATTGGCGGCACCATCCCCTTCAATGTATTCTACGACAGTCGCTTCAATACCGGCAGCGGCGTCGAGGCGAACATCTTCGATGATATTGTGGTCTGGCGCACCAAGGGGCAATTATGAACCGCATGCAGCATCGCGGATTCAGCCTGCTCGAACTCAGTGTGGTGCTGATCATTGTTTCACTCGTGGCAGCCATGGGCATTGGCCTTGGTGGCAATGCCCTTAAGGGCGCCGACCGTTTGGCGACGCAGGAAAAACTCGCTGCCCTCAAAAAGGCACTGAACCAGTTTGCACGGCAAAATGGCTACCTTCCCTGCCCCGCTGACCGGACGCTGACCCCAAGCAGCGCCAATTACGGGGTGGAAGGCCGCCAATATAGCGGCACCGGCTACACCGGCCCCTTCACCGCGACGTTCTCGGGCGGTGGTGGCACGGGGGCGGCGGCCACTTTGGGCGCGAGCGTGACGGCTGGGGCCGTCACCGGCGTGGCGCTCACCGCGGCGGGCTCGGGCTACACCAGCGCCCCCACGGTCAGCCTTACGGGTGGTGGTGGCTCGGGTGGCTCGGCCACGGCCACTATTTTCAATGGTGCGGTGGCCTATGTGACCGTGCCCAGCTGCAGCACGGCTTCGGGCGTGGTGCTTAGCGGCGAAACCTACATTGGCATGATTCCGGTGCGCACCCTCGGCCTGCCCGACAGTTTCGCCGCCGATTCATGGGGCGATAAAATCACCTACGCCGCCAACGCCAACCTCACGGAGGGGCCCGACAGTTACCTCAAACCCGTCATTGGCGGTCCGCTGGTGTATTATGGCACGCTTAGCAGCGCCCAGATCGCAACGCGCCTGCCCGTCGCCGATAACAGCGCTGCCGCCAATGGCGTCGCGGCCTTTGTCGCGCTTAGCCACGGGCCCGACGGGCGCGGTGCCTATCCGGTCGATAGCACCAGTGTCATCGGCTCCTGCGGCAGCACCAGTCCCGATGCAGAAAATTGCGACGAAGACAACAGCTTCATCGATGGCCGCTATTTCGACGGCACGCAGGCAAGCACCTTCTACGATGATTACATGGTGTGGGATACCAATCTCGCGGGCCAGGCCCCGCTTAGCAACGTCGCCAGCGTCACCCCCACCACACTCACCTGCTCCACATCACCTGCGGTGTGCGAGCAATGGTGCGCCCCCTGCACCACCAATGTGCCTGCCGCTCCCGCGAACATGAGCAGCCCGCGCCTGTGCAGCCGGGTAGTGATAACTACCTCACCTTGCGCGGCGACGTGCCTGTGGGGCGGTACGGTTAATGCTACGGGAAAGACCACACTATGTCCGTAAAACGCACATCGCAGCTTCAGGGTTTCTCGATGGTGGTGATCGCAGGCTTGTTCGCGGCCTTTGCCATCGTTGGTGCCGCCGCCATCGACCGTAATACCGGCACTCGCCAGATCGACCGCCAGGCGGACGCGGCGGCGCAACTGAAACGCATCGGCACGGCACTCACCAACTATGCGCTGGTGAACGGCAACCGCTATCCATGCCCCGCCAGCGCCACCCTGCCCACTTCCGATGCCAATTACGGCGTGCCCGTCAGCGCCTGCGAAACCGGCACGCCCGCAGGCATCTCGATTCTTAAACTCACGAATAACAGCACCGACAGCAACGTCATTCGCGGCGCGCTGCCGTTCACGACACTGGCCAGCTTCGGTGTTGAAGCCGCCGACGCCATCGACCCCTGGGGCAACCGCATTATGTATGTCGTGCACCGGCAGCTCACCGCGGGCGGCATCGGCACCGCCACCAGTGGCGACGGCACCACCGTCACCGACCGCCCCGTGCTGATCGACCCCGTGGCCAACACGCCCCTCAATTCACCCGACTTTGTGGTGCTGAGCTACGGCCGCGACGGCATTGGCGCCACCCCTTCAACCGCCACCGCACCCGCCATTGGCTGCCCTGCGGCTTCCACCGTGCTGCGCGAGGAAAACTGCGACAATGATATCCTCTTCATCAACCGCCCCAGCTACACCCACAGCAACGCCACCGCGAGCACCTACTACGACGACGTGATTAGTGCTTATGCGGTGCCGGAGAGTGCGCTGACAGGAGCAGCCTATTGCTGGGGCGCAAACACTTATGGCGGTTTAGGTGACGGCACCACCACCCAACGGCTGGTGCCGACCGCCGTATCGGGCGGATTACGCTTTGCTCAGCTGATTAGCGCTTTCACCAATAGCTGCGGCTTAACCGCTAGCGGCGCAGCTTATTGCTGGGGTGAAGGTACCTATGGCCAGGTCGGTGATGGAACCAACACCGATCGCTACGTTCCCACCGCGGTGGCGGGCGGGCTTACGTTTAAACAGTTGGAAGCTGGCTATGGCAATTCCTGCGCAATAACTAATGCGGGTATTGCTTACTGTTGGGGCTATAACGCATACGGGGCTCTGGGGGACAACAGCACGATTAATAAAAATACACCTACAGCGGTTTCCGGCGGCTTCACCTTCAGTCAAATCCAAACTCACGGGGATGGCGTAGGCACCTGCGCTCTTACCCCTGCAGGTGCCGCGTATTGTTGGGGTGACAACTCTAACGGGGCAATTGGCGACGGCACCACCACACAACGGCTGGTGCCAACCGCCGTTAGTGGCGGTCTGCTGTTTACCCAGATCAGTAGCAGCGGGAGTGGTACGTGCGGGTTAACCGCAGCGGGCGTTGCTTATTGCTGGGGTGCGAATTTTTCCGGCCGAGTGGGTGACGGCACGACGACAACCCCACGTACATCTCCGACCCTTGTTTCGGGCGGCCTAACTTTTACGCAAATCTCTACTGGCGGGAATTTAACCTGCGGCCTCACCAGCGTCGGGGCCGCGTATTGCTGGGGACTCAACAATTCAGGCCAGATTGGCGACGGCACCATCGTGAATAAGAGTGTTCCCACCCCTGTATCGGGCGGTATCGTCTTCACTCAGCTGTCTGTGTTTAATGGCATCGCCTGCGGTATCGACACTGCACGGACCGCTTATTGCTGGGGCAGAAACACTTCGGGCCAATTGGGCGACGGCACTCTCACATCACGCTCGACGCCTACTTTGGTTTCAGGTGCGCTGCCTTTTTCGCAAATCAGTGCCGTCAATGGTAAGACCTGCGCACGTTGAGAAATTTCATTCTCTCCGCTCAGCGAAGGCAACTTCAAATTACAGCGAAGGGGGCAATGGGGGCACAATAAACTATTGTGCCCCCATTGCCTCCCCCCATTGCCTCTCCCATTGCCCGCATTTACGGCTTTTGGGTGTGGGTGGGGACGACATTATGGTGACATTTTAGGTTCTTTTTTGCTTTCATTAGCGTTTTTACATGCACGGTGCTTGCCATTTTTTAGCCAATTTGTTAACATTTGGACATGCACAAAAAATATTCCCGCTTCGCCGCATTCACGCTCATCGAGTTGTCGGTGGTGCTGCTGGTAGTGGGGCTGATGGTGGGTTTCGGCATGCAGGCGGCGCAGGTGTCGACCAATGTCGATTGCTACGCCCAAACCCGCACACAAATCGTGACCATCAAAGACGCGCTGCAACGTTTCATCGACAGCAAGGGCCGCCTGCCCACGCCCGCCGGGCGTAGTTTTAACGTCACCAGCCCCAATTACGGCCGTGAAGCATCGGGCGGCGCGATCGACACGCTGGCCAGCGGCGCGTTCGCCAGCAACCCGGTGCTGTTCGGGGCGCTGCCATTTCAGGCGCTGCAACTGCCCACCTCGTTCGCCACCGATTGCTGGGGCAATAAATTCAGCTACGTGGTGGGCCAGAATTTCACCACCACCGGTAGCTTCCCCAGCGCCATCGGGCCCATCACGGTGCGCCGCGGTACACTCGGCACCAGCGTGCCGGTCACCACCCAAGCCGGCTACGCCGTCATCAGCCACGGGTCCGACGCGGCGGGCGCCGTGAAAGGCAATTACGGTGCCGCCAGCCACGGCTGGTGCAGCGTGGGCACCCGTATCGACAGCGAGAACTGCGACCTTACCAACGCCACCCTGTATTACACCGACCAGAATAACGGCACCAACCCCGCAGCTTTCTCGGACGATCTGGTGAGCTACGGCGGTAAAAAGCTAGACCCGGCAAACGGGGTCTGTGACATCACTGTCGCACTGGGCTGCATCGCCGGCACCGCCACCAGCGATAACGGCCAGAGCGCCTGCAACCAAACCCGCACCTGGGTGTGCGCCGGGCAAAATGGCGGCGCGAACTCCGGCACCTGCTCCCTCGCCAACCCTGCCTGCCCGGTCAATGGCGTGTGCAATAACAGTGTGCAATATGGCTGCGCGCCGGGTAGCGCTGCCTCGCAAAACCCCGGCAGTTGCGGTGGCAGCTCCACCTGGGTCTGCGCGGGCAGTGGCGGAGGCACGACTTCCGGCACCTGCTCTATCGCCAATGCTGCCTGCCCGGTCAATGGCGTGTGCAATAACAGTGTGCAGTATGCTTGTACGACGGGCAGCTCTACCTCCAACGTCGCAGGCAGCTGCGGTGGCAGCTCTACATGGACTTGCGCAGGCAGTGGCGGAGGGAGCAGTGCCAGTTGCTCCAAAGCCAACGCCGCGTGCGTCGTCAATGGCGTGTGCAACAACAGCGTGCAGTATGCTTGTACGACGGGCAGCTCCACTTCCAATGTCGCGGGTAGCTGTGGCGGCAGCTCTACCTGGACTTGCTCCGGCAGTGGCGGAGGGAGCAACGCCAGTTGCTCCAAAGCCAACGCCGCGTGCCCCGTCAATGGTGCCTGTGGCGGCGCCGATTGGTCATGCAATGCCGGTTCGCCAGCCAATGGCGCCGACTCAGGCTGTAACGGTGCGAAAACCTGGCAGTGCATCGGCGCTAATGGTGGATCAACAAGCAACTGCTCGAACGCCAATGCGGCGTGTGCGGTGCCGGTAAATGGCAGCTGTAACGAGCCAGGCCTGACCTGTAATAGCGGAACCGTCATTGGTTTTACTAGCCCTGGATGTGGCGGCTTTGCCTATTGGAGTTGCCAAGGCAGCAATGGCGGCAGCACACAAGCATGTGCTCGCGAGTTACCAGATTGTGTCTCATGTCCAGACGTTATAGGCGGGTGTAATGGTGTCTCGTTTACTACGAATTACGTTACGTGTGCGGGCGGGGAAATATGCAATCAAAATACATATTTCGACGTCGGCTGTAACGAGTACATTACAACTGGAAATTGCCAATAATGTCCCAGCGAAGGGGGCACAATACAGCGAAGGGGGCACAGCGAAGGGGGCAGCGAAGGGGGCAGCGAAGGGGGCACCAGCGAAGGGGGCACAATAAATTATTGTGCCCCCATTGCCACTTGGGCACATTGCTACTTCATTGCCACTTCGTCGTGCGATAGGAACGCTTCGAACATTTGGCGGCGGCTGAGCGCCTCGCTCCAGTAATGCTCCCAGTCATCTATGGCAAATTGAGCGGAGGGCAAGGCAGCCACTTTGAAATCTCCGCTGCTATCCTTACCGATCCGTTGACGAGCGCTGCTCCAGCGATATTCTGCAGGGTGCCGGCATATTCCGACCACCACGGGATTTAATTCTACATACCGCAGGGCTTCATAAGCATAAGCTTCGTCCATGGGATACGAACTGAATCGGCCTTGCCATAGATAGCCCCGCCAGCCCTTTTTCTTATTGAGATAGCGGGTGTAGCGCCGATGCGCCTCGCCGATACGTCTTAACCCTGTTTCGTGCAGTGGCGTCACGATCAAGTGAACGTGATTTTGCATCAAACAATACGCATGGATGTAAAAATCGCCCGTCTCCGCCTGCTCACGCAGCAACGCAAGATACATGCGATAATCCGCCGCCTCAAAAAATACGTCCTGCCGCCGATTGCCACGCTGAATCACGTGGTGCGGCATATTCGGTGCGATTAGGCGAGCAACTTTCGGCATATTTGATACATAGCAGCTCTCAATTGGGGGCACAATAATTTATTGTGCCCCTTTAGGGCGCTCCGTTAGAGCGGCCCCTATTAGGCCGCTATGAGAGCCTATGAGAGCGTATGGGGGACGTATGGGCGCAGGGCGCATGTGGGGGCGCATCTGGGGGCACAATAAATTATTGTGCCCCCACTGCAACTCCCCCCACTGCAACTCCGTGAAACTCGTTCTGCCTACAACTGGACTATATACTCCTCCGCAGGCGGGGTCATCGCGTGTTCAAGCCATTGAGCCACGATGTCCACCGAAGCATCGGGCTGCAGGGCTCGCATCAGCAGTGCATAACCCTTTGCATCGGCTTTTTGCATATAGGCGAATGTATCGCCATAACTCATGCGCCACATTTTGCGCATCTTGAAATACAGCGTGATTGAAAACGGCAGCGTTTCACAGCGCAGGAGAAATTTCTCCTCCGGCGTTTTCTTTTCGCTCAGCATGCCTTTGATGCCATGAACGAACGCGACGTAGCGAAAACGATCCTCGAGATATGGGGGCGGTTTGGCCACGCCCTGCTGGTACATCGTTTTGGCACGCGCGATGATGGCCTGCCCGGCCCCATTTTCCTCGACCAGCACGCGCCCGTGGCGCAGGCGCGCGAAATACATGTCGTATAACGGCGAGGGATTTTGCGGGTCGTAGGGCACATGGCTTTCGGGATAGATGTAGGCGCTCACTTCACCCACGCCGTCCAGCTTCCCGTGATACCAGTTCTGGTGCCCGCCCCGGCTGATGGCCAGCACGTCCCAGTCGCTATCCGGCCCGTGCGTGCCTTTCGCGCGCGAGCCAAACAGAATGATGGTATGGCAGCCGAATTTCTCCTCGAGAAAATCGATGAGAGTGTCCTCTTCGTCGCTTAGCATGCGCCAGCCCTCAACTTGTGTTACGCGTAACCACGGGGCGCGTCCCCCCAAAGGAACGCGATGATACTCAGGCACGCGCCCACCACCTAACATTTTTGTAACACGCCCCTTGCAACGGCGGAAATTATCCTTATTTAGCCACTCGAAGCTGCGGAAATTATGGGTAAAACCCAAGGATTTCCCGGCCATTACCGAGCATCATTCACGAGGATAAAAACATCATGGCAAAAGTCATCGGCATCGATTTAGGCACCACCAACTCCTGCGTCGCCATTATGGACGGCGGCACCGCCAAAGTGCTGGAAAACAGCGAAGGCGCCCGCACCACCCCAAGCATCGTCGCCTTCACGGCCGACGGCGACCGGCTGGTAGGCCAGACCGCCAAACGTCAGGCCGTCACCAATCCCGAAAACACTGTGTTCGCGGTAAAGCGCCTCATCGGCCGCAGCTATGACGACCCGATTACGCAGAAGGACCTGAAAATGGTGCCTTACAAAATCACCCGCTCCGACAGCGGCGATGCGTGGGTCGAGGCGCGCGGCGAGAAATACAGCCCGTCGCAGATCTCCGCCTTCACCCTCGGCAAAATGAAAGAAACCGCCGAGAATTACCTCGGCGAAAAAGTGACGGATGCAGTCATCACCGTGCCCGCTTACTTCAACGACGCCCAGCGCCAAGCCACCAAAGACGCCGGTAAAATCGCGGGCCTGAACGTGTTGCGCATCATCAACGAGCCGACGGCGGCAGCGCTCGCCTACGGGTTCGAGAAAAAAGACGGCCAGACGATTGCGGTCTACGACCTCGGCGGCGGTACGTTCGACGTGTCAGTGTTGGAGATCGGCGACGGCGTGTTTGAAGTCAAATCCACCAACGGCGATACGTTTTTGGGCGGTGAAGATTTCGACATGCGGATTCTGGATTACCTCGCCGACGAATTCAAAAAATCCGACGCGATTGATTTGCGCAACGACAAGCTCGCGCTGCAACGCCTGAAGGAGGCCGCCGAGAAAGCGAAAATCGAATTGAGTTCGACGACACAGACCGACGTGAATTTGCCGTTCATCACCGCCGACGCCAACGGGCCGAAGCATCTGAACATCAAGCTCACCCGCGCCAAGCTCGAATCGCTGGTGGATGATTTGATCCAGCGCACCGTCGAGCCGTGCAAAAAAGCCCTGAAAGACGCCGGCGTGGATGCAAAAGACATCGACGAAGTGGTGCTCGTGGGCGGTATGACGCGCATGCCAAAAGTGATCGAAATCGTGAAAAACTTTTTCGGCAAAGACCCGCATCGCGGCGTGAATCCGGATGAAGTGGTGGCCATCGGTGCGGCCATTCAAGGCGGCGTGCTGAAAGGCGAAGTGAAAGACGTGCTGCTGCTCGACGTGACCCCGCTGTCGCTCGGCATCGAAACGCTCGGCGGCGTGTTCACCCGCCTGATTGACCGCAACACGACAATCCCCACCAAAAAATCGCAAACCTTCTCGACCGCCGACGACAACCAAACCGCGGTGACCATTCGCGTGTTCCAGGGCGAGCGCGAAATGGCGGCAGACAACAAAGTGCTTGGCCAGTTCGACCTGGTCGGCATTCCCTCGGCCCCGCGCGGCATGCCGCAAATCGAAGTGACGTTCGACATCGACGCCAACGGCATCGTGAACGTGAGCGCGAAGGACAAAGCCACCAATAAAGAGCAGCAAATCCGTATTCAGGCGAGTGGTGGCTTAAGCGACGCCGACATCGAGAAAATGGTGAAGGACGCGGAAGCGAACGCTGCCTCCGACAAAGAAAAGCGCTCGCTGATTGAAGCAAAAAACAAGGCGGAAGCCTTGGCGCACGAGGCTGAGAAGAACCTTCGCGAGCATGGCGATAAAGTGTCGGAGGCCGAACGTTCGCAAATCGAAACCGACATCAAAGCCGTGCGTGACGTGCTGGAATCAAGCAACAAAGCCGACATCGAAGCCAAGGCGCAAGCCCTCAGCCAGTCGGTGATGAAGCTCGGCGAAGCCATTTACAAAGCGCAAAGCAGCGCCCCTGCGGGTGACGCGGGTGAAGCCTCGACGGAAGCGCCGAGCGCCCCGACGGCGGATGGCGAAGTGGTCGACGCACAGTTCGAGGACATCTCGGGCGATGACAAAAAGGCGAGCTAGTGTTACACTGCGCGGCGATACACAGGAGTAGCTATGGCCATTCGTGACAAGTTCGATTTTTCGACGCTTTCGCTCGATGAAAAATGCATTCTGGCGCATGAGCTGCTGCTGGAAGTGGAGCGCGAGTCGGAAAACGCGCCGCTGACTCCCGAGCAAGCGGCCGAATTGGATCGGCGGGTCGCCCTGCTCGATGCTGGGCAAACAGAATTACACGATTGGGAAGACGTCAAAAAAAGCCTGTGGCCCGAATAGTCTCGCGTGTCGCTCGCTCTTAAATTCACCCGCGAGGCCAAAGCCGACGTTGCATCCATCGTAGCGTGGTATCGTCGCGAAAATGCAGTGATCGGCGATCGCTTCAAGCGCACCATGGCTGAAAAAATAACCGCGGTGCGCGCGATGCCAACGCTTTACCCTATTGTTCGTGGCACCACACGTCGATTATTGCTGAATCCATTTCCGTATGATGTGTATTATCGTCATGGACAGGGAGAGGTCATTGTGATTGCGATTCTCCATCAGCATCGCGCTCCGGGATTTATTTTACAACGTTTACAGAAGCACTAAACCATGGCAGACGATTTTTACAAAACATTGGGGGTCGCAAAAGGCGCGTCGGAAGACGAGCTGAAGAAGGCGTATCGCAAACTTGCCATGCAATATCACCCGGACAAAAACGCCGGGAACGCCGAGGCTGAGAAGAAGTTCAAATCGATCAACGAAGCCTACGACACGCTGAAAGATCCCCAGAAACGCGCGGCTTACGACCGCTACGGCCACGACGCCTTCACCGGCGGCATGAGCGGTGGCGGTGGCGGTGGTGGTGGCGCGGGCTTCAGCGGTTTTTCACAGGCGGGCAATTTCTCGGATATTTTTGAGGATTTATTTTCCGAATTCACCGGCGGCAGGCGCGGCGGCGGTGCGGCCCAGCAAAGCGCGCAAAGCGGCGCGGCGCGCGGTTCCGACCTGCGCTATAATCTGGAAATCACGCTCGAAGAAGCGTTCCGCGGCAAACAGCAAAGCGTGAAAATCACCACCTCGGCCGCCTGCGATAATTGTGCGGGCAGTGGCGCTGAAAAGGGCACCAGCGCCGAAACCTGCCCCAGCTGCGGCGGGCGAGGTGCGGTGCGGGCGCAACAGGGTTTCTTCACCGTCGAGCGCGCCTGCGGCACCTGCCATGGCACCGGCAAAGTGATTAAAAACCCCTGCAAACAATGCGCGGGCTCCGGCCGGGTGCGGAAAGAAAAAACTCTGTCGGTCACCATTCCCTCGGGCGTCGAGGAAGGCACGCGCATTCGTTTGGCAGGAGAAGGGGAAGCGGGTTTCCGCGGCGGCCCGGCGGGCGATTTGTATATTTTCATCGCCCTCAAGCCGCACAAAATTTTCCGCCGCGACGGGGCGAATATTTTCTGCCAGGTGCCCATTCCGTTCTCGAGCGCCACGCTCGGCGGCCATATCGAAGTGCCCACGATCGATGGCGGGCGCGTGAAAGTGACGATTCCCGAAGGCACCCAAACCGGCCACCAGTTCCGCCTGCGCGGCAAAGGAATGAGCGTGCTACGCAGCTCGGCGAAAGGCGATATGTATTTGGAGGTCGCGGTGGAAACCCCCGTGAACCTGAGCAAAAAACAGAAAGATCTGCTCAAGGAATTCGACAAATCGAACGGCGGTAAACCTACCAGCCCGGAAAGCGAAAGCTTTTTCGACAAGGTGAAAGAATTCTGGGGCGACTTAAAAGAATAGCGGCTAGCGATCGTTCGTTTGAGCCTTACGGTCGCGGTAGCTAATCTGCGCAATCTCTGCGATTTCGGGCAGGTGCGCCAGATAGCCGATAATGTCCGAATCGTGCGAGCGATCGCTCATCCCCAACATTTTGCCCGTGGCTTGTATGGCGTCACGCAATGCGTCTTGCGCATACCGCTCGGCGTGTGGCTGGTTCGCGTCGACCGGCAAACCCGCAATCCGAAGATGGATGTGATGCCCCGCCCGCGACAGCACCATGGTGGGTGGCAGGCGCTCCGCCGCGCGTAACCCCTCCAGCGCATTCCATAGCTTGCTGATCGCGTGTCCGCCCTCGCCCGCGTAGAGCTTTAGCTCCAGCACGTCGCGGCGACGCGTGGGTTCGCCGTCAAGAGTTTCATGGCGCAGGGCGCGCTCCCAGAAAACGCTGCCCGGTGCATCGGCTTTCGGGTGTTCGCGTAACATGTGCTTCTCCTGTCGAGCGTTTGCGGCTAGTGGCCGTTTCGTGGCCCGCTGTATGACTTATTTTCGGCACGCTGGGCCAATCGATCAACCATGCTGGTGACCGTGGGGTTGTCTTTTCGTCCCTGTGCATCGGCATTTTTTATCAGCTTCAGATCGTCCTGCAGCAGCGTGATACGCAGCGCGAACCCGTCCTCGGTGTGGGCAACACGCGAACTCATGGCGCACCCGAGCTGCTCTGCCACCACGCCCCGCGCCCAATCGTGAATCGCATTTTCGTCGTTGAGGTCAAGCTCCTGCGCCTCCAGCTGCGCCCGCGACAAATGCAGCGTGTAATAGATTCGCGCCGGAGTGGCATCAGGGAGTTCGTGCCAAAGACCTGGTGTGCGCAGGCAATATTTCAACAATGCATGCGCATCCTGCTTTACTGAGGGAGGTGTGCCCGGCGCAAGAGAGCCTGCATTGTGAACCTCAACACCATACTTATCCAGCAGGACGCTGAGCGCCGAATGTGCTATGACATGAAGTTCATTTTCTGAGCAGCGGACATTACAAGTAAAATCCGGCAGGCGCTTTTGCAACCACTGGCGTACGTGGAAAGCTGTGTCGCTATTATACGGCATATCTTTCGGCGCGGTGACTACCCGCTCGTACCGTGCGTGGCCTTTATATTTCCATCCCGCCACCCCTTGGCCGAAAAGCCAGTCGATATAGCGTTGTTCCGTGGCGGTCGCGAGGTCGGTGACCGTAGCGGACGTAGCTTCTTGTGAGGTGTGGTGCGATTGATCTGTCATCGGGGCTTTTCATTTCCTGCAAGTCGGTTTATGGGCTTGAGTGTAGCAAATGGGTAGGCGAAAAGTATGACAATTCCGTTAAAAGTGGGCATTTCGGGGGCGGCGGGGCGCATGGGCATTGCGCTGATTAAAGCGCTCAGCGCCCACCCCACACTCGAGCTGGTGGGCGCTGGCATTCGCCCGGGCACCCAAGGGTTCGCCAAAAGCCAGTTCGAACACGCGGGCATCAGTTTTGCGGCCGAAATGCTGGTCGAGCAAACCGCGCAGCTATTCACCATGGCCGACGCCGTGGTCGATTTCTCGGCCCCCGAACATGCGGTGGGGCTGGCGGGCCTGGCCGCGATGCATCAGCGCATCCTTATTTCCGGCACGACGGGGCTGAACTCGACGCAGAAAGAAGCCCTCATTCGCGCAGGCGCACAAACCCGGGTGGTGTGGTCGGCCAACATGTCCATCGGGGTGAATTTGATGCTGGCGCTCGTCGAGCATACTGCAAGCAAACTGGGGCCGGAATACGACATCGAGATTATCGAAATGCACCACCGCCACAAGGTCGATGCCCCTTCCGGCACGGCGCTGGCCATTGGCGAAGCCGCCGCGCGCGGGCGCAAAGTGAATTTGAACGAACAGGCGGTGAAATCGCGCGACGGCCATACCGGCCCGCGCCGAGCTGGCACCATTGGGTTCTCGACCATTCGCGGCGGCGATGTGGTCGGCGACCACACCACGATGTTCGCCGGCCCCGGCGAACGCATCGAGATCAGCCATAAAGCCGCTAACCGCGACATTTTCGCCCGCGGCGCACTGGTCGCCGCCGAGTGGGCCAGCCATAAGCCAAACGGGTTTTACACCATGCGGGACGTGGTGAAGATTTAGGGTCTAGGGGTTAGGGTCTAGGGTTTAGTGAAAAGTATGATTCCTCTCTAAACCCTAGACCCTAACCCCTAGACCCTCTCCTACAGCTTCGCCAATATCTGCTGCGTAAACGCTTCCTCGACATCCTTGTAGCGGGCTGATTTTACGCCCTCCAAGGCTACGAACTCGCGGGCGCCTTCGCGGAAGAATTTGGGGATGAAGCCTAGCTCGTCGAACCGGCTGGCGATGCGGGCTTTCAGTTCCACGTCGCGCGTGCCGATGGGCTTGATGAAGGTGGCATGACCGCCCATCTCGTGCTTTTCCCAATCGCTGCGCGCGCCGAATACCTGCGCGTCGATCATCGCTTTCATCTGTAATTCGCCAAGTAATGGCATGGTCATCTCCATCGGTTGCCTGAACCCTGAAGGTAACGGATATGCGTTAAAGAAGTGTTAAGGGAGGGCAGCACACTTCGCGTCATTCCCCGAATTTTGCTGGCAAAATTATAGGGGAATCCAGCGCTGCGAGTCTTCGCAGCAATATTCACTCTGAATAATTTTGCTATTTACTCAGTAATCTTGCCTGTGCTTCGCACGCTGGATTCCCCTATAATCGCTTTGCGATTCGGGGAATGACAAAACGGATATGATGTACAAAAATTATCCGAAACGGCCGATAATACGCGCAACCTACTTCCAGCGGATGGCAGAGTGGGCCGGTCGCTAGAAGTGGCGGGATTGGCGACACCGGAGTGTAGCAGCGCACCATGAGGATTCGGCAAGCCGGACGCGACGACGCAGCCGGTCCGCTCTGCCATCCGCCCCTAATCGTCCCACAATTTCGGTTGGGGCACGGCGTAGCCCGGCGGCGGGGCGGCTTTGGGGCGGGGCACGTCGATCATGTTGTGGGTGACCGCCATTTCCGAGCGCATTTCGGCGCTGGGCTCGCCGCGCCCGGCGGCCAGCACCGTGCCGTATTCGGCGGGCATAAAATCCTCGGATTTGCGCATTTTGTCGCGCAATTGCTGGAGGGATTTGAGGGTGAGCTGCAGGTAGGTGAAAATCGCGTCGCCATAGATGTTTCTGCCTTGCAGCAGGATCACCACTTTTTCGGCCAGCAGCGCATCGTCCAGCTCGACAGGCGTCGAGTTCTTGCTATAGGCGCCGGTTTTCCAGGTCGTGTTCATGGCCACCCATGTTGGTGTTACGGCCACGGAATATAAAGCCAGAACGTTATTTAGGGAAGGTTTTTCGGGTTTTTATGCCCGGGGCGTGGCTGAATTAGCCGCCGAGCGTGAAGCTCGAGCCTTTGCCACCGCCTGCACCAACTTGGATACCCTCGGGGCTCGTGAAAGCCATTTTTGCTAACATGCCTGCAAGCCCCATCGTTCCAGCCGCAATATTTTTTGAGTCTTGCGATTGAGTGAGCTCTCCACGTTTAGGGGCCAAACCCAAGCCTTCTGCGAGATCATCCAGAGTTTTCATGGCGGCGTGTGCTGCACGTTGGGAATCAGCACCGACAACGGTCGAAAGTGCCAAATCTTGAGCCGAGTGAACAATCATTGCTTGAACTCCAAAACCCTAAAGCGTTTTCCTTATCACCAGAATACCGAAACTTTCCTAATGAATCGTTAACAACGTTAACGAGAATTATGACAGTTTTGTGACAATAATGGTTAAAGTGTAAACGCGCTTCTTGAGGTCAGAATAACGTAAGGAGGGCCATGGCTGCAACTTAAACCACGGGTTTTGGCCAAATCTTCACACAACTGTCACAATTGGGGGGTAGCGCCGTTAAGCAACAGCTAAACCTCCGTGCCGCCCACGGTAATGGCGCTGATTTTTAAGCTCGGCTGGCCCACGCCGACGGGCACCGACTGGCCCGCTTTGCCGCACGTGCCGACACCGGGGTCGAGCGCCATGTCGTCGCCCACCATGGTGATGCGGGTCATGATTTCGGGCCCGGAGCCGATGAGGGTTGCGCCCTTCAAGGGCGCGGTGATTTTACCGTCTTCGATGAGGTAGGCTTCCGTCGCGTTAAACACGAATTTGCCGCTGGTGATATCGACCTGACCGCCACCTAAATGCGCCGCAAACACGCCGCGTTTTACGCTTTGAATCATCTCGGCTTGGCTGTGATTGCCGCCTAGCATAAACGTGTTCGTCATGCGCGGCATGGGGGCGTATTCGTAGCTTTCACGGCGGCCCGAGCCGGTGGCGGCCACGCCCATCAGGCGCGCATTCATGCGGTCCTGCAGGTAACCTTTTAATACGCCGTCTTCGATTAATATATTGCGTTGCGTCGGCGTGCCCTCGTCGTCGATCGTCAGCGAACCGCGGCGATTTTCGAACGTGCCATCATCCACCACCGTCACGCCTTTGGCCGCCACTTGCTCGCCAATGCGGCCGGAAAAAGTGGAGCTGCCCTTGCGGTTGAAGTCGCCCTCGAGCCCGTGGCCCACTGCTTCGTGCAGCAGCACACCGCACCAGCCGCCTGCCAGCACTACCGGCAATTCGCCCGCAGGTGCCGGGCGCGAGTCGAGGTTCACCAAGGCTTGGCGCAGTGCTTCGTCGGCCACGGCCTGCCAGCCGGCGCGGTCCAGATACGCGTCATACATCACGCGCCCACCCGCGCCCGAACCGCCAGATTCCATGCGCCCGTTTTGCTCGACGACCGCCTGCACATTCAGGCGCACCAGCGGGCGCGTATCACTCGCCATGCGGCCATCGGCACGCATAATCGTCACCTGCTGCCAGCTGCCCAGCAGCGACACCGACACTTGTTTCACACGGTTGTCGCGCCCGCGCAGATAGCTGTCAATTTCCTGCAGCAACGCCAGTTTTTTCTCGAACGGCACGGCGGCCAGCGGGTTGTCGCCGGTATAGAACGCATGGTTGGCGCCGAAGGCCGGTTCGATTTTAGTGGCGACGGCTTTTTGCCCCGCATCGACCGCGCGCACGGTGGCGCTGGCGCGTTTCAACGCCTCGTCCGACAATTCGGCGCTGTGGGCATAGGCGGTGGTTTCACCCTTCACACCGCGCAGGCCAAAGCCCTGATGGGTGTCGCTGGCCGCGTTTTTCAGCCGCCCGTCGTCGAACACATAGCTCTCGCTCGTGCGGTATTCGAGGTACAGCTCGCCGTCGTCGGTGCCGTGCAGGGCATCGTTCAGCGTTGCGGCGGTCGCAGCGCGGTCGAGGGCGGCGTGGGTAAAGAAACGTTCGGTCTGGGTCATTATGCGTCCTCATCTAAAGCTTCCCCTATCATAAGACAATCACACCCGGGCGCAATCCTCGATCAATGACCGATAATTAATTCAAATCGGCTTGCATCCAATGGTATCATCGGCTACGCGCTTGATTAAATCCACCATTACCGGTTGAGTTGCTATGGCCCGTCTTTTTCCATCCATCGCCCGCGCCTTTTGCTTTGTTGCGCTCACCCTGATGATGCTCTCGGCGCTGCCGGTGCGGGCCGAAACGGCGCCTGCCGCGGCTGAAAAAGCGGAAACCGCAGCCCCCGCTCCTGCCGCCGCCGTGAAGCCGCCCACGGCCGAAGAAAAAGCCGCTCTCCTTAAAACCGCCGCGCAAATCGAGGCGTTCGACGCCAGCAAAATCGTCGGCCACGCTACGCCATGGCAGCTTTATTACCAGGCCCCTGCCAGCCCGATGATGCATACGATTGAAAACCTGCATGATTTGGTGATGGTCATCATCACCGCCATCACGGTGCTGGTGACGGGCCTGATGCTGTATGTCATGATCCGTTTCCGCAAAAGCGCGCACCCCGTGCCGAAGAAATTCGCGCACAACACGACGGTGGAAATCGTGTGGACGGTGGTGCCCATCCTGATTCTCATCGCCATTGGCATCCCTTCGATCCGCGCGCATTATCAGGTGTATTTCAACCAAGAAGCGCTGAACAACCCCGATTTGACGCTGAAAGTCGTGGGTCATCAATGGTACTGGAGCTACGAATATCCCGACTACAACATCGCCTACGACGCCAACATCAAGGCCGACAAGGACCTGCTACCGAACGAACCGCGCCTGCTTGCGGTCGATAACGCGGTGGTGGTGCCCGTCAATAAGGTAGTAAAAGTACAAATGACCGGTGCCGACGTGATCCATGACTGGGCCGTGCCCGCCTTCGGCGTGAAGAAAGACGCCATTCCCGGCCGCCTCAACGAAACCTGGTTCAAGGCCGAAAAAGAAGGCATTTATTACGGCCAGTGCTCCGAGCTGTGCGGCAAGGGTCATGGTTTCATGCCCATCATGGTCGTCGTCGTCAGCGAGCCGGAGTTCGAAGCTTGGGTGAAAGGCGCACAACTGAAATACGCCGCAAACGACACCATGCAATTCGCGGCTTTAGGGGTGAATTGAGGAATTGAAGAATTGAAGAATTGAGGAATTCAGGAATGGCTATCGTCGAGAAATTTGTTACACGCGCGAAAGACTTGGAGGTCTACAAGTGTGCGTACGCTATTTCCTTGGAGGTGCATCGCGCCAGCCTAACGTTCCCAAAGATTGAGCAATATGCACTGGCAGACCAAATGCGTCGCTCAAGTAAATCAATATGCGCGAATCTCGCTGAAGGATTTGGCAAACAAACTCATTCCAAACCAGAATTTGCGAGGTTTATATCGATGGCGTTGGGATCATGCAGTGAAATGGAGACTTGGATTTCTTATGGTTTCGACCTTGGTTATCTCACGCCTGAACAATTAAATACATGGTTACCAGAGTACGCAAAAATTTACGGAATGCTTGTAAAATTTCGCGAGCGCCTAAAATGATCCTTTTCTTCAATTCCTCAATTCTTCAATTCCTCAATTCATAGGAACTACTATGTCCTACGCCGCCACCGCCGACCACGCAGATGACGACCACACGCCGACCGGCTGGCGCCGCTGGTTGTTTTCGACCAACCACAAAGACATCGGCACGTTGTATGTGATTTACGCGCTGATCGCGGGTTTGCTGGGCGCGGCCGCCTCCATTATGCTGCGCATGGAATTGCAGGCACCGGGCGACCAGATTTTCCATGGCAACTACCAGCTGTACAACGTGGTGCTGACGGCACACGCGCTGCTGATGGTGTTCTTCCTCATCATGCCCGCGCTCATTGGTGGTTTCGGCAACTGGTTCGTGCCCCTCATGATCGGTGCGCCCGACATGGCCTTCCCGCGCATGAACAATATTTCCTTCTGGCTGCTGGTGCCGGCCATGCTGCTGCTCGTCGCCAGCTCACTCGTCGGTTCCGGCGAAGCACGCGGGGTGGGTACGGGCTGGACGCTCTATCCGCCGCTATCAACGACGGATGGCCTGCATCACGGCATGTCGGTCGACCTCGCGATTTTCTCGCTGCACCTCGCCGGTATTTCGTCGATTCTCGGCGCCATCAATTTCATCGTCACCATTTTCAACATGCGCGCACCGGGCATGACATTATTCAAAATGCCGCTGTTTGCATGGGCCATTCTCATCACCGCGTTCCTGCTGCTGTTGGCGCTGCCGGTGCTGGGCGGTGCCATTACCATGCTGCTCACCGACCGTAACCTCGGCACCACCTTCTTCGCCCCCGCAGGCGGCGGCGACCCGGTGCTGTTCCAGCATCTATTCTGGTTCTTCGGTCACCCGGAAGTGTACGTACTGATTGTGCCCGCGTTCGGGATTATTTCCGAAGTAGTCGCCACCTTCTCGCGTAAACCGATTTTCGGTTATTTGGGCATGGTGGGTGCCATGTCGGCCATCGGCGTGCTTGGCTTTGTCGTGTGGGCGCACCATATGTTCACCGTCGGCCTCGGCGTTGATACGCAGGCCTATTACATGATCGCCACCATGGTGATTGCGGTGCCGACGGGGATTAAAATCTTCTCGTGGATCGCGACGATGTGGGGCGGCTCGATCAGCTTCGAAACGCCAATGATCTGGGCGCTTGGGTTTATTTTCCTGTTCACCGTTGGCGGCGTGACCGGCGTGATGCTCGCCAACTCCGTGATCGACGTGTCGTTTCAGGATACCTATTATGTGGTCGCGCATTTCCACTACGCCATGAGCCTCGGCGCGCTGTTCGGCGTGTTCACCGCGTTCTATTACTGGATCCCCAAAATGTCGGGCTACATGTATAACCAGACCATGGCGAAAATCCATTTCTGGGCATTCTTCATCGGCACGAACCTCACCTTCTTCCCGCAGCATTTCCTCGGCCTCGCCGGCATGCCACGCCGTATTCCCGACTATCCGGATGTGTATGCGGGCTGGAATTACTGGTCGTCGATCGGCTCGTATATCGGCGGTGCCGCTGCCATCTGGTTCCTGATTGTGGTGGTCGAGATGTATGTGAAAAAGCGCCCGGCAGGTGCCAACCCGTGGGGCGAAGGCGCCACGACGCTGGAATGGACCCTCTCGTCGCCGCCGCCCTTCCACACGTTTGAAACCCAGCCCGATTACAGCCATGTGAAAACCGCCTACCCCGGCGATCATCACTAGGCAATGGCTGTGGTTCCAAGTATCGATGGCCTGATTCGTAGCTTTCGTGGCCAACGGGTGATGTTGGACGCGGATTTGGCGAAGCTGTACGGTGTGGCCACGAAAGTGTTGATTCAGGCGGTGAAACGCAACCGCGAGCGCTTCCCCGATGACTTTATGTTTCAACTTACTAATCAAGAGGTTGCGAAGGACCGGTCACAGATTGTGACCACTTCGGCGCAAGTTACTCAAATTAAACAAAAGTCACGGCGCGGAGCGGCACCCTACGCCTTCACCGAGCAAGGCGTGGCCATGCTTTCCTCGGTGCTGAACAGCAGCCAGGCCATTGCGATCAACCTCGAAATCATGCGCAGTTTCGTGCGCGTTCGTGCGTTGGCCATCCATAATAGTGACTTTGCGAAACGGCTTGACGTGCTCGAGCAAAAAGCCGAAGCATTATCGTCCAAACATGACCATTTCAGCGAGGACACCAAACGCCACCTGAACCAACTATTCGCCGCCATGCGCGAGTTGATGGAGCCACCACCCATTCCCGCAAAACACCCGATAGGTTTCGTGGTGAAACGTAAACCCGACCCCGCCAAAAAGAAAATCAGCTCATGACAACCCTCGCCCAACCCATACCTGCTCTGTCACACGCCACCCTGCGCGATTACGGCACGTTGCTGAAACCGGGCGTGATGGCGCTGGTGGTGTTCACGGGTGCAGCAGGCATGTGGATGGCGCCGGGGCATGTGCATCCGTTCATCCAAATCATTACCATTCTATGTATTGCGCTTGGTTCCGGCGCAGGCGCGGCGTTGAATATGTGGTACGACCGCGACATCGACGCCATCATGGCGCGCACCCAAAAACGCCCCATACCCGCCGGGCGCATCGCAGCCGACGACGCGCTGGCGCTCGGGCTCATGCTGTCGGTCGCGTCGGTTTCATTGCTGGCGCTGGCGGTAAATCTTGTGGCGGCCGCGTGGCTGGCGTTCGCGATTTTCTTTTACGCGGTCATTTACACCATGTGGCTCAAGCGCGCGACGGCGCAGAACATTGTGATTGGTGGCCTCGCAGGCGCATTGCCTGCACTCATCGGCTGGGCGGCAGCATCGACCACCCCGGCCCTCATGCCGTGGCTGATGGTGCTGATCGTGTTCCTGTGGACGCCACCACATTTCTGGGCATTGGCGCTTTATCGCCACAGCGACTACGCGAAAGCCGGTGTCCCCATGTTGCCGGTAGTGGCCGGAATCCCCAGCACCAAGCGGCATATTCTGGCCTATACGCTGCTGCTCATCATCGCTTCGCTCAGCCCACTCGTCGCTGGTTCGGGGTGGGTGTATGGTGTGGGTGCCAGCGTGCTCGGCGCGAACTTCCTGCGCCATGCGTTGCGGGTGATGCGCAGCCCGGAGCCCGCAGTCGCCATGAGGATGTTCGGGTTTTCAATCCTCTATCTGTTTGTGCTGTTTGCCCTGCTGGTTTCCGACCACCTTCTGATCGGGCTTTCTAATTCTTTCGCGCTACGTTACAGCTAGGCGTTCACCACGAAGGGAGTCGCTCATGAGTGCCAAAAACGCCATTGCCGCGAAAATCGCTGCTAGCGGTGAAGCCGTGCAGGTTCAAACCGCCCAATTCAACGAAAACGTGGTGTATTTAATGGGCCTGAGCTTCGTATTGGGCTGCTTTTTCACCATCCTGATTCTCATCCTGCTGGATTTCATGCGCCGCGATCAGCAGCCCGGCATGATGAAATAATGCCCATCGGCCCCGCACATCGCCGCCAGCGCAGCAAGAACCTGTTTACCCTTGGCGTGCTGCTGGTCATGGTCGCAGGGCTGTTTTACCTCACCATCGTCAAGATTTCTGGACATTAATTCACTTTTTTCGCGGCTGGTTTTGGCGTAAGTGGCACCCATGCCTGACCATCGACGCACCTTGTATCCACTGATTGCCATCGCACTGGGCATGCTCATGCTAGCCTATGCCAGCGTGCCGCTCTACCGCGTGTTCTGTCAGGTAACCGGCTTTGGCGGCACCACCCGCCAGTTTTCCAGCGCGCCGAGCGCCATGGGTTCGCGCCTGCTGACGGTGAGTTTCAATGCCGATGTGGCGCCCGATATGCCATGGAAATTCACCCCCGTCGAGCGTTCGGTAACAGTGAAACCCGGGCAAAACCGGCTGGTGGCGTTTCGCGCGACCAACACCAGCAACGAACCCGTCACCGGCTACGCCACCTATAACGTGACCCCCTTTGCCGTCGGCCCGTTTTTCAACAAAATCCAGTGTTTTTGCTTCGAGCGCCAGACGATTCAGCCGCACGAAACCGTGAACCTGCCAGTGTCGTTTTTTGTCGACCCCGCCATGCTTTCTGACCGCGATGCGCGCGATATCACGAATATCACTTTATCTTACACGTTTTTTCGTTATCAATCGGGCAAGCAACTTTTAAGGAAGCCGCCGCGATGAGTGGACATGTGACACACCCCTATCATTTGGTAAACCCAAGCCCCTGGCCCATCATCATGGCGTTCAGCATGCTGACATTTGTCGTCGGTGCGGCCCTTGCCCTACACCACGAGCCCGCCGGCCACCCGGTGTTGTTTCTGGGCTTCGCCTCCATCATCGCCTGCTGCTTTGCCTGGTGGCGCGATGTGATTCGCGAAGGTCGCGTTGACCACGCTCACACCAGTCGCGTGCGCCTCGGCCTGCGCTACGGCATGGCGCTGTTCATCGTGTCGGAAGTGATGTTTTTCGTGTGCTTCTTCTGGGCTTATTTTGGTGCCGCGTTTTTCCCCATTGCACCGCTGACGGACACATGGGCGATTGCGCCCGGCGTGTGGCCGCCGAAAAACATCGTGGCGTTCGACGCGTTCGATCTGCCGTTCATCAACACGCTCATCTTGCTGCTGTCCGGCACCACGGTCACGTGGGCGCATGCCGCCCTGCTCGACGGCAACAAGCGCGATGTGATTCGCGGCCTCGCCTGCACCGTTGGCCTCGGCATGCTGTTTACGGTCTGCCAGGCCTATGAATACAGCCACGCCGCGTTTGGCCTCAAGGACGGAAAATACGCCGCCACGTTCTTTCTGGCCACGGGCTTTCATGGCCTGCACGTCATGATCGGCACCGCGTTTCTGGCCGTCATGCTGGTGCGCGCGAAAAACGACACGCTCACGCTCGAAGGCCATCTCGGTTTCGAATTCGCCGCTTGGTACTGGCATTTCGTCGACGTGGTGTGGCTGTTCCTGTTCGTCGGCATTTACTGGGTGACGAGTAGTTAGTATTGGGGGCTATTCCAGTTAGCGTCCTAATGTTTAGTGATTTTATACCAGTATTTCAGTTGGGTTAGCAAGTCGTTGTGGTTGCCTCCATTGAAGCGCCACTCACACTCTTTCAAAAACCAGTGAAAATGC
>JBJXEM010000028.1:0-9511 GCA_046154225.1 Rickettsiales bacterium
ACTGACGCTGAGGCGCGAAAGCGTGGGGAGCAAACAGGATTAGATACCCTGGTAGTCCACGCCGTAAACGATGAGTGCTAGACGTCGGGGCCCTTAGGGCTTCGGTGTCGCAGCTAACGCATTAAGCACTCCGCCTGGGGAGTACGGCCGCAAGGTTAAAACTCAAAGGAATTGACGGGGGCCCGCACAAGCGGTGGAGCATGTGGTTTAATTCGAAGCAACGCGCAGAACCTTACCAGCCCTTGACATGGGTAGTTTGGGCTCCGGAGACGGGGTTCTTCAGTTCGGCTGGCTACCACACAGGTGCTGCATGGCTGTCGTCAGCTCGTGTCGTGAGATGTTGGGTTAAGTCCCGCAACGAGCGCAACCCCCATCTTTAGTTGCCATCAGGTAATGCTGGGCACTCTAAAGAAACCGCCGGTGACAAGCCGGAGGAAGGCGGGGATGACGTCAAGTCCTCATGGCCCTTACGGCCTGGGCTACACACGTGCTACAATGGTAGTGACAATGGGCAGCGATACCGCGAGGTTCAGCTAATCCCCAAAAACTATCTCAGTTCGGATTGTACTCTGCAACTCGAGTACATGAAGTTGGAATCGCTAGTAATCGTAGATCAGCATGCTACGGTGAATACGTTCCCGGGTCTTGTACACACCGCCCGTCACACCATGGGAGTTGTTTCTGCCTTAAGTCGGTGAGCCAATCTGGCAGCCGCCCACGGCAGGGATGATGACTGGGGTGAAGTCGTAACAAGGTAGCCGTATCGGAAGGTGCGGCTGGATTACCTCCTTTCTAAGGATCAGGTCGGATCAATCATCGGCAATTATGCCGGTCATTTCCAACCCTCATACCTTACAGCTTACTTCGTACTCATCTGCGCTTAAACGCTCCCGCCTTTGCTCGCTTTGCGAGCTACGGCGCGGCAAGTCCTCACAGTATAAAAGCTCTGTCATGCCAGCATAAGCTGGCATTCAGCAAAACAAATAACCTCCAAAGGTTAGCAACCGAAAAAGCCCTCGAGCGGTAACGCCCGGGGGCTTTTTTGTTGAATATCCGGTAACCACTTCAAAGCGCAGGCAGTTTTGACATACCTCGCCGTGCGACAAAAAACCACTGATTTTGCGTCATTTATCTGATATAATACGTGAATCGTTCGCATAAAACCATGATGCGTTGCGAGGGACATTAACGGTTTCTTAACCCTTTTGTGGCAAATTAGATAAAAGTTTCGGTAGTTTTCGCAAAGGAAAATGAAACATGGCGGAGTCGCCGTTGGAGTTGGGACCGAGTCGCGGGCGCGGGCCGTCGCCTGAAGCGGCTGACGACGTGCTACGTCAACAGCTCATCGCGAAGCTGGATAATATTTTAAACGACTTGCGTGACCCTGATCTTATTGCGCAAGTAAAAGCGGCGCGCAGCAACCTTGATAGTGGCATCATGCCTGCCGGGGGCTGGGGAGTACTCATCGCCCAAGCGCAGGTTGCATTAGGAAAAGCTGAATCAAAAGTGGCCGATGAAACAGCTGAGCGCACGCGTGAAGCAATTTATGCAGCGATTGCCCTCTCGGCCCAAGCACAAGCGCGCGTGGAATCGAATCTTACAGCAATACGCTCAGGCAATGCAGGCCAGCTCTACCGCAACGAATTCGGGCCGATGGACGAAGAAACGTTCCGTTTCATCAGCAAAGAATTGGCGAATGACCCCATCGTTCAGAAAAACATGGCAGCGGTGCGCGATACGCCTGAAAGTGCAACGCGTCCTGTGCTTGAGGAAAAAGAACAGTGTCGTGAACTAGTGGATGAACTGATTGCCAAAGCATCCGCCGGCCCCGAAGCAAATGCCAAAATGGCAGGCTACTTAAAGCAGATTAAAGACAAGCGCTTGTTCATGCTGCCGGATGTGCAGGATGCGCTGAAAGAAGGGAATCTGACCACGGACCAGCTTGAGAAGCTGGTGGCAGATGGCATGAAGACGCGCACACAGCTGGCTCAGCAAACGGGGGCGCAATTTGGTCGTGATACGTATGAAGGGCGCATGGCCCGGCAGTATTTCGGCACCGCCGATGGTTACGACATCGACTATACTAAGCTCCTCGATGCGGCCTATTCTCCTGAGGGTATTCAGGCGCGTGCCGCCTGGGCGCATGCCCGTGGCGATATGGCAAAAGTGCCGGAGAAACTCCGGCCCTATGCGGTGGCGGCAGAAATCGCGTTTCATGCCGATGCGAACTATCTGGCCCAGTCGACCATGTTTGGTGTGATGCATAAAATTGCTACCTCGAAAGAGCGAGGCGAAGTCGGCCACGAGGATCATTTCGCAAAAATCAATGATCGCGACCGTAGCCCAGCCGAGCGTCTGCAGCTGCTCGAGCAGGAAATGAGGGAGCATAATCCGGATTTTGAAAAAATGCCGCAAAAGAAACTCCATGCACTGGCGCAAGACTACCTAGCGCAAATTAACCTGCTAAAACCTGAAGAGGCCGAGCGGCTGCTCATGGGCAATAACCGTGGGGAATGGGTGGAAGCCACCCGCGAATCCTCGATGAAACTGCGTGAAGCCAACCTGAAGACAACGCTTGAGGAACATTACGGCCGGGAAGCCGTCGATAAATTGCTGGGAACGGTGAATGGCAACCCAAGCGGCATGATTCAGATTGAGGCTGCGGCGCGCGGTCTTCGCTTTTCTGGCAAGGCTTCTTCCGAGATTGATACGGCCGTGCGCGTGGCGAACAACCCGGCCTTCGCAGACAGCCTATCCAAAATACGGTATTATAACCTGACCGATACTTTGGAAGGGCAGCGGCTGATCAATGGTATTTTGCATGGCAATGTCGATGCAGCTGCGGCACTGACGCAAGTGGAAGCCTTGCGCCAACAAACAGTCGCAAGCATGCAGCCCGATAGTGCGAATGTCACTAGTATGCTCAGCGAGGATTATAAAGATCGCTTGGCCAGAATATCTACAGATTTGCCGGATGGCAAAAAACTGCTACGGGCCGATGGCACGTTAGATGCCGAGCAGGTGATCGAGCAAGCACGTATCCGTCGGGATAAACTAGGCGCTACCGATGAGGCTATTAAAGCCATCGCCAAACTAGATTGGAAAGATTTAACCGAAGACCAGCGCGACCAGCGTGTGCTGGCGCGCGCTGCCATTCGATTCAAAGCGATCGAGGCGGTTCAGCAGTTTGGCGAACGTTTGGGGCAGGTGGCTGATACCGTGGGTGAAGCAGGCACGTTAAGCGCCGCCGCTCTCGCCGACAAAGAACTGTTCAAACAAATCCACGATAGCAGCAACCCCGAAGCGCGCCTGCAGGCGCTTGATAAAGTGCTGCAGTCTCTGCAATATCTGCGTGTAAACGAGAAGCTGCGCACGGAAGTGGCAGGCGACATGGTAGAGTTGCTGGCAAGAAATCCGAATGTGTTTAAGGGCGCAGATACTCGTGAGCAGGCTTTTGATACAAAAATCGAGCTGGATGCACGCGAACAGCAGGGTAGCACTGGACTGTTCGACGATTTAAGCAAAAGCAATCTCGAAAAAGCGATTATCGGTGCAGTGCAGAATCTTTCGCCGGAAACGCGACGTCAGATTTTTTCGTCGCTGATGGGAAGCTACAACGAAGCTGATCCAAGCTTCATCAGCTACAACGAAATTGAGAATGCTTTGCGTGGTGGGGCCGATAAAAGCAAAAGCGCCGATGCGGTGCTGGCAGCAATAGATACCGACCATAGCGGGCAGCTGAGTGTTCAGGAAATCGCTAATTTCCTTAAAGCCAAGAATGTCAGCGCTGGCCAGCCAGTCGAAGGTTCGCCACAAAAAAGTGGCGTACCCCTGTCAAGCACAGCAAAAACAGCGGATATTCCTGCCTCCAGCCGCTAATCGTCATCAAACTGTCACAAATCCGTGATAAACTCACAAATGAAGGAGTGTGTCATTCGTGAGCAGCACTGAGACAGTTGTAGAGCCAAAAATCGAGCCGGCGAAGCCAGTTGGACGAAAAGCTACACCTGCGCGCGCCGAAGATGACGGCGATGAATCCACTATATCCTTCAACCAAATGGAACATGATGAGCTGGAGGCGCTGGCCATTGGCGCGCTCGCCGATATCCAAAAAGAGATCGCAGGTATTCCTGCCAGTCAATTGCCCGAAGACGTGGCAGCGCTTCGCAGCAACCTTACCGCTGCGTTGCACAGCCTGCAAAACACCCCGCGTCATGTGCGCGTGCCCGCCGTCATTCGCAACGCCATTCGCGATAACGCCAAATTCGTCAGCAGCGGCCAGCTCGAGCAGGAAATCGAATCCGGCGGTCATGATGACCATAAAGTGAAGTTGATGGTGCAGGAAATTGAACATGCGCATGCCAAGGCCTCGACGAAAGGTGGCAGTTTGCATTTCCTTGGCCGTAATCGCGCGCATAGTTATGCCGATCCCATTGCCGAGGCACATATCAGGGCGTTGAAAAGTCATCTGAACGACAAAACTATTGCAACTGATTTGCATCAGGATTTCTCTGACAAAGCTCCGCGCGTGACTGCTGATGGGCATGCAATTCTAAGGCAAAATAAAAAAGGAGTGGTAGGGGGATTAGGCGGCGAGCAATACGCCAGGAATGTAAATGCTCAGGCACAGTTCGCCACGCAGCTTGGGTTGTTCGGCATGAACGCTAAAGCGGCGCAAACCTCGGCAGACCTGACCGAAAAAGCCACTCATGGAACCGTCGCAGAGCGCGAAGCCTCGCAGGGTGAAATATACGACGCTGTTCAGCGCCGAGTTTTAGGCCGTACGTTCGTTGGGCAAGAAATTGACGATGCACTCGATGATCTTACGAAAAATGGGTACAAAGAAAAGCTGGGTGTAGCATTATACCTCGACACCGGTACGGTCATGAACAAGCTAAAAGAAAATGGCTGGGCCAACAATGGCTGGAGTTTTTTCAATAGTCAGGCAGCGAACTCGCAGTGGAGCGACCAAATCCGCCAGCGCCTCGACTTCAACCACGACGGACAACTTTCGTCTGCCGAAATCAAATTCGGCCTCGACCATACTAAGCGGGACTATGATACGCAAAAAGCGATCGAAGCCGTGCGTCATAAAATGGACGACTTGAAAGACCGAGGCGATGATTTCGTGGCCAGCCAAACAAAGCTTGGCAAGCAAGTGAAAGGTATGCTCGGCGACTTCCAAGCATTCAAGAGCAATTTTGACATCGACCGAGACGGCAAGGCTGAATTGGGTGAAATAGTTCAGAAACTCCACGCCCGTGGCATCAAGGAAATCAAAGACGTAAACGGAGATCATCGAATCGACATCAATGATGTAAAAAAGATGTATAATGATTCGCTGAAACTGCAGAAGCACGCAACAGAACATCCCGCGCATGCGCCACAAACCCCTAATGCTGCTAAACCCGTTCATGCAGTCATTGCCAAAGCCCCCCACTAGCCGCGTGACAGTTTAGCGTGGCTGCGCTATAGGGCGCGCATGCAGCAGCACGATCAGGCCCACGATATTATCAAGCATATCGACCTCACGCCGCCGAACGGGGCGGATAAGGTACTGCTACATTCCTGCTGCGCGCCGTGCGCGGGCGAAATGATGGAGCAGCTGGTTGCCAACAACATCGGCCTCACCATTTTTTTCTATAATCCTAACATTCACCCGCTGCGGGAATATGAAATCCGCAAAGCCGAAAATATTCGGTTTGCCGAGAAAATGAACATCCCGTTCGTCGACGCCGATTACGACGTGCAGGATTGGTTCGCGCGCGCGAAAGGCATGGAGCGTGAGCCCGAGCGAGGCGCACGCTGCACCATGTGCTTCGACATGCGCTTCGCCCGCACGGCGCTATACGCCGCTGAAAATGGGTTTTCCGTCATCAGCAGCAGCCTCGGCATCAGCCGCTGGAAAAACATGGAACAAATCAACGATTGCGGCAAACGCGCCGCTGAACCCTACGAAGGCATCACCTACTGGGACTATAACTGGCGGCAAAAAGGTGGCGGCGCGCGCATGTACGACATCGCCAAACGCGAGGAATTCTATGCCCAGCAATATTGCGGCTGTATTTATTCCCTTCGCGACAGCAACGACTGGCGGCAAAAAAATGGCCGCGAAAAAATCGCCATCGGCGAGACGTGGTACGAGGAAAAGCTGGGCAGAGCTTAGTAGTATTAGGGGCCCATTAAACCGCTTTTAGCCACTGCTACCCAGTTTTTAGCTAGTTTAGCTTCAGTAGTGGTTAGTGCCTTACCCTCATTCAGATGTTTGGCAAAGTCCTGTATAACCTTATCCGATGTGGAACCAGATATTTGAAATTCATCGTTTATGCCTTTGCCATGTACTCCGACATAATAACGGGTCGATTGACCATGTCCACCTGGCTCCGTGTGAATATGTACTTTGTAGCCGTCAACGGTAGTATCTTTTGAATCGTGCTTATCGTGGCCCATATACTCTCCTGTTTCATGCAGGATACCATGGATTCGGTAGCAAATGCTTAACGCGGGTTCATTTGTGACAGTTCAATGAAGATTATATCATTGAAAGCTTTATGGGGAGCGTTCGTCCAGTATTTTTGCTATGATTAGCATATGGAGCGCATTTTGCATTATTCGCCTACATTTTCAGGTGTTAACACGGCTGAAACTGACACGGTGCTTACGCTTATTTCCCCACCAAAGGTCACGATTCTGTTGGTCGATAACGGGACTAGTGGGCCAGTTTCGCGCGCTGCTAAGGTTGCGCGCAGTTTAATGGAAGCGGGCGCCCAGGTGAGCGTATTGATACCAAATAGCAAACTGAACAGCACATTTTTTGATCCTGCTATCAAACAAGTGCCCTATAATCCCGAGCATCGCTGGCGCATAAGTCGACAGAATGCGTGTTGGCAAATAGCTAAATTAAGACCAGATGTATTGGTCGTTGATGAGTATCCTTTTGTTTCGCAGCAGCACGCACATGCGTGGGAAAATGTTATACGGGTGGCAAAGCTGGCTAATCCACGATGTGTTATTGAGGGCATGTCAAACGACATTCCGGTTTATCCATGGAATGAAGAAGCGAAACATATGCCTAAGCGCGCCCAACGGTTGGACCATATTCTGGTTACGGGGGATGCCACGCTAAGTGATTACGAGTCCTACGTTGCCTCGAGTGCACTGCCGCATGTCGCGTCGAAAATTGCATTTGTAGGCTATATGGGGGAAGCATCGCGGAATGCCTCCGTACGGGGCACTCACAAACCACAGCATATTCTTGTGTATCTCGGGGGTATGAATCTGTCGCAACTGCAGGGGCGCTACGCCACGCTTCTTGCGAATATCCCGCTGCTTGGCGCGGAGCTTCAGCAAGCCGAATGGAAGTTCATCATGCCTGAAAATCATGATTTCAGAGCCCAGAAAATGTTAGACCTTATGAAAGAACATCTGCCCGCTGAAATTCAAGACCGCATTGTATTTGAGCCAGCGAACGCAGCGTTTAAGGACAAGCTGCAACAGGCCGATATGGTGATAACGGGAGGCGGGCTGACGGCGGTAGAAGCGGCAGCTGTTGCTGCCAAGCCCACAGTCATCCTACCGGGTTTTTTTGGTGACCAGTTCCAGCGCGCCAAACAATTGGCAGCTGCCTACCCCGAGCGGGTGGCAGCGATCGACCTGCCCGTATATGTGCCGAAACCGATCACGGCCGAGAGGCTGCGTTTTTTTCGTATACGCAACGAGGAAATTCCGCCGTGGCAGGATCAGGTTTTTCAATGGGCCACGCGCGATGGACGCTGTGCAGAGTTACGCGAGGCTATAACACGAGTTTATGCTACGCGCGATATTGATCATCCTATTCCCAGCATTCAGCTCAACGGTGCAAAACATATTGCTCAGCATATTATGTCCAACGCACTGTCTAACTTTAGGAGCTAAGCCTTTTTCTTGGTTTTGGCGGCTTTTACGGGCTTGGCGGAGGCCAGTTTGGCCGCGGGAATGCCCGCTTTTTCTTCGATGGCATCCACACAGCCGATAGCGGCGAGGTTGATGATGTCCGATACGCTATCGTTCATTCCCACAATCTGCACCGGCTTTTCGAAGCCGACGAGAATGGGGCCGATGGCGGTGCCTACATCCAGCTCTTCGAGCAAGTTCGCCGAGATATGCGCGGTGTGCAGCGCCGGCATCACCAGCACGTTGGCCGGGCCCGAGAGGCGGCAGAACGGGTAAAGGGCCATGAGCTCCTTGTTCAGCGCCACATCGGCCGACATTTCGCCGTCATACTCGAAGTTAATGTCGCGGCGCGCATCGAGCAGTGCCACGGCGTCGCGGATGCGTTTGGATTTCTCCTTCATCGGGTTGCCGAAGTTGGAGTAGGAAAGCAACGCCACGCGCGGCTCGTGCCCAAGTTGCTGCACTTTGCGCGCAGTGCATACGGCGATTTCTGCTAGTTCATGTTCGCTTGGCAATTCCTGAATCGCCGTGTCGGAAATGAACACGGTACGGTTTTTGCTGACGAGCATGGTCATGCCGAATAGCGGGTGGCCGGGTTTGCTGTCGATTACGCGGCTGATATTTTCAAGCGCACGATAGTAGTTGCGCGTGAGGCCGGTGATGAGCACATCGCCGTGGCCGCAGGCAATCATGCAAGCCGCGAAAATGTTGCGGTCGTTTTTCACCATGCGATCCACATCGCGCGGCAGGAAGCCTTTGCGTTGCAATTTGCCGTAGAGATGATCGATATATTGCTGCAAATGCGGGGTGACGGCGGCGTTGACGATTTCCAGATCATCCGCCTGTTTGATGCCGAGTTTGCTAATGGTTTGGCGAATGCGCTCAGGCCTACCCACCAAAATGGGCGTGCCGTAGCCATTGTCGCGCCAGTGAATCGCAGCGCGAATGACTTTTTCTTCCTCGCCTTCGGCAAAAATTACGCGCTGTGGATTCTGGCGCACGGCGTCGAAAATATTGGCCATCGAGTTCGCAGCGGGGTCGAGCCGCGCCGAAAGCTGGCGTTTATATTCGCCAAAATCCTGAATGGGCCGGCGCGCCATGCCCGAATCCATGGCGGCTTGCGCGACGGCAATCGGGATGGTAAAAATCAAACGCGGGTCGAACGGAGTCGGGATAATATATTCCGGCCCGTATTTCATTTCGCGGCCTGAATAGACCGCCAGCACTTCTTCCGGCACTTCCTCTCGCGCGAGTTGGGCAATGGCTTGCGCCGCCGCCACTTTCATTTCGGTATTGATTTGCCGTGCGCGCACATCCAGTGCGCCGCGGAAAATGTAGGGGAAGCCCATCACGTTATTCACCTGGTTGTGATAGTCCGAGCGGCCAGTGGCGATAATCGCGTCCTTGCGCACTTCCAGAATTTCCTCGGGCATGATTTCCGGCACGGGATTAGCCATCGCGAAAATAATCGGCTGCTTGGCCATGGCTTTCACCATTTCCTTCGACACGGCACCCGCGGCCGAAAGGCCCAAAAACACATCCGCCCCGGTCATGGCTTCCAGTAGTGTGCGTTTTTTGG
>JBJXEM010000029.1:0-15240 GCA_046154225.1 Rickettsiales bacterium
ATTTTCACTGGTTTTTGAAAGAGTGTGAGTGGCGCTTCAATGGAGGCAACCACAACGACTTGCTAACCCAACTGAAATACTGGTATAAAATCACTAAACATTAGGACGCTAACTGGAATAGCCCCTTCTTTTTTTACCCCGGCGCTTGTGATTGAAAAATTATGGCTGTACGAACGATGGCAGCAGCAACCTTATGCATTGGAGCCTGTGGCTTATGAAAACGCGTCATTTTTTGTTGAGCACTGCCATCCTCGGAATTTTGGGTCTTTCCCTTTTGCCGCAAGCGTCGGTGGGTGAAGCGGTGGGCACCGTGATTGCTCCCGGCACACCGAAGCCGAATCAGTTCTGGTGGCCGAACCAGTTGAACCTCGCGCCGTTGCGTGCGCATGCGGTAGAATCGAACCCCTACGGTGCGGACTTTAACTACGCGAAAGAGTTTAATGGCCTCGACCTCGCGGCGGTGAAGGCTGATATCGCAAAAACCCTCACCACTTCGCAGGACTGGTGGCCGGCGGATTACGGCAATTACGGGCCGTTTTTCATTCGCATGGCGTGGCACGGTGCGGGCACTTACCGCACCAGCGACGGTCGCGGTGGCGCCGGGGGCGCGCAGCAGCGGTTCGAGCCGCTGAACAGCTGGCCCGACAACGCCAACCTCGACAAAGCCCGCCGCCTGCTGTGGCCCATCAAGAAAAAATACGGCGCGAAAATTTCGTGGGGCGATTTGATGGTACTCACCGGCAACGTGGCGCTCGAATCCATGGGCTTCAAAACCTTTGGTTTCGCCGGTGGCCGCGCCGATGATTGGGAATCCGACCTGGTGTATTGGGGCCCGGAAGCTGAATTTCTGGGCGACAAACGCCACGGGGCCGACGGCACCATCGAAAAACCCCTCGCCGCTGTGCAAATGGGGCTGATTTACGTAAATCCCCAAGGCCCGAACGGCAACCCCGACCCGGTGGCCGCCGCGAAAGACATTCGCGAAGCATTCGGGCGCATGGCCATGAATGACGAAGAGACCGTGGCGCTCATCGCGGGCGGCCATACTTTCGGCAAGGCACACGGGGCCGTGTCCGAAAAATGCATCGGAAAAGAACCGGCTGCGGCCTCGCTTGAGTCTCAGGGCCTCGGCTGGCACAATAGCTGCGGCAAAGGCAATGCGGGCGACACCACTACCAGCGGCCTAGAAGGCGCATGGTCAGGCAGCCCCATTAAATTCACCATGCAGTATCTCGACAATCTGTTCGGCTTCAACTGGGTGAAAACCAAAAGCCCGGCCGGTGCCACGCAGTGGACACCGCAGGAAGCCAGCGCCGCAAAGCTGGTGCCTGACGCGCATGATGCCTCAAAAGCCCACCCGCCAATGATGTTTACGACCGATTTGGCGTTGAAAGCTGACCCGAGCTACCTAAAAATCGCTGAGCGCTTCCACGAGCACCCGGAGGACTTTAAACTCGCCTTCGCCAAAGCGTGGTTCAAACTCACCCACCGCGACATGGGGCCACGTGGCCGTTACCTCGGCTCAGAAGTGCCGCAGGAAGCACTCCTCTGGCAAGACCCCGTGCCTGCTGTTGATTACACGTTAATCGACAACGCCGATGCGGCGAAATTGAAAGAAGCAATTTTGGCCTCGGGCCTCACCGTGCCGGAATTGGTGCGCACCGCGTGGGCTTCGGCCGCCAGCTTCCGCAACACGGATATGCGCGGTGGTGCTAACGGCGCACGCATCCGCCTCGCGCCGGAGAAAGACTGGGCGATCAACGACCCCAAAGCATTGGGAAAAGTGCTCGTCAAGCTGGAAGAGGTTCAAAAAGAATTCAACAGCAAACTGGCGGACGGCAAGAAAGTCTCGCTCGCCGACACCATTGTGCTCGCAGGCAACGCAGCGGTTGAAAAAGCCGCGAAGGATGCGGGCTACAAGGATGTCAGCGTGCCCTTCACCCCGGGCCGGACGGATGCCACGCAGGAAATGACCGACGTGGCCGCGTTCGCACCGCTTGAGCCGACGGCTGATGGCTTTCGCAACTACTACGCTACCGGCACCACGCGCTCACCCGCCGACATGCTGGTAGAACGCGCCAGCATGCTCAGCCTCACCGTGCCGGAAATGACCGTGCTGGTAGGCGGTTTGCGCGCGCTGGATGCCAACGCCGACCATTCGAAAAACGGCGTATTCACCGAGCGCCCCGGCACCCTCACGAACGATTATTTCGTGAACCTGCTCGACATGGCGACCAAGTGGCAGAAAGCCGCGAAGGCCGAAGGCCTGTACGAAGGTGTGGATCGCGCGTCGGGCAAAGCGAAATGGACGGCCACCCCGGTCGACCTCGTGTTCGGCTCGAACTCGGAATTACGGGCCGTAGCGGAAGTCTATGCGTCCGACGATGCGAAAGAAAAATTCGCACAGGATTTCGCGCGGGCTTGGACGAAGGTGATGAATCTCGACCGTTACGAAAACGGGCAAAAGATTTAGTGCTGTTTTCTACCCACGTTTTTTATCGGCGGGGTAAACACCCAACACGTTCACTTTATTGGTGAAGAACCCAAGCTCCTCAATCGCGCGCTGCACGGGCTTTTCGCTTGGGTGCCCTTCGAACGTCATGAAAAACTGCGCGCTGCCGGTGGCACCGGCGTTGATGTAGCTTTCAAGCTTAATCATGTTCACGCCGTTGGTCGCAAAACCGCCCAGCGACTTATAAAGCGCCGCTGGAATATTGCGTACGACGAAGAACACGCTGGTGAGTACTTTGCTTATGGCGGGATCCGGGTCGATCGGCTCCTTCGCCAATGTCACGAACAGGGTTTCGTTATCGTCGGCCTCCTCGATATTATCGGCGATGCGCTGCAGCTGATAAAGTTCCCCCGCCAGCGCCGAGCAAATCGCGGCTTTGGTTTTGTCGCCCCAACTCGCCACATCGCGCGCGGCGGTAGCAGTGTTATCGTGGATATGTGCTTTCAGTTTATGCTCAGCAATAAACTTGCGGCATTGCAGCAGCCCTTGGTGGTGCGAGTATACGTCTGTGATTTGCTCGAGTGCCGTCCCCGGTGTCGCATACAAATGATGCTCAATGGATTGCAAATGCTCGGCCACAATATGCAAATTCGTACGTGGCAGCAGGTTGTGAATTTCCGCCACCCGCCCGGCCTGGCTGTTTTCAATCGGAATCATGGCGTATTTGGCACGCCCTGAGGCTACGGCATCGAATGCCTCTTCGAAGCTTGGGCAAGCCAGCGTTTGCAGGTACGGGTAGTTCTGGCGGCACGCGAGGTCGGCGTTAGCCCCCTCCACCCCCATGAACGCGATGGTATGTTCGGCGTCGATACTACTGGACATTTGCACTCCTGATACCTACATATTCCGCACGTTTCCTAGGGTTAAAGCCTGCTAAAGGCAAGGATTTAGAAACACACACAGACTGTCACCCCGTTTTTACAACGGGGTCCACCTTCTTCAAAAAGATGGATCCCGTCATAAAGACGGGATGACACGCAGAATAGTTGGATAGTTTGATGGCGAAAGTTGAAACATTGAAAAAAGAAGCGGCGTGGGACGTCGCCTCGTGGCGCACCAAAACCATTCGCCAGCAACCCAACTACCCCGACGCGCAAAAAGTCGCCGCGGTTGAAAAAAACCTGCACGGCCTGCCGCCGCTCGTGTCGTTCGATGAAATTCGTTCGCTGAAGCGCGAGCTGAGTGAAGCCGCGATGGGGCGTGCGTTTCTGCTGCAAGGCGGCGACTGCGCCGAAAGTTTTGCCGAGTTCAACGAAACCAATTTGCAGAATTTCTTCCGCGCGCTCATTCAAATGACCATCGCGCTCATGTATGGTGCGGGCTCGCCGGTGGTAAAAGTCGGCCGCATCGCCGGCCAGTTCGCAAAGCCGCGTTCCGACGATACCGAGAAAAAAGGCTCCGAGGAACTACCAAGCTATCGCGGTGACATGGTGAACGGCATGGAGTTCGAAGCCAGCGCCCGCGTGCCCGACCCCGAGCGGCTGGTGAGTGCCTATTACCAATCGGCCGCAACGCTCAACTTTTTACGCTCCCTCGCCCGCTCGGGTTACGCGGCGTTACCGCGCGTGGCGAAATGGAACATGGATTTCGTTGCCGGTTCGCCGCAAGGCCGCCATTTCAGCGAAATCGTGCAGCGCATTAACGACTGTTTGAATTTCATCAACGCGACGGGTCTGAACCTCGAAGGCTCGGAAGAATTATCCGAAGCGCGATTTTACACCAGCCACGAATCGCTGCTGTTGAATTACGACGCCTGCCTCACCCGCCGCGACAATTCGAGCGGCGAGTGGTTTGTCGGCTCGGCGCACATGTTATGGATTGGCGACCGCACCCGTTCGCCGGATGAAGCGCATGTTGAATTCTTGCGTGGCGTGGCCAACCCCATCGGCTGCAAAGTAGGCCCGAGCATGACGCCGGGCGATTTGATTCGCCTGTGCGACGTATTGAATCCAACCAACGAAGCGGGCCGCCTCACCTTCATTTCGCGCATGGGCGCGCAGAAGGTGGAGGAGTTTTTGCCGCCGCTGGTGCGTTTGTTGAAAGACGAAGGCCGCCATGTAGTGTGGAGCTGCGATCCCATGCACGGCAACACCATCAAGTCGCCGAACGGATACAAGACGCGAAAATTTACGGACATCCTGACCGAGGTGCGCAAGTTTTTTGCGATTCACGAAGCCGAGGGCACGCATGGCAGCGGCGTACATTTTGAAATGACCGGGCAGGACGTCACCGAGTGTCTGGGCGGCGCACAGGCGATTTCGGAATTGGATTTGTCGAACCGTTATCACACGCATTGCGACCCGCGCCTGAACGCATCGCAATCGCTCGAGCTTGCGTTTTTGATCGCCGATCTGTTGAAAAAACGTAGCTAGATTTGGTGCGCTAAATTTTTTGCTGCGCAACATTTTGTTGCGTGTGTGCAACAAAAATAATCATCGGCCCGAAAAAACCATACGATTGCGTGGCCCCATATCATCATTCACTGGCTGGCGTCGCATTACGCAGGTTATAAAGGCCGTGTTGTTAACTTTTTTATTAGGAGACTATCATGGCTGTAGCCAAAAAAGCAGTTAAGAAAACCACCGCTAAAAAACCTGCTGCTAAAAAAGCAGTTAAGAAAACCGTTGCTAAAAAAGCCGCAACGAAAGTGGTAAAGTCGAAAAAACCTGCTGCTAAAAAAGTAGCTAAAAAGAAGTAGATTTACTTCGATAGCATTCGAAAGGGCCGCTATTTAGCGGCCCTTTTTTTGTGTGCTAGTGCCAGCACAATGTCAGTCATCCTGTCTTTACGACGGGGGTCCAGCTTACGCCTGATAAGCGGGATCCCGGTGTTTGCCAAAGAACAAAACCGGGATGACAGCCTGAGTGCTTTGCACTTCAATGCTTGCGCGCAGCTTCAGAATATTATGGTTTCACTCTGCGTTTAATTCGCTTGAATCATCACATGGTACCAACAAAAAAGCCCGCGAATTACTTCGCGGGCTTTCTGTTTTGTGGGCCACAATGCGAGCTGGGCGAGTGAGCCATCAGCCCGCGAAGCGGCGCGCAGGGGTAGGCAGAATGCCGATCCCCGAAGCAACTATAGACTACGCTTCCTGCGCTTCGCCGCGTTGGTTTTTGCGACGCATGGTTTTGCCCGACATTTCGTATTGGTCGGACTGGTCTTCGCCGGTGGTCTGGTCGACAACTTTCATGCTGAGGCGTACTTTGCCACGGCCGTCGATTTCAAGCACTTTTACTTTCACCATGTCACCTTCGTTGATGACATCGGTCACGACGTTGACGCGATGGTCGGCCATTTCGGAAATATGCACGAGGCCGTCGAGCCCGCCCAGGAAGTTGACGAACGCACCGAAATCAACGATGCGTACCACTTTCCCGTCATAGATTTTTCCGATTTCCGGCACGGCGGTAATCCCATCGATCCATTTTTTCGCAGCCGCCGCGGCTTCACTCGAGGTTGCGAAAATGTTGATGGTACCGTCTTCCAGAATGTCGATTTTGGTGCCGGTGGTTTCGGTGATTTCACGAATCACTTTACCGCCCGAGCCAATCACTTCACGGATTTTATCAACCGGGATTTTTAAGGACGTAATACGCGGCGCGTTTTCCGACATTTCGCTTGGCGCTGTCAGCGCTTTCGCCATTTCGCCGAGGATATGAATGCGGCCCGTTTTCGCCTGCGCGAGTGCCGTTTTCATGATCGCTTCGGTGATGCCGTTCACCTTAATGTCCATCTGCAGCGCGGTCACACCCGCTTCGGTACCCGCTACTTTGAAGTCCATGTCGCCCAGGTGATCCTCGTCGCCCATGATGTCGGACAGCACGGTGTAGTCGCTACCCTCAAGCACGAGGCCCATGGCGATACCGGCCACCGGACGCGTCAGGGGCACACCGGCATTCATCATGGCCAAACTGCCACCGCACACGCTCGCCATCGACGACGAACCGTTGGATTCGGTGATCTCCGACACGACGCGAATGGTGTAGGGGAAGCTTTCCTTGGTCGGCAGCATGGGGCGGCAAGCGCGCCATGCCAGTTTACCATGGCCTTGCTCGCGGCGACCGGGCGGACGCAGCGGGCCAGCTTCACCCACCGAGTAAGGCGGGAAGTTGTAATGCAGCATGAAATGCTCGTCGTATTTGCCGTCGAGCGCGTCGATCAGCTGTTCGTCTTGCGACGTGCCCAGCGTGGCCACCACAATCGCCTGCGTTTCACCGCGGGTGAACAGCGCCGAACCGTGCGTGCGCGGCAGAACGCCGACTTCACAGGTGATCGGGCGAATCTGCTCGGGGTTGCGGCCGTCGATGCGTTGTTTGTCTTTCGCAATCGCGGTACGCACGATGTCCTGCTCGAGCTTTTTCAGCACCGAACCGACCACTTTATCGGGGAATTTACCGTCGGCTTCGGCACCGGCGTATTTTTCCTTCACTTCTTTTTTCGCGGCCGAAATGGCGCTGACACGTTCCTGTTTATCGGTGGTAGCGTAAGCCGCGCGCAGTTTGGCTTCGGCCAACGCTTTCACGCCGGATTTCAGCTCGGCCGGATAGTCCGGTGCTACGAAATCCCACGGCTCTTTCGCCGAGTCTTCGGCAAGCGCGATAATGAGGTCGAGCACGGGCTGGAAGGCTTTGTGGCCGAACATGACGGCCTCGAGCATTTGCTCTTCGCTCATTTCTTTCGCCATCGATTCCACCATCAGCACCGAAGTGCGAGTGCCCGCAACCACGAGGTCGAGTTCGCTGGCTTCGATTTGCGATTTGGTGGGGTTCAGCACCCAGTGGCCTTCAATGAAGCCCACTTTCGAAGCGCCCACAGGGCCCATGAACGGCAGGCCGGAAATGGCGAGCGCCGCGCTGGTGCCGATGAGGGCCGGAATGTCGGAATCGGTTTCGAGATCGTGGCTCAGCACGGTGCACACGACTTGTACTTCGTTATAAAAACCTTCCGGGAACAGCGGACGGATCGGACGGTCGATCAGGCGGCTGACGAGAATTTCTTTTTCACTCTGGCGGCCTTCGCGCTTGAAGAAGCCACCGGGAATTTTGCCTGCGGCATACGTTTTCTCAACGTAGTTCACGGTCAGCGGGAAGAAGTCGATATCGGGTTTTGCAGTTTTTGCGGCGGTAACAGCCACCAGCACGACGGTATCGCCGTAGGTAACAAGCACCGCGCCATCGGCCTGGCGGGCAATGCGCCCGGTTTCGAGTGTGAGGGTGCGGCCACCCCATTCCATCGATTTTTTAACAACATTAAACATTGGCAGTCCTTTCTTTTCCCCCTCCACTAGCGTCGTTCCCTATGAACGAAGCGACCGCAAAAAATATGTTCTCTTCCGCGATTCCATCAGGCGGGAGCCTGTGTGTGCGCGTGTCGTGAATCGAGTTACCTGCGCACTGCGGCAACTCATCCTAGGAATGTCATCCCGGCCTTGTGCCGGGATCCGCGCTTCAGCGCTCACGGCGCGGCGGATCCCGGGACGAGCCCGGGATGACAGGTTTTATTTACGAATGCCGAGTTTCGCGATCAATGCGCTGTAGCGCTTGGCATCGCGGGATTTCAGGTAGTCGAGCAAACGGCGACGTTGGCCTACCATTTTCAGCAAACCACGGCGTGAATGGTGATCTTTCGCGTGGGTTTTGAAGTGGTCGGTCAGGTTGGTGATGCGCTCGGTGAGCAGTGCCACTTGCACTTCCGGCGAACCGGTGTCGTCTTTGGTGGTGGCGTGTTCTTTTAACAGCGCGGTTTTGCGCTCAGCGGTAATGGACATAGCGGTTCTTTCTTTCGCGACATCGGGTTCATAGATTCAGCAACCGGGAGGAAATCAGCTGATTCCCTGCAACCCGCGCCAGTCCTGCCAGTTGCCCCTGATGCAGCACCGCAATCAGCGGCACATCCGGGCGTGGCGCCAGCGAGACTTGCTGGCCATGACGCAATTGCTTCAGTTGCCTGTCATCCACGGCCAGTGCCGGGATGTCGTCCAGCGCGGTCGCGAGTGGCATGAGCCAGGGGTTGCCCCCGGGCGGTGCGGCCTTATGCACCGATTCGGCCATAAAATCCAGCGAAATCGCCGCAGCATCAGTAAATGGCCCCACTGCCGAGCGGTGCAGGCGCGAAATATAGCCTTCCGAGCCCACCGCTAGCGCAATATCGCGCCCGAGGCTGCGGATATAGGTGCCTTTACTTACCACCGCCCGGAAGTGGGCAATTTTACTCCCTCCCCCTGAGGGGGAGGGTTGGGGTGGGGGCGCATCTGGCACATCGAACCCGTAACGCCCCCCTCCCGACCTCCCCCCTCCAGGGGGAGGAGTTAACTCCAGCGAATGAATGGTAACGGGCCGGGCGGCCAGCACCACCTCCTCCCCCGCGCGAGCGAGGTCGTAGGCGCGTTTGCCGGCGATTTTGAGGGCTGAAAAAGCGGGCGGCATTTGCATGATTTCGCCGGTGAATCGTGGCAGCACGGCGCGGATCTCAGCCTCCGTAGGTATATGGGACGAAGTAGCCACCACCTCGCCCTCCGCATCATCCGTCGCGCGGCGCTGCCCGAAGGTGACGGAAAACTCGTAGGTCTTTTTCGCATCCATCAGCAGATTAATGCACTTTGTCCCCTCGCCTAACGCCAACGGCAGCACCCCGGTCGCCAGCGGGTCGAGCGTGCCCGCATGGCCGATTTTGCTGGGATGAATAAGGCGCTTCACCTGAAACACCGCATCGGCACTGGTGATGCCGAGTGGTTTGTTCAGGTTGATCCAGCCATGAAAAGGATTCAGGATTCTGGATTTAGGATTTGGAGAGCGGCTTTCTGGGCGGCACGCGGGCATCCTTAAGAATTCTTCCCTGAATCCTGAATCCCGAATCCTGAATCCTCTTTCTTACTCAAATCCGCCTTCACGCGCTCGGTATTCAGCAGCTCATTGATGCGATGGGCGTTCTCGAAACTCTCGTCGAGCTTGAAGAAAATTTTGGGGCTGGTACGCAGCACGATGCGTTTCGCGACAAGGCCGCGAATGCGCGAGGCGTTTTCTTTTAACGTGGTCATCACTACGTCTTTTTTTGAGCCCGCGAGTGGCATCACATAAGCCGTAGCATTACGCAAATCCGGGCTGATGCGTACTTCCGACACGGTAATGGACGCCGAATCGAGCACCGGGTGATGCGTTTCACCCATGGCAAAAATACCTGCCAGCGCACTGCGAATTTCTTCGCCGACGCGAAGTTGTCGTTGGGTGGGTGGGCGTTTTCCGTGTTCCATCGTTTCTAATCTCCTCACAACGCCCTCACCCGAAAAACCTGAAAAAGGTTTTTCGACCTCTCCCAAGGAAGAGGTTATGTGAGGCACCGTTTCGCCCCATGGATACCTCTCCCTAGGGAGAGGTCTAAATCCCCCCTCCTACCTCCCCCCGCTCGCGGGGGGAGGTAGGAGGGGGATTTAGGGTGAGGGCGTACGGCCTAAATTACGCGTCCGATTTCTCGGAAGTTTTTGCCGGTGCATTCGCCATCACCTCGCGTGCGTGCGATGAAATTTCAAAGCATTCGATCATGTCGCCCGCGCGGATGTCTTCGTAATTCTCGAACGCCATGCCGCACTCGAAGCCCGCTTTTACATCCTTCACTTCGTCCTTGAAGCGTTTCAGTGTTTTCAGCGTACCTTCGTGAATCACCACGTTATCGCGCAGCAGGCGCACTTTCGCGCCGCGTTTGACCACGCCTTCGGTGATCATACAACCCGCGACCTTGCCGTGCTTGGTGATGTTGAACACTTCGCGGATTTCGGCGTAGCCGATGAATTCTTCGCGCAGCTCGGGCGATAATAGTCCAGACAGCGCCGCTTTAATATCGTCGATCACGTTATAGATAATCGAGTAATAGCGAATCTCGACCTTCTGCGCCGCCGCCAAATCTTTGGCTTTTGGTGCAGCGCGCACGTTGAAGGCAATAATCATCGCGCCCGTCGCCTGCGCGAGCGTAATGTCCGACTCGTTGATGGCGCCGACGGCCGAGTGCAACACACGCACTTTCACTTCTTCGCCGTTGAATTTGTTCATCGAGCCCACAATCGCCTCGGCTGAGCCATGTACGTCGGACTTCACAATCACCGGCAATTCGCGTGCGTTGGTTTTGCCTGCGATGGCGAATAGCTGCTCGACCGACTTGGCACCGGCGGCCGAAATGCGTTTTTTCTCTTTGCTGCGGCGATACTCGGTAATTTCGCGCGCGGCTTTCTCGCTTTCCACCACGGCGAATTCATCGCCCGCTTCCGGTGGCTGGTCGAGGCCCAGGATTTCGACCGGCATGCTGGGGCCTGCGGTTTTAATGTCTTCGCCTTTGTCGTTCAGCAATGCGCGTGCGCGGCCGTACGCCGCCCCCGCCACCACAATATCGCCCACGTTAATGGTGCCGCGCTGCACCAGTAGCGTCGCCACTGTCCCACGACCGCGATCGACTTTTGCTTCCACCACACTGCCCGAACCGCGACGGTCGGGGTTGGCTTGCAGTTGCATCACTTCGGCCTGAAGAAGAATGGCTTCCTGCAGTTTGTCGAGGTTCAGTTTTTCCTTGGCCGACACTTCCACCACCATGGTGTCGCCGCCGAATTCCTCGGGCACCAGTTCGTAATTCATGAGCGCCGTTTTTACTTTTTGTGCATCGGCACCCGGCTTGTCGATTTTGTTCACGGCCACAATGATAGGCACGCCCGCAGCTTTTGCGTGGTTAATCGCTTCCTGCGTTTGGGGCATGATGCCGTCATCCGCCGCTACTACCAGCACCACAATATCTGTCACCTTCGCGCCGCGCATGCGCATGGCGGTGAAAGCTTCGTGGCCGGGCGTGTCGAGGAACGTGATTTTATCGCCCGTGTTCATGGTCACCTGATAAGCGCCGATATGCTGGGTGATGCCACCTGCCTCGCCTGCCACCACGTCGGTTTTGCGCAGCGCGTCGAGCAGCGAGGTTTTGCCGTGATCGACATGGCCCATGATGGTGACCACCGGTGGGCGCGGCTGCAGATTGTCGTCGGTATCGGTGTCCTGCACCAAATGATCTTCCACGTCCGAGTCGGACACGCGATTTGCTTTGTGGCCGAAGGTTTCCACAATAATTTCCGCCGTATCGGCATCGATCGACTGGTTAACGGTCGCCATGGTGCCGAGTTTCAGCAATTCCTTAATCACGTCCACCGCGCGTTCAGCCATACGGTTGGCCAGTTCCTGAACGGTCATGATTTCCGGAATCTGCACTTCGCGGATAATTTTTTCCTGCTGGCTTGAAGGTACGATATGGCCCTTTTTATGTGCCTTGGCGCGCTGGCGTTTTACCGCCGCCATCGAGCGGACGCGGATGTCGTCGGTCATGCCGAGCGCCTGGCTGATGGTCAGTTTGCCGGCGCGTTTATATTCTTCCGGAGCTTCCTCGCCGCGCAGGCGCTTGGCTTTAGCTTCAGCAGTTTCAGCGTCGGCCACTTTAGCGGGGCCGAAATTTGGGCGTTTGGCGGGTGTCGCGGCTTTTGCTGCCGGGCGCGCATTGGAAGGTGCATTGCGCAACCGCTCAAGGTTGCGTGCTGCGATATCCTCCATCGGCGAACGTGCCGCAGCACCGCCACTGACGCGGCCAGTGGTTGGCATCGGCGCGTCGCCCTCGTCGGCATCGTCGTCGCCACCGCCGATATCGGTGACGCCATGTTCGAAATTGGTGGCGGCCTCTTCGCGCGGGTCATTCGCTTTTTCGGCTTGCTGCAGGGCGCGCAGGCGCGCTTCGCGCTCGGCCTGGTTCAGCATGCGCTGCTTGGTGGCTTCACTTTCGCCGCGCGCCACTTCCACCATGCCCTTCGCATCGCCACCTCGGGCAAACGTACGGGTTTTCTTCACTTCCACCGTGACCGTTTTGCTGCGACCTCGCTGGAAATTCTGCTTTACCTTGCCCGCTTCCATGGTTTTGGTCAGCGACAAGGTGGTCGGCGTGCTCAGCTTAAGGGCTTCTTTTTTCGGCGTGTCGGTCATTTTTACTCGTGGGTGGTGCGTGGTGAGTCGTGAGTCGTGAGTCGTGAGTAAGCGGTGAAAACGACTCACCACTCACTACCCACCACTCACAGAGGACGGCCTTATAATCCACCTTATTGCAGAAAGAAAGCAAAACGGCGCGCCTCGGCGACAAAAAACGCGGCGGCGGGACCATGGGTGACCGCCGCATGCACCGCATTCTCGCGCCCCAGCACCGCCGATAGTACTTCGCGTGGCAGTTCCTGGAAGGTGGGAACGTCAGATTCGCGCAGCTTGCGCACCCCATCGTCACTCGCGTCGGCGGCGTGGATGAGAGCCGCGATTTCGCCGTTTTTAAGTGCGGCTTCCACTTTTTCAAACCCGGTGATGACTTGCCCGGCCTTGCGGGCCAGCGATAGGCTGTCGGCCATGCGGCGTTCCAACTGCGCCTCAATCTGCTTCAGAAAATTCTCGGGGACATGCACCTGCTGGCCCGCCGCGCGGTTGAACGCCCGTTTGGCGATCGCCTCACCCACCAGCAACTTGCTGGCCGTCACGTACATGCCCCGCCCCGGCAATTTGCCCGAAAGGTCGGCCACCAGCACATCGCCCGGCCCCACCACAAAGCGCAGCAATGCTTCTTTCGCCATTACCCGACGGGTGACGATGCAGCTGCGTTCCGGCAAGCCAACAGCCGACAGCTCCGAGCCAACAGCTCCCGTGCGCTCTTTTTTAGGCATTGCATCTCCTGAGCTGTAAGCTGTGGGCTGTGGGCTGTGGGCTGTCGGCTCTAGGCTTCTTTCGCGTCATCGGCGAACCAGGCTTCGCGGGCTTTCATGATCATGGCTTCCATCTCGTCACGGCTGATGCCGGATTTGGGGACATATTCGAAGAACTCGTCCGTCGCCAAACCTGCGAAATCATCCACGGTTTTAATGCCGTTTTCCGCAAGTTTCATCACGATGTCGCCGTTCAGGCCTTCAAGCTTCACCAATGCCGCCTCGACGCCCATTTCCTTAAACTTCGTGGCCAATTCAGCTTCTTTCGCTTTCAGGTATTCGCTGGCGCGCGATTTCAGTTCCTCGGCCACGTTTTCGTCGAACCCTTCGATGTTCGCGAGGTCTTCGGTCGGCACGTAGGCCACTTCCTCAACGCTGCTGAACCCTTCGGTCACCAGCAAATGCGCGATCACTTCCTCGACGTTCATCGCCTCGACAAACAGCGCACTCAGGCGGTTGAATTCCTGCGTCCGGCGCTCGGATTCGACTTCCTCGGTGAGAATATCAATGCTCCAGCCGGTAAGTTGCGCGGCCAAACGCACGTTCTGGCCACGGCGGCCGATGGCGAGCGACAACTGGTCGTCCGGCACCACTACTTCGATGCGGCCCGAATCTTCGTCGATCACGACTTTGCTGACTTCAGCGGAGGAAAGCGCGTTCACTACGAAGGTGGCCGGGTCTTCGGCATATTCCACGATGTCGACTTTCTCGCCTTGCAGTTCGCTCACCACCGCCTGCACGCGGCTACCGCGCACGCCCACGCATGAAAGCACGGGGTTCACCGAACCGTCGTTGCTTTGCACGGCAATTTTGGCGCGGCTGCCGGGGTCACGCGCCACGGCTTTAATTTCGATGATGCCATCGTAAATTTCCGGCACTTCCTGCATGAACAGTTTTGCCATGAATTCCGGACGAATGCGCGACAGGAACACTTGCGGGCCGGATTTTTCGCGGCGCACGTCATAAATGTAGGCACGGATGCGGTCGCCCGGGCGGAAATTTTCGCGCGGGATGAGTTCGTCCTTGCGAATCACCGCTTCGGCGCGGCCGAAATCGACCGTCACGTTGCCGTATTCCACACGCTTCACGGTGCCGTTGACGATTTCGCCCACACGGTCTTTGAATTCCTCAAACTGGCGCTCGCGCTCGGCGTCGCGTACTTTTTGCACAATGACCTGTTTTGCGGTTTGCGCGGCTACGCGACCGAAATCGATCGGCGGCAATTCGTCGCGGATGAAATCGCCCACGCCGTAGCTGGCTTTCGGGAATTTCTTTTTCGCAGCGCTGGCGGTGAGCTGCTGCACGGCGTTGAAGGTGGGATTGCCCTCTTCGTCCATCACCGATTCGGCGGAGTCTTCCACCACTTCGGTGAGGCGATAGAGCGAAATAGCGCCGCTTTTCTTGTCGATTTCGCACTTGATGTTGTGCTCCGCGCCGTATTTTTTGCGGCCTGCGATTTCAATGGCGTTCGCCATCGCATCCAGCACCGTGTCGCGGTCGATATTTTTCTCGCGCGCCACCGCATCCGCGATTTGCAGCATTTCGGTCGAGCCGTGAATTACTTGTGGGGCAGCCATGTTTTTACTCCGTTGTTATTCGTGATGTGTGAGTGTGATTCTAAAATTGTCATTCTGAGCGAAGCGAAGAATCCCCTCAAAAGCGAGATCCTTCGCTTCGCTCAGAATGACAAACTTTAACTATCCAGCCTTTTTCTGATGCTCCTTAATCAGCTTATCCGTCAGCACCAGTTTGGCGGCTTGAATGTCGGCGAAGGGCAGCGCGTGTTCGCGGTTATCAACCACCATAATCACCATTTCACCCTCCAGCCCCTTTAAGGTACCGCTAAAGCGCTTGCGGCCATCGACCGGCAACAGGGTTTCCACTTTTGCTGCGTGGCCTGCGTATTTAGTATAGTCACCAAGGCGCGTGAGCGGGCGGTCGATGCCGGGTGAGCTGACCTCTAAGCGATACT
>JBJXEM010000030.1:0-4721 GCA_046154225.1 Rickettsiales bacterium
GTGCTGCATCCGTTAAAATGGCGTGTAATTGTGGCGCCAGCGAACGCTCTGTCACCGATAGATACTGATTGCGGGAAGAAAGCGCCAACCCATCGGCCTCGCGCACGGTAGGCACGCCGATGATTTCAACCGGCAAGTTCAAATCCGCCACCAGACGACGGATAACGCAGAGTTGCTGATAATCCTTCTCGCCAAACAGCGCGACATCGGGCGCGACCTGATTCAGTAATTTAGCCACTACTGTCGCCACCCCATCGAAATGGCCGGGGCGTGCGGCACCGTCGAGTCCGTCGCTGACACCCGAAACACGAACAGAGGTTGCAAACCCTGCCGGGTACATGGTGGCCACATCCGGCACCCATGCTGCATCGCCCCCGGCTTCGACCAGCAACGACAAATCAGCCGCCAACGGGCGCGGGTAGCGCGAAAAATCTTCGTTCGGGCCGAATTGGGTGGGGTTAACAAAAATGCTCACCACCACCTTGTCGGCCAGCGTTTGTGCGTGTTTTATCAACGCCATGTGCCCGGCATGCAGTGCGCCCATGGTGGGCACCAGCGCCACGCGCGCGCCCTCGCCGCGCCAACCGGCGACGGTGGATTGCAGTTCCGACAAAGCTGTTATGTGATGCGTCATGTTGATTTGCCCGTGGTGATAGCTACAACAGCAGCATGACGCAAGCAACGCCCACCCATTTTATCGACGTGTATGACGCCCACGTGGCCGCCCACGAATGGCGAGCTGACCCGGCGCAACGCGCCGCCGCCTTCGCCCTCACGCAGTTGGAAATGCAACTTATGGACCCTGAAAGTCCAAGCCTTTTGGGCGATCTTGCCTTCTGGCGCAAGGATAATACGGATGCCACCGGGCTGTATGTGTGGGGCGATGTGGGGCGCGGGAAATCGATGTTGGTCGACCGTTTTGTGGCCCACCTCAAGCCCCGTGCCCAGGTGCGCCGCGTGCATTTCCATGCACTAATGCTCGAAGTGCATAAACGCCTACACCAACTGCGCCAGCAACCGCAGCACGACGACGTGATGCAGCAAATCGTCGTCGAACTGGCTCATGGCGTACAGCTACTATGCCTCGACGAATTTCAGGTGACCGACGTGACCGACGCCATGCTGCTCTCGCGCCTGTTCGGCGGGCTGTTCGAGGCGGGCGTGGCCGTGGTGTTTACCAGCAACCGCCCCCCGCGTGAGCTGTATCAGGGTGGGTTACAGCGTGAGCAATTCCTCAAATTCGTCGATTTACTGGAAGCGCACATGCCGATTTTACACATCAACGGCCCGCAGGATTACCGCCTCGGCCAGCTACGCGCTCTCAAACGCACCTACATGTACCCACGCAACGAAGCGGCCGACGATTTTCTGCTCGAAAGCTGGCAGCAACTGGTGGGCAACGCCCCCAGCGAACCGCTGTGGCTTGAAGTGCAGGGTCGCATCCTGCGCATCGACAAACACGCGCGCGGTGTGGCGTGGCTGACCTTCAACGAGCTGTGCGCCCGCCCACTGGGCGCAAACGATTATTTAAGCCTCGCCAAAGTGTGTCACACGCTGCTGTTACAGGGCATTCCCCTCATGACGCCCGAATCACGCAACGAAGCGAAGCGTTTTGTTACCCTCATCGACACGCTGTACGACCAGCACGTCAAACTCATCGCCACCGCCGAAGCCCCGCCAGATGCACTCTACCCCACAGGCGACGGCAGCTTCGAATTCCACCGCACGGTCAGCCGCCTCATCGAAATGCAAAGCGAGGCCTATCTGGCGATGGCGCATACGGCATAAAAGACTTTAAGCTCGCGCGTAAAGTTTTACGTCATCGACATGGCGTTCGGTCACCCAGGAACGCGCCTTGAGTTCGATACGTTCTGCCGGCAACCAGCCATAATCCGCCAACGCTGCTTTGCAGGCGTCGTTCATGGCCCGCGCTTTATTCGGGCCTTCTTCAGAATAGGTTTTTGTTCCCTTGCCGTCATGAATCACAACCGTCGCCACGAATTTTGAACGGCCGCCTTTGACAGGCTCAGCGACAATCGACATTTCATATTTCATCTGATGGCGCGCGAGCTGCTCTTCCAAAATTTTAACGGGCCGCAGGGTCGATTGCAGCTCGGCAAGGCTTGAAAAATTAAATGCCGACTTGAACGCAGGCATTCGCAACAGCCGCTTCGTTGCCAACGCTTCGGCACCCGGCAATTCAGCATCGGTGGCGCGCCCCACGATGGCTTCCGGCAGTTTGCCGCCCTTCACGATGGCATGCACGTGGCGCGCACCCTGCCTGTCGACAAACTCAACCACGCGAAACGTGGCGCCAACGCTGGCGGCCATGTCTTCGACAATTTGACGGCGATTGGAATCGTCGTGGTTCAACTGTGCATACAGCAGGTTGGGAATCGATGACTGATCGAGCGGTTGCAACTGACCAAACGCATAATGCTCGAGAAACGAGTATTTGGCATGCGAAGTGGCGGATTTGCCGTCGTGACCGACCGAAAAATAAGGGGCGGCCATCACCTGTGGCGTATAGGGCTTGCGGAGTGTCACAACAGCGGCCTGAATCGAATTTTCACGCTCCGGCAGCGCCTGATGATCGTCGACCGGCAAATTTGCTTCTGAGATACTGAGAGAATCTTCGGAAAAATAACCCTCGCGCGTCGCCTGTTCGAAAATGCCATTTACACTCGCCGGGTCCTGCTTAATTGCCCGGCACACCACGCGTTTTAACTCTCGCCAATCAGCATTGTCCGGGAAGGCTGCAACCACCAGCACGTTGAAACCATCCTGCGTCAGGTGCAAGGTTTGGTTCTCCAGCCGCTCCAGAAACGCCTGTTTCAGCGCTGGTGTTATGATGCCGAATTTCGCCGCTTTCCGTAGCAGCGTGCTAAATTGATCTATGTTTTTCGCCGCCAGCGTTTCAGCTGTTTGTGCGCCAATTTGCGCCTGCGCTTCTTTGCGTTTATCGTTATCGAGTAGCCAGCGTTGAAGTTCGGGGCTTTGCAACGCGTCGTGTTCAATGTCGTTCAGGGCGTTGATGCGCGATGCATAGCCATCCAGCTGCGAACGTGTCAGCGGCGGCTTATTCTTTTGCAGCTGGCTCACGATACGATGGATGTCCTTGCGCTCAATTTCTTTAGCCTGAATCCCTGTTTTGGTGATGATCCGCGTTAATTCTTCCACCAACGCACCGCCTGGCAGAATGCGCGCACGGCCGCTGTTGCGCTCGGCAAAAAATTGCGGGGCGAAATTCCACAGCGCCTTATGCAGCATTTCGCGGTTTGCCGCCGGGTAAAGCGCAAGTAATTCGTTTTCCAACTTACCCATTTGGGCAATCACAAAATGCACCATATGCGCGTTATAGTAATCCGGCCCGCGGCGAATCGGCGAAGTGAAATGGCAATATGCTCCGCCCAAACCGTCGCGCGCCAGCGCGTCGTGACGCTTCAGGCGCGTACTGTAATAAGCGCGCGCGATGCCATCGTCGCCCACTGCGTCGTCCTCGAAATTACGAAATAAACATGGCAAATCGGCTTTATCGAGAAACGTCGCCACTTGCTCGTTCGCCAACAGCATGTAGGCTTCCACCATCTTGCGCACTTTCATCTCACCCTTGGAGGTAGGGCTTGCCGAACGCTCGGATTTTATTTCGGCCACGGCATTTGGCGAGACGGATTTCATGCGCTTGCGTAAGCCCCGAGCGATGGTCGCCATCAGGGCGAAATTGGGGTCGGTGCGTATACGTTCCTGCGCGCTGGCATAATCGGTGTTGTCGCCCACCGCGATCGTCGGCTCGAACTCTACGTGGGTGACGGCGAATTCCTTGTTCAAATCCATGATTGCCGTTAGCCCGAGCCGCTCCTTATCATGCTCGAGGCTCATCCGGTCTTCGGTCGCTTTCACAAACATCGGGTCGTTCATTTCAGGCCGGTACACCGTGAACGCCCGCTCATTCGCGGCACGCGCCTGTGGGTGCTCCAGGGGGATCAGCGCCGCGACATCGGCAATCGTGACATGCACGCGATAGCCCTTGCCCTCGGGTGCGGCCTCAACAAAAATACCATCGTCGCGATCCGAGGGCGTTTCGCGCGTCACGTTATCGATCGGGTGGGTGATCACGCGCCTGCGGCCCTGCATCAGTTCAGGCGTCATCAGCCCAGCAGCTTTCGCTGAATAAAGCTGCTGCGCGGTGAAGGGGTGCCGTTTTGCGATGTTAGGCAAAGCTTTCATGGCCTCACCATAGCCAAATTATCCACGATAAGTGTGACAGTTTGATAACATTTTGCCGCGCCTAAACACTTGCCCCAACGATTGGCCGTGCTATAACCCGCCGCCTTGGGGTAGCCGGGCGGTTAGCTCAGTTGGTTAGAGCGCCACGTTGACATCGTGGAGGTCGGAAGTTCGAGTCTTCTACCGCCCACCACGCTTCGCCCCGATGGGGCTACGCGTGGCGCAGCCATGGGGAGCGCCAGCGACTTGGGCAAAGCAGCTGTGCCTTGCGAAGCTCGAAGAGCGTAGCGAGGTGTCCGGCGTAGCTCGCAGAGCGTAGACGGACTGTGACTGTCCCCCACACCAAAACCAACATTACCTACTGTTTCTTTTTGGGGCTATTCCATCTAAGCGGGTCTGCTAGGATGGAAATATGTACGAGAGAAGAAGCCGTCTAACGCCTCGCCAGCAAGGCAAGCTGATTGAGCATTTTGTGCTTGGCGCGACGGCGCGTG
>JBJXEM010000031.1:0-17566 GCA_046154225.1 Rickettsiales bacterium
TCCGGTGCGCCGATATCTTCGAGGTTGATGCCGCCGAAGGTGCAGGAAATGGCGCGGATGGTTTCGGTCATTTTCTCAACGTCGGTGGAGTCGACTTCAATGTCGATCGCGTCAATGTCGGCGAAACGTTTGAACAGGATGGCTTTGCCTTCCATCACCGGCTTGCTTGCAAGTGCGCCTAGATTTCCCAAACCCAACACCGCGGTGCCGTTGCTGATGACCGCCACCAGATTGCCTTTGCTGGTATAATCGTAGGCTGCGTTTTTATCTTCGTTGATTTTGATGCAGGGCACGGCCACCCCGGGCGAATAACCAAGGGCAAGGTCGCGCTGGGTGATAAGCGGCTTGGTGGGAAGGATGGCAATTTTCCCCGGCTGGCCCTGCGAATGGTAGAGCAGGGCTTCTTCATCGGTAATTTTCATATTTTCACTGGCCATTGGATCATCCTTGAAATATTCCTGAATGCAGGGAGAACCGCCTATGCCCTCGCCCGCGAAGGCCACTACCATACGCATCGAAAAGCCGGAAACAAGCGCAATTTCTGTGTGCAGCGCAGCAGAAACCACGCCTGCCATGCGCCAATATTTCGAAGTGAAATCGCGCCATCCGGATTGTTTGCTGTTCTACCGCATGGGCGATTTCTACGAATTGTTTTTCGACGACGCCGTCACCGCCGCACACATCCTCGACATCGCGCTCACCAAGCGCGGTAAGCACGCGGGCGACGACATTAAAATGTGCGGCGTGCCGGTGCATGCGGCGGAAAGCTATTTGCAAAAACTCATCGCTTCGGGCCATAAAATAGCCATCTGCGAGCAGCTTGAATCGCCGGAGGAGGCAAAGCTTCGTGGTTACAAAGCCGTCATCCGCCGCGACGTGGTGCGTATCGTCACGCCCGGTACAGTCACGGAAGAAGCACTTCTGGCAGGCGGCGAGGCGCATTTTCTTGCAGCGGTGAGTATGGTTGCTGGTGCACAACGCCCTCACCCTGAATTTGCGAAGGCGCAAATTCAGACCTCTCCCAAGGGAGAGGTTGCTCCGACTTTGCAATCCATTCATGAAACGAGCCACAGCGTAACCTCTCCCTTGGGAGAGGTCGAAAAACGTCCTTCACGTTTTTCGGGTGAGGGCGTGCAGAAGCAAGTGCCAGCGCAATGCGCCATCGCATGGCTCGACCTTTCCACCGGCACTTTCACCACAAGTGCGATTGACGCGGCACAACTGCCGGCGCAACTTGCACGGCTTGCCCCGCGCGAATTATTGCTGACGCAAGCGACGTATGACGCACTCAGCGCCGAGCCATGGTTCGGTGAATGGAAAAACACCTGTAGCATCCGGCCTGACGTGCAGTTCGACGCGCGTGCTAGCGAACGCCGCATCGCCACGCATTACGCCGTGTCGGGTAGTAGCGTGTATGGCGAATTCACCCCGCCCGAAATTGCGGCCTGCGGTGCGCTGCTCGACTACGTGCAACTCACGCAACTAAACGCCAACGCGCGGCTTGACCCACCCAAACGCGAACTTAGTGACGCGCTGTTGCAAATGGACGCAGCCACGCGCCGCAATTTGGAACTCACCCTCACCCTCGGCGGCAAACGCCATGGCAGTTTGCTCGCCACCATCGACCACACGGTGAGTGCGGCGGGTGCACGGTTGCTGCATGGCTGGCTGTCGACGCCGCTGGGTGAATTAACATCCATCGCCGCGCGGCAGGATTGTGTGGGTTGGCTGGTGGAGCAGGGGGGCGCGCGCGAAATCTGGCGCGGCCATTTGCGCGCCATTGCCGACATGGAACGGGCGTTGGGGCGACTCGCGCTCGGCCGTGGTGGCCCGCGCGATTTAGCCGCGCTCGCACTCAGCCTTGCCCAAACCAACGCCCTGCACGAAGCCATGCGGCCACTGACATTGCCGGCATTGCTGGACGCGGCACGCAGCGCGCTTATTGGCCATCACGCCTTGGCCGACCAGTTGCGCGATGCCCTGAAACCCGAAGTGCCGCACCTCGCGCGCGATGGTAATTTTATCGCCGAAGGGTTCCGCGCCGACCTCGACGAATACCGCCGCCTGCGCGACGAATCGCGCCGCGTGATTGCCGCGATGGAAGTGAAATTGCGCGCCGACACGACGATTCCGTCGCTTAAAATCAAACACAATAATGTATTGGGCTATTTCATTGAAATTACCCCCATTCATGAAAAGAAAATTCCCGACACGTTCATTCACCGCCAAGGGTTGGCAGGTGCCTTGCGTTATTCCACGCCCGAACTGGCCGAAACCGCCCGCCGCATCGACGAAGCCGCCGACAAAGCGCTCAAACTGGAACTGATGTTGTTCGACGAATTGGTGGCTAGCATTCTTGCTCGGGCCGATGCCATCATCGCTGCCGCCCGCGCACTCGCCACGCTCGACGTGTTGGCGGCGCTGGCCGAACTCGCCGCCAACCTGCAATGGGTACGCCCGCAACTGGTCAGCCACCCTATGCTCGCCATTCGTGGCGGTCGCCATCCGGTGGTGGAGGCGGCGCTACGCCGTAGCCACGCAGAATTTATCGCGAATGATTGTGCGATGGGCGAGGGAACGGCGCAACTCCACCTCATCACCGGCCCCAACATGGGCGGTAAATCGACCTTTCTTCGCCAGCAGGCTATCCTCGTCATCCTCGCGCAAATGGGTGGTTTTGTGCCTGCTGAGTCTGCAACCATCGGCCTCGTCGACAAGTTATTCTGCCGCGTCGGCGCGGCGGACGACCTGGCACGAGGCCAATCCACCTTCATGGTCGAAATGGTCGAAACCGCGAGCATCCTGCATCAGGCAACGGCGCGTTCGCTGGTCGTGCTCGACGAAATTGGCCGTGGCACCGCGACATATGACGGGGTGAGCATCGCCTGGGCCGTCGCCGAACATTTGCACAACGTCACGCAGTGCCGCGCTTTGTTCGCCACCCATTACCACGAACTTACCGCGCTCGCCGAAACACTGCCGCACCTCGCCAATTTCCACGCCAGCGCGCGCGAGTATCAAGGCCAACTCATTTTCCTGCACCGCATCGAGCCCGGCCCCGCCGATAAGTCATATGGCATCCATGTCGCGGCCTTAGCCGGCATGCCCGCCCCCGTGCTAAAACGCGCCCGCGCACTGCTCACCACCCTCGAGTCCGGCCACAGCCTCACCGAAAAACCGAACGCGCCAGAGTTGCCATTATTTGCAGCTACGCCTCAGAAACCCTCAGTAAGTAACGAATTGGCTGAACGGATAGCAAGAATTGATGTAGATGGAATTACTCCACGCGAAGCGCTTGATTTGTTAGTGGAATTAAAAGCAAAAGTAACGTCCAATTAGGACTGCGGAATCTTTCAAGGATTGAAAGAAAGTAACGAGTTATTAAGCAACTTCATGCTAGCTTGGGCGAATGGCGAACGTTTTAAAAAGTTATGACCGCACACTTGGCAAGGTTTTGGTAGAGATTCACAAAACCAAATCGGGGCAGGATTTTCGCTTTATCCTGAATAAGGATACGGTAGAAGTGGTGCGCTTGCCGGAGGGCGTTAGCGCAGTGCCCGAATGGTTCGATGCCTTAAGTGAGCAGGAAAAGCTTGACGTGTTCAACCACATTCTGGCCGTGCACCGTGCGCGCTCGATGGGCGATCAGGGATTCCGTTTGGCCGCCATTGGCGTGACGCAAACCGGCCGCATTTACATTCACGAAAATAGCGAGCAGCTCTCGACCGACCATAATCGCCAATGCGCCGAGCAAAATATGGTGGTGACCGCTGAAAACGGCGAGACTGATATTAAAATTTCGCAAGCGATTCGGCATGGAGGAAAGCCCAGCGACGTTGAAAAAACCAAGCCCGAATTTAAGGCCATTTACCTCATGGGCGGACGCGAAGGCGATATTCCGATTGCCTGCCCGTGCGGCAATTGTACCGATTTGCTCTCGCGCGTGATGGCCCCAAGCGCCCCCATCTGGATTTTACCTGCGAACGACGGAACGAAGGCTTTGCACATTAATACGCAAGCCCAAATGGCTTCGACACTGGCGGGTGACGAGGCATGGAAAACCACCATCGCGCATTTAAAGCGCCCCTCGTTTGCGCTAAGCGAGGTGGAGCAGGAAACGCAGGTGCGTGCGTTGCATCAAATGGCAGGCGAGCTTTCCGCTGTGCTGGAAATGGCTGTTCGCGATAGTAATAAAATAAAGCAAATCCAGCGCGGCGATAAAAAAGTAAAATTGGCCGAGCCGTTGCCCGTGCCCGAACTCAATGACCCGACCATCAATGCAGCGATGCGCAATGCGCATGTGAATGCCTGCATGATCGGGGAAATAAAAAACAGCGTCCTTAATCGACTTTGCGGTGTCATCCAACGACGCATTCGAGGACGCGAGCCGCTACCCGATTTATCACCGGAAGGTATTGTTGGGTTAATCAACCAATACAAAATCCGTGTCGATTGCGTGGTGATCGAGATGGAAGATGGTGTGCGTTATGAGAACACCATCACCAAAAGCGCGCTCGATAATGCGCAGCAGCCGCCTGAGGTAAATGTGGTGGCCATCTCGAACAAACAGCACGGTACCGACGGCATCGAGCGGGTATGGGGCATGCATTTTGGCCTACACACCATTCGCGACCATGTGCAGCTTACCTCGCCGAATGCGGGCGTCGAACGGCTGGTGAAACGCCGCCCTCAGCGTGGCGACGACACCATTCATTTCACGTTTGCCCCGTTCAACGACGGCACCCCAGAACCGGCTTTATTGGCCGAAATGCAGCGAAATTTTACAGGCCAACAGCTGTTTCCGGGGTATTTTACGGGTAAGGCCAGCCAGCAAAAAGCACCGGCTGCAACCGAGACCCCTCGGCAAAGCGCCCGCTAAACAACTTCATTTCCCCCTTTACGCGCCAAAATCCATCGCTATAGTGCGGCCCCTAACGACCGAACCTATAGGATATTACCATGGCTGTTCCAAAGCGGAAAACTTCACCTTCGCGTCGCGGCATGCGTCAGTCGCACCACGCGTTATCGACCACTGCCGTTTCCGAAGATAAAACCTCCGGTGAGGCGAAACGCCCCCACCACGTGGCACCGGATGGCATGTACAAAGGCCGCAAGGTGACCACCGCGAAGGTGAAGCGCTAGTTATTAGTGCTTTGTGCCTAGTGCCTGGTTCGTGTAGCTACTAGGTTTATCATCAGGCACTCTTAAACTAGGCACAAGGCACTAGGCATTTTATGGCACTCACCCTCCCGATAGCCCTCGATGCCATGGGCGGAGACAAAGCGCCCGAGGCGGTGATTCAAGGTGCGCGCCGCATCCTCAAGGAATTCCCAAACACCCGCTTTCTGTTTTTTGGCCGCGAGCCGGTGATTGCGCCACTGATTGCGCGTAACCGTTTGCTGGCTGCCGCGTCGGAAATCGTGCATGCCGACACGGTGATCGCGATGGATGAAAAACCCTCCATCGCCCTACGTAAAGGCCGCCAATCCAGCATGCGGCTCGCGCTCGATGCCGTCGCGCAAAAACGCGCCTGCTGCATGGTGAGTGCGGGTAATACCGGCGCGCTGATGGCGACGGCGAAGTTCGTGCTAAAAACGCTGCCGGGCATTCACCGCCCGGCCATCACCACTTCCATTCCAGCACGTGGGCGGCGCGTGGTGCTGCTCGATATGGGCGCGAACATCGAATGCACCGCAGAAAATCTCGTGCAATTCGCCATCATGGGTGATGCCTATGCGCGCGCGGCCCTCGGCATCGCAAGCCCCAAAATCGGCCTTTTGAATGTGGGTTCGGAAGACATGAAAGGCCACGACGAAGTGAAAGACGCGCACCAGATTTTGCGGGGCGGCAGCATCGACCTAGAGTATCACGGCTTCGTGGAGGGGCACGATATTCTCGACGGCACCACCGACGTGGTGGTGACCGACGGTTTCACCGGTAATATTGCGCTTAAAGTGGGTGAGGGGGCCTCGCGCCTGCTGTTCGCCGCGCTCAAAACCGCATTTGAAAATTCGTGGAGCGCCAAGCTGGGCTACCTGCTGGCGCGCCCGGCATTGCATAAGGCCATGGGCCCCTACGACCCACGCAAAAACAACGGGGCCATTTTGCTGGGGCTGAATGGCGTGGCGGTAAAAAGCCACGGCGGGGCCGACGCGAAAAGTTTTGCCAACGCCATTAAAGTAGCCATCACGCTTGTCGAGCAGGATGTGAATAACAGCATCATCGCCGAACTGCGCGAGATCGATGCGGCAAACACCGCCACGGTGGAGATGTAGCCCATGCGTTCCGTCATCATCGGCACCGGCAGCTATTTGCCTGAAAAAATTCTGACGAACGATGCACTCGCCACCATGGTCGACACATCCGACGCGTGGATTCGCGAACGCACCGGCATCACACGCCGCCATATCGCGGCCGAGGGGGAATTTACGTCGCACCTCGCCACCCACGCCGCGCGCGCCGCACTCGTCAGCGCCGGTATCGACGCAAGCGCGATTGATGGTATTGTTGTTGGCACCTCGACACCCGATTCCACCATGCCTTCAGTTGCTGCAAAAGTGCAGGCAGCGCTTGAAATTTCGCGCGGCGCGGCAATCGATGTTGCCGCAGCGTGCACCGGTTTTGTAGCCGCCATGTCGGTCGCGCACGGCTGGATTCAAACCGGGCAATGCACGCGTGTGCTGGTCATTGGTGCCGAAACCATGTCGCGCATCGTGAACTGGGCCGACCGCAACACCTGCGTGCTGTTTGGCGACGGGGCTGGGGCGGTGATTTTGGAAGCGCAGGAAAACACCGCGCGCGGCATTCACGCCATCACGCTCGAAGCGCAAGGTGAATTTGCGGGTTTGCTCGGCACCAATGGCGGTGTTTCCAGCACAAAAACGGCGGGCGAATTATTCATGGAAGGGCAGGAAGTGTTCCGCCACGGCGTGGAAAAAATGGCGGCGATTACCCTGTCGACGCTTGAAAAATCCGGCCATGCACTCGGTGATGTCAAATGGCTGGTGCCGCATCAGGCTAATGCGCGGATGATTAAATCCATCGGCCGCAGCTTAAAACTACCGGAAGAAAAATGCGTGGTGACGGTGGATATTCACGCCAATACGTCGGCCGCGACCATCCCCTTAGCGCTGGATGTAGCGGTGCGCGACGGGCGTATCCGCGCGGGCGATTTAGTCGCCATGCCTGCACTTGGCGCTGGACTCACCTGGGGCTGTTGTGTAGTTTCATGGTAGCGAAGATGGAGGACACAATGTCGCAGAAAACACTCACCCGTGCCGATTTAAGCAACGCCGTGTACCGCGAAATCGGCCTATCGCTGTCTGAATCGACGCAACTGGTCGACGCCGTGCTGGAGGAAGTTTCCAACGCGCTGGCCGCCGGCCATGCCGTGAAGCTTTCATCGTTTGGCACCTTCAAACTCCGCCGTAAAAAAGAGCGCGTGGGCCGTAACCCCAAAACCGGGGTCGAAGTGCCGATTACGCCGCGTACCGTGCTGTCGTTTAACGCCAGCAACATTTTAAAGCAGTCAGTCAATACCGGCGGCGCATAGACTTTCGTTTTAAATAAAAAAACACGACCACCGCAACCCGGGGAATTATGGCAAGTACCGACACCACGCTTTTTGCCTATGGCGAAAACGACAAAAAAACTGAAAAAGCACCCAACGCACTGCGCACCATCAGCGAAGCCTCGGAATTACTCGACGTGCCGCAGCATGTGTTGCGTTTTTGGGAAACCAAATTCCCGCAAATCAAGCCGCTGAAGCGTAACGGGGGCCGCCGTTTTTATCGCCCGCAGGATTTGGATGTGCTGCAACAAATCAAGCACTTGCTGTACGCGCAAGGCTATACCATCAAGGGTGCCAAAAAAGCGGTCGATGATTTCCTGAACGCACGCGGCGACGGGAATGTCACCAGCGCCGAATGGATCGCCCAAACCCCGCCCGCCAGCGTGAACGACAACACCGCACCTGAGCCCGACATGCTGGCCGAAATCGCCGCCGCACTCAGCGATGAAACGCTCGACCAACCTGCCACCGTACCCAATTTTGACCGCGAATCGCTGACGCAACTGCGCGCCGAACTAGTTTCGCTGCGCGATGGGTTGCGCTTGCAAGTGGCGCCAACGGCGCTTGCACAATAAACGCTCCATGAAAGTGCTTGCAGCCACGCGCGGCGGCCACTAACAAGCATCCCGTGCCGGAATGTAGCGCAGCCCAACGTTGGCGTATGCCAACAACTTTAAAAAACGGGCTGCCTGCAAACGAAGAAATAGTGTCGGAATGTAGCGCAGCCCGGTAGCGCACTAGTCTGGGGGACTAGGGGTCGCAGGTTCAAATCCTGTCATTCCGACCATCCTACGCCAAGGCTTCGGATGGCAAGCCATCCTCTTGGTATAGAAATATTACGCCTTACGCCGGCAGCGGCTCGCGCCATTTGTCCTTATAGCCCCACAGCGCGATGAATGAGCCTACGCCGCTGGCCACCATCAGCCACATGATCGAGACTTTATCGCCGGTAGTGGCAATCAGCCATACGGCCACGGCAGGGGTGAACCCGCCCAGAATTGCGCAGAAATTATAGGCGAGTGACATGCCGGTATAACGCACGGAAGTGGGGAACATCTCCACCAGCGTTGCCGGAATCGGTGCGAGGTACCAACCCAAAATCAGCGCCATGCCCGCTTGCGCGATCAGCACATCCGTGAAATTACCCGACTGCATCATGGTGAAGGCGGGGTAGCTGAATAACAGCATGGCCACAATGGCGGCAAGCAGCACAGGCCTACGGCCAATGCGGTCGGCCACGCGCGCGGCGGGGTAGATGAGCACCAGCATGCAGGCCATGGAAATGCTGTTGATGAGCAGCGCGTTATCCTCAGACAAACCTAGTTGATTCGTACTGTAGGCAATCATGTAAATCGCGATGATGTAGAACGGAATCGTCACGAATAAATACGTCGTGAATGCACGCACCATGCAGGGGAAATGTTTGGTGAACGTGTCGCGCAGGGGATTGGCTGATAGGGTGCCGTCCTTCTTCGCCTGCTCGTACACCGGGCTTTCTTCGCCATGATTGCGGATGTAAAACCCGACCACGCCGATGCCGACGCCCAGCAGGAACGGAATGCGCCAGCCCCAGGCGTTGAATGCTTCGACGCCCAGAATTTGCGCCACGGCGGATGAAGCCAGCGACCCCATCAAAAACCCGATCACGAGGCTGGATTTAATGACGCTGCCAATAGTGGCGCGCTGCCCGGGTGGGGCATGTTCCACCACATAGGAAATCGAGCCCGAGTACGCCCCGCCGAGCGACAGCCCTTGCAGCGAACGGATGATAACCAGCAGGATGGGAGCCGCGTAGCCAATGGTTTCGAAGCTCGGCAAAAGGCCAATCATGCCTGTCGGCACGGCCATCATCATCATGGAAAGCGTGAGTGCTTTTTTGCGCCCGTATTTATCACCAATGCGGCCGAACATAATGGCGCCCAGCGGCCTCACCACAAAGCCCGAGGCGAAAATGAGGTAGGTGAAAATCAGGTTCGAAGCCGGGTCGCCCGCGGGGAAAAAGATGTGCGAAAAGATAATCGCCATGTGGCCATACAGCGCATAATCGTACCATTCCAGCCCGTTACCCAGCATGCCGGAAATCACCACTTTCGCTTTACCACCAAACAACGCCATTATTCCCTCATGTCTTTTTGTTGGCCGTGGACCTTAGCGATGTCTCTCCCAATGCCAAGCAGAAACGATGCTGCAGTGCGGCATAACGAGCCCAGAAGTGGATGAACAACCAAAGAATTTGGTGCGGAATATTCGCCCCACCGACGCGAAATTGTCATATTTCTCTGTTACATTGAAGGTTGGGAAGTCCTTGCCACGTGCGCCGGGGTTGCCAACACTGGAGACTAACTATTGGCCATTTACCGCTATAACCCCGGATCGCTGCTCGATTCCGTCCAGATCGCGACGAACGCGACGGGCGGCCTGCGCGCTTATTTATACGCGGCCCCTGGCGCGTCGAGCGAACCATTGCGTCAGGCGAAACAGGCGATGCGCGCGCGCGGCTGGAAATGCGTGCCGATTGTACAGAATGGCGTTCCCGCACTCGAAGTGCGCGGCTTTACCAAGCGCGATGAGTTTTTAAAAGAAGTCCAGCAACAGGGATTAGCGGGACTGCCCACCAGCATCACACCTGAACCCGATGATACGCTCTCGGCCAAAGAAAAATGGTCGAAAGGAACACTCGGACTGGCGGGGGCGTCGTATCTCTTGGGCGACAGCGCATACATCTATTACCGCGGTGCGCCGCTCATCAAGGAATGGAAAACGCTGTCGAATGGCATTGGTGGCGGCAAATTTTTTGGTGCGCTCGATGTGCTCGCGGGTTTGGGCTACATGGTGGGGAGCCTTTCCCTGGCGCGTTATGGCGGGCGCGACCAATCGGTGAATAACATCGCCACGGCGACGCAGAAAGTCGAGCGGTTTGCGCGCAAAGAGGGGCTCGACATCCCGCCTGAGAGCAGCCTCGCGTTTGAAAACGACGACCCTAAACGCAGCGTCTGGGGCAAAATCGACCATCTGGTCGGCAAGTACCCGTCGGAAACCCTGAACGCCACTTATATCGGCGTGGGGAGCCTTATTACCGCCGCCGCGTTATATAACGGCACACGCGCAATCCCCGCGCACCTCGCAGGCGAAGCCCTTAAGGTGGCTAAAGCGAATCGTCAGAGTAGTTTGATTGATGTCGGGCTGGGCGTCATTACAGCCGCTGCCGCTACCATTGGCCTCACGGTGAAAGAGACCAAGCCGCTGCCGGGTGACCCTAAGCGCCATGGATTGGGTGGCGTGATCGACTGGATCAAGGAAAAGCCGTTACGAGCTACAGGTATCGGCTACATGATAGCGACGGCTGTGCATGCAGGGTCGACACTACGCAGCAAAGAGCCGATGAAATATCTCGTCGGGCGCTGGATTTTTATTGGCACGAACATCATCTCCGAATTGTTGCTAGCGATATCGTCGAAGGGCCATGGCACGGGCGTGAAACCTGATAAAAGTATCGACCGCAGCGTCATCGCCGCCGCCGCCGAACTGATTCTGAGGCAGCCCAGCGAAAAACGCGAAGCGATGATTGGCCAGCTGGCAGGCTACATGGCATCGCCCGAAGTGCTGGGTGGCAAGGCCGACGATATTGCCGCCGAGCTGCATACGCATTTGAATGCGCTCGAGCAGAACCCGTGGACCAAACACTATAAATTCGTACCTACCGCCCAGGGTGGAAAAATTGCCGTGGAAACCGAGCTTGCCGATATGCCCGCGCAGGTAAAGTCGTCGGTTCCGGGTACTCAGGTGCACAAACCGCATCATGTGTCGGCTGGGCTTGCAGGTCATGGTAACGAACCAGCATCTGCCATGGCCATGTAGGGCGTCGGCTAGTTGCTCGCTCCGTTCACCAAACCAAGTGATGCCAACGGCGTAAGCCACCCGAAGCCCTTCAGGGCGAAGGGTGGTCGGGGCGAGAGGATACGCTTGGCTTCGCCTGCGCGCCATTTCCTAAATTCGCGACGCTCATTAAGTAAATGGTCGAACCTCTTTCGGTTCAAATCCTCGCATCTCACGTTCCACAAAAAACGGCACCACAAGGGTGCCGCTTTTTATGGAATGGTCGGGGCGAGAGGATTCGAACCTCCGGCCTCCTGCTCCCGAAGCAGGCGCGCTACCAGGCTGCGCTACGCCCCGACACGTCCAAGGGCTCGCGGTATAGCGGCGAGGGCGAATATGGTCAATCGGCTTTGTGCGCATGCAACGCCGAACATAAATTTCCACGGCGTAAGCCACCCGAAGCCCGTAAGGGCGAAGGGTGGTCGGGGAGACAGGATTTGAACCTGCGACCCTCTGGTCCCAAACCAGATGCGCTACCAGACTGCGCTACTCCCCGACATGGCCATGCGGTTAAACGATGCGAGGCACAATGGCAAGCACGGCGATTGACGGAGCGCCCGAATCGCATTACTCAGGCAGCATGCGCACTGGTTCCGAGTTTTTTGGCTGCTACACGGCCCTGATTACCCCATTTTCGGGCGAGGGCGTCGATTACCCTGCGCTTGAGCGGTTTATCGACTGGCAGGTGGGTGAGGGGGTGCATGGCATCGTACCCTGCGGCACCACCGGCGAATCGCCGACGCTGACGACCAGCGAACATAACGAAGTCATCGCCCGCGCCGTGAAGGCCGCAGCAGGCCGGGTGAAAGTCATGGCCGGGGCCGGCAGTAATTCAACCGCCGAAGCGGTCGAGTTCGCCCGCCACGCCGAAAAAGCAGGGGCGGATGCGTTGTTGGTGGTGGCCCCCTACTATAACAAACCCACGCAGGAAGGGCTGTTCCAGCATTTCAAAACCGTCGCGGCTGCTACCGCGTTGCCCATTTTTATCTACAACATCCCCGGCCGCTCCGTGGTGAACATGACGGATGCCACGCTGGCGCGTCTCGCCGAAATCAAAAACATCGTAGGCGTGAAAGACGCTACGGGTGATTTGGCGCGCGTGGCTACGCTGCGCGATTTAGTGGGCGACCGGCTAGTGCTGCTCTCGGGCGAAGACATGACCGCCGTGGGTTTTAACGCCATGGGTGGACGCGGGGTCATTTCGGTGGTCAGCAACATCGCCCCTAAACTCACGGCTGAAATCCAGAATCTCAGCCTCGCCGGAAAATTCGCCGAAGCCCGCGCGCTCCAGGCGAAACTGGTGAAGCTCACCACCGCCATGTTCACGGAAACCAATCCGACACCGGTGAAATTCGCAGCTTCGCTCATGGGCAAATGCAGTGCCGACATGCGCCTGCCACTGGTGCCCGCAAGCGATGGCTGCCAAGCGCAAGTGCGCACGGCAATGGCGCAGTTGGGGCTGATTTAGAGTGACCTCTCCCGAGGGCGAGGTCGAAAAATGTAGGACATTTTTCGGGTGAGGGCGCTCCCATCTCACCACGCCCTCACCCGAAATCATAAGAACGATTTCGACCTCTCCCAAGGGAGAGGTAAAGAAATGTTCACGTCGTCATCAAAATAAAGTAATCAGCCCGCATGAATGCAAAAAAACCATCTCCCAAAAAGAAACCGGCGAAAAAGGCAGCACCCGGTGACGATGGCCGCAAATCCGTGGCACTCAACCGCAAAGCGCGGTTCGATTATCACATCGAAGAAGTGATGGAAGCGGGCATCGTGCTGGTGGGCACCGAAGTGAAATCGCTACGGCTTGGACGCGCCACCATCGGCGACAGTTACGCCAGTCACAAGCAGGGCGAAATTTGGCTATGGAACGCGCATATCCCGGTATACGCCCACGGCAACCGCAACAATCACGAACCGAACCGGGGGCGCAAATTACTGCTGAACGCACGGCAGATCAAAAAGCTCATCGGCGAGTTGAAAGTGCGGGGCACTACGCTCATTCCGCTCGAACTCTATTTCAATCGGCGCGGCTATGCCAAGGTCGCCGTCGCCATCGCACGCGGCAAAACCGAGTACGATAAACGCGACACGATTAAAACTCGCGACTGGAAAAAAGAACAGGGCAGGCTTATGAAAAGCCGTGTTTAGCCCTTATTATTCCTCGGTTCAGGTGATATTTTGGTTGCGTCCGCAATCATTAACCAATAGTTAATGCCGCCGATGTGGAACCCTGTACAGAAACTGCTGCATAACGAGCCCGTGCGCGCGAAAACGCCACCGGCGCTGCCGTTGCGACGCTCGGCGCTGGCGCTGTCGGAGATGAAAATCGGCAGCATTGTGCGTTTTGCGATTGACTGTCCGCTACCGCCCTTCACCGGCAAACGCGCCACGGTCGTGGCCCAGCGCGAATACCGCTTCGGCGATGACAGCATTAAAAGCCATGTGCTGAATTTCGGCGACGGCCCGAATTACACCCTCACCATTGCCGAAGACAGCCAGGGAAATTACCTCGCCTTGTCACGCGCGCTCGACATTGCTGCGCAGGATAGCTGGTTCGGCCGCGATGCGCTGTCGTTCTTCAAAGAAAAAAGCAGCGCCAAAACCATCCGTTGCAAAATCGACCTGATGGAAGAGGGCGCATGGGCCGCCGCGCGCTACAGCAAATCGGTCGATTGGGTGGAGGGCACGCTGAACAACGGCACAGGCCGCACGCGGCGGGTGCATTATAATTTGCTGGTCAACGAATCCGGCGAAAAAGCCTTGGAAATCGAGCATGACGACGAAAGTGACGCCAGTCGTGTGTATGTCACGGTTTACCGCCCCATCAGCGACCTTGCGGCGATTGAATCGGGCAAAGTGCCCATCAAAACCGAGGCAGCGCCCGTCACCGAGCCGCCCTTATTTAAAGAGCCGGTGATGCCAGCGGCACAGCCCAAAGCCCGTCCGGATTTTCGTCGCATCAGCGAGGCAGAGGGTGAGGAAATCCACATCCCGCGCACCGCTAATCGGCCCACGCTCGTCACGCCCGAACCGGCAGTAGAGGAATTTGCACTGCCTGCATTTTTAACTGCCGAAACCGGCAATTACCTCTCGCTCGACGAAGTGATTCCGCCCGAGCCCGAGCGTGTGCGCGTGGGTTTGATGGCAGCACGTACCCTCATCGACCGCGCACTTTCGCGCAATGCCCGCGTGCGCGATGTGCTGCGCGAAATGGTCGGCCTCGATTCGGCACTCGCCGAAGAAGTGATTTTCGAACTGCCGCTGTCCGACAACGATTACCGCATTCTCGCCATGCGCTACCGCCTGCGCCCCGACCACCGCGACGAAATCCGCACGCGGCTGGAGGAAGAGTTGAAAACGCAGTTGGGTGTGAAGTAGTTTCCCCGTCTTTGCGAAGCATGAACAAACCATCCGCTGGCGCTGAATTTTAAGGCCGAAGCAATCCATCTTCAACGCAGCGATGCAGGTGGATTGCTTCGGCTTTTTATCATTGAGTGAGTGGATAACTGAGCGCATGCCTCGCAATGACGAGGTGATGCTTGTGCCTTTTACCCCTAACGCTTAAAGTTTGCGCATGCCCAACCTGTTCGCATGTCCGCCCGGTGCGCCGCTTTCCACGCTCGCGGCGGAATATATTTTGCGCACCCACCCATCGCCGCACACGCTGGTGCTGGTGCCCACGCGGCGCGCGTGTGTTGCCATGGCGCGGGCGTTTCAGCAGGTGCTTGGCGATAAAACGGCGATGCTGCCACGCATCGTTGCGCTGTCGGATATCGACCAATCGCTCGTCGCATTATTGGGTGAAGACGGACTAAATTTGCTGGAGCGCATTGCCCCCGCCATGCCCGACTGGCAACAGCGTTATATGCTAGCGCGCCACATCGCTGCGTTCGAAGGGCGGCGCAACCCCGGCGGGGCCACGCGGCTCGACCAGTCGCTGGCGCTCGCCCAGCAACTCATGGCCTTGCAGGACGAATGCGCCCGACACGAAATCACTCTCACCCCCGCATCGCTGCAGGCACTTGGCCACGGTGGTTTCGCGCAGCATTGGGCGTTGGCGTTGCAATTTCTGAGCATCCTCGCCGAGCATTGGCCCGCGGTGGAGGCGGAACTGGGCCTCACCACCAAAGCGGCGCGCGAAACCGCTATGTTACGTGCACTGGCTGCGCATTGGGCGAAATCGCCACCTAATTATGCAGTGGTCGCTGTCGGCTCCACCGCCAGCCAGCCCGCCACAGCGCAGCTGTTGCACATCATCGGCGCATTGCCAAACGGCGCAGTGGTGTTGCCGGGGCTCGACCCCACCATGCCCGACACCGAATGGCAACGCGTGGAAGCGGGGCATCCACTGTTTTACCTTAAACAACTGCTCGATCATTATCCGCTGACCCCATCACAGCTCGCCCCACTCGGCGCGGCAGCGCGTAGCTTATGGCAGGAAGCGCTGGTCGACCGCGAAACATTGGCCGGCTGGCCCACGCGGCCACTGCCGGAAGTAACAAACCTGAAACTAATTCCCTGCGCCCACCGCGAAGAAGAAGCGCGCGTGGTGGCGCTGCTGTTACGCGAAGGCGCACAAAAGCCGGGGCGCACCGCCCTCATCACGCCGGATGAGGGTTTTTTGGCTTGCGTCAGCGCTCAGTTACAGCGCTTCGGTCTGCAGGCCGACCGCATGCGCACCGGCACACTGGCCGAAACTGAAACCGGCAGCCTGTGGCTGCACACGCTAGCCTGTGTAGCGAACCCCGAGCGCTTGTTGCACTTGCGCCAATTGCTGCACCACCCGCTCAGCGAGATCGACCGCGAATATCTGCGTAGCATCGAGCCCTATTTTCATGGCGTGGCAAACCGCCGCCCGGGCCAGTTGCCGCGCTTGCCCGACGCATTGCGCGCCCATCACGAAACCGCACGGCTGGAAAAACTACTGCAACAATTTTCTCGACTTTCGGGCGCGACGCTCGACGCGCAGGGCTGGCTGAATGCAATAGAAGCGCTGCAAGTAACATTTGAGATTGGTGAAGGCTCAGGCCGTGAAGCCGTGGCAGAAGCACTCGCCGTGCTCGCCGATGCGCCATTGCCGCCCATGGGTGTCGAGGAATTCTCAAACCTCGTCACCGAGCGGCTCGCTGAAGCGTGGCGCAACCCGGCGCTGAAAGCGCATCCGCAGCTGGTCATGCTCACCCCCGTCGAAGCGCGGATCGAGCAGTTCGAGCGGGTGATTCTCGCCACCATGACCGACACGCAATGGCCCGGCATGCGCGCTAGCGACGCGTGGCTGAACCTTGCCGCCCGCCAAAAATTGGGCTTGCCCGGCCCGCTTGAAGCCACCAGCCTGATGGCGCATGATTTGTTGATGCTGGGCAGCGGTGCCGAGCTATTCCTCACCTGGTCGCAGCGTGAAGAGGGGGCGCCCACCACCCGTTCACGCTTCATCGAGCGGCTGGTGACACTGCTTGCCACCCACGGCCAAAGCGCCGATTCCATCACCGACCGGCGCTATGCGCAGTGGGCAGCAAAGCTTGACGCGGGCGATGATTTTGCTCCTGCCGCCGCCCCCATGCCCACCCCAAGCGCGGCCCAGCGGCCCACACGATTGCCTGCCAGCCAGCTCGACACGTTATTCACCAATCCCTACCAGATTTACGCGCGGTATGTGTTGGGGCTTGCGCCGCTAAAGCCTATCGACGCCGAGCCGGAGCCAAGCGATTTCGGCAGCCTCGCGCACCGGGCGATTCAACTGCTCACCGAGCAGTGGAACACGCTAGAGCGCGCGGCCAGTCAGCCCGAAATCGAACGCATCGCCGAGCGCGCGTTGCAGGGTTTTTCTGAGCAGCCGGGTATTGCACTTTTCTGGCGTACACGGCTGGTGGCGGCGCTCGTGTTCGTGAACGCCGAAGAAACTAAACGTCGCAGTGCGGCGGGTTTGAAAGTGACAAGCGAGGTGCAGAAAGAAGCGCCCATCTCCCTCGGCCGCGATGCGAATTCGCCCGAACTTATCTTATATGGCCGCATCGACCGGGTGGAAGAGGGGGCGGCCCCATGCCTCGTCGATTACAAAACCGGCAAAATCCCGACGGCAAAAGAGATTCTGGATGGCCGCGCGGTGCAGTTATTAGT
>JBJXEM010000032.1:0-46187 GCA_046154225.1 Rickettsiales bacterium
TGCGGCAACCCGATGGGTATCGGCATCCATGCCTACGCTACGCAGGAAACCACGTTCATGCCCGGCGACAGTTTATTTTTCTATAGCGACGCACTGATCGAAACCCCAAACGCAGCAGGTGTATTCCTGAGCGAAGAAGCCATCGCCGAGCTTCTGGCCGAGCAGCAGGGCTTGCCTGCCACCATCGTTAAGAAACGGCTACTAGACCTATTTCAGGCACACGCAAGTAAGCCGCTTGCCGATGATTTAACCTTCACCATCTGCACGCGCAGCGCTACGTGACGGAGAAAGTATGCTGCAGCTACGTATTACCCATTGTACCTGGCACGACCTCGACGCGGTGTATAAACTGGCCGAAGCCTTGGCGCATTATTTCCCAAAACCCGAAGCGGCGACGACCGGCATTTACGAACTGCTGGTCAATGCCATCGAGCACGGCACGCTGGGCCTCGGCTTTGAAACCAAAACCCAACTGCTGCGGTCGGGGCGTTGGTACGAAGAAATAAGGGCACGCCTGCACGCACCCGAAACGAGCGGCAAGAGCATTCTTGTCAGCCTTGAACGCAGCGAAAATGCTTGCGAACTACGCATCACCGACGAAGGCAGCGGCTTCGCGTGGCAGGAATTTTCGGAACACAAACAATCCCCCGAACGCCCCAACGGGCGCGGCCTATGGATTGCCTTTCACAGTTCGTTCGACGAAGTGGTGTTTAACGCGACAGGCAACGAAGTGACGTGCCGCGCCCACAGCAGCAGCACTGCGTCGGCAATACAGTCAACGCCGCTGCGTGCGCGCGCGTAAGTGCATTACAACGTCGCGATCAGTGCTTCGAGCGACGCTTCCACTGCCGCATGGTCGGCAACGATTTTGCTGTAGGTCTGGTTCAGGCGCTTGATTGCAGTAGCATCACCCATGCTGCTGGCATTCGCCAATTCATTCTCGAGCGCGTCTTTTTCCGCACCCAATCGAACGAGTGTTTCTTCAAGTTTAGCCGCTTGTTTTTCAACGCTGCTGGCGTCAGACTTTTTGCTGTTTTTGGCGGCGCGGGCTTCTTTTCGACTGCCTTCGCGCTCGCGGCGTCGTTGCTGCACTACCAGCTTGCGGTAGGCTTCCAAGTCGTCTTCGTACGGCTCGCAGGTGCCGTCGGCCACGAGCCATAAACGGTCGGCGACGTTTTCAACGAGGTGCGGGTCGTGGCTGACCAGAATCACCGCACCCGTGTAATTATTCAGCGCCTGCATCAACGCTTCGCGCGCGTCCATGTCGAGGTGGTTGGTGGGCTCATCGAGCAGCATGATGTGCGGCGCGTCGTGGCTCATCAGGCAAAACAGCAGCCGCGCTTTTTCACCGCCCGACAGTTCACCCACTTTGGTATCGGCCTTGTCTTTGTCGAAACCGAATTTGCCGAGTGCGGCGCGCACGCGCGGTTCCGCCACGCCAGTCATCACGGCCTGCATGGTGTCATACGGGGTGATAGAAACATTGAGTTCGTCGGTTTGGAACTGCGCAAAATAGCCAACTTTCAACTTACCGGATTTATGGATTTCACCCGCCATGGGGGCGAGGCGGCCCGACAGTAATTTCACCAGCGTCGATTTCCCGTTGCCGTTCGCGCCGAGCAGCGCAATGCGGTCATCCATGTCGATGCGCAGGTTCAGGCCCTTCAAAATCGGCTTGCCGGGTTCGTAACCGGCATCCACATCCTCAAGCGTAATCAGTGGTGATTTTAATTCCGGCGGTTCGGGGAAAATAAACGCGGTCACGCGCTCGGCCATCACGGCATCCACAATGTCCATTTTCTGAATCGCCTTGAGGCGGCTTTGCGCTTGGGCCGCTTTGCTGGCACTGGCGCCGAAACGGTCGACGAATTTCTGCATGTGCGCTTTTTGCTTCAGCTGCTTTTCGCGCAGGGCTTGCTGGCCCAACAGCTTCTCGGCGCGGCGACGTTCGAACTCGTCATAGGTGCCGGTATAGGCATTCAGTTTCAAATGCTCCATGTGCAGAATATGCGTCACGGTTTTGTTCAGAATATCGCGGTCGTGGCTGATGATGAGCAGCGTTTCGGTAAAGCGCATCAGGTAGCTTTCAAGCCATACCATCGCCTCGAAATCGAGGTGGTTGGTGGGTTCGTCGAGCATCAGCAAATTGGGGCGGCGAAACAGTGTCGCGGCGAGTGCCACGCGCATGCGCCAGCCGCCGGAGAAGTCGGAGATTGGCCGGTTCTGCGCTTCTTCGTTGAAGCCGAGGCCGCTTAAAATGGTGGCGGCGCGGGCCGGGGCGTCATAGGCGCTGATTTCATCGAGGCGGGTGTAAATATAGCCCATACGGTCGGGGTCGTGCACGGTTTCGGCTTCGCGCATCAGGCTTTCGCGCTCGGTGTCGGCGGCCAGCACCACGTCGATCAGGCGCGTATCGTCTTCAGGCAAATCCTGCTTCACCCAGCCGATGGTCGTGTTTTTAATCAGCGAAATATCACCCGAATCGGCCATTAATTCGCCGGTGATGAGTTTGAACAACGTCGATTTGCCCACACCATTGGGCCCGACAAGCCCTATGCGGTGGCCGGCTGGCACTGACAGCGATGCCTTCTCAAGCAGCGTGCGCCCGCCGATGCGGTAGGTGAGGTCGGAAATCGAGAGCATGTGGGCCTGAATTAGGGGGGTGAAAAGCCGCGCACACTAATGCTGCAATGCGGTAAGGTCAATGAAGCCGTAAATATGGCCCATAACCAGCGATTTTGAGGCATCACGGGTGGCCGAAATGCCATGCGCACAGCAATAATGCATTCAGGACGATGGCCGCAAAATGGGCGTTTTGTCATCAAACTGCCACGGCATTGCCATCAAACCGTCATCAAGCGGGGTTAGGGTAGAGAATCGAAGCTGGCTTGAAACCTGCATACCATCCGGTTATAACGTGCCAGCGTAAGGTGAAAGAAACAGAAACGATGCTGCTGATCCCACATCCTCCATACGGCGCGCCTAAACAGCCTGACCTCAGCCGTCGGCAGTTTTTGAAAGGCAGTGCAGCTGCGGCTGCGTTGCTGGCGCTCTCGCCGCTATTGGCACGCCCCGCTTATGCGGCGCTGCTGCAAGCGCCGGTGCGCAGCCTGGCGCTGACGAATTTACACACCGGCGAATCCTGTGCGTTAAATTATTGGGAAAACGGCGCGTACGTGCCACAAGCCTTGCAGGCATTAAACCAGGTGTTACGCGACCACCGCAGCAATCAGTCGCGCCCGATGGATACAGCGTTGTTCGATTTGCTGCATGTGCTGCATGCGCGGCTCGAGACTGATGCGCCCTTTCAGGTCATTTCCGGCTACCGCTCGCCCGAGAGTAACGCGGCCATGCATGCCCATTCATCGGGCGTGGCGGGTAAAAGCCTGCACATGGAAGGCAAGGCGATGGATATCCGTGTGGCAGGGCGTTCGCTCGTGGCAGTTCACAATACAGCACTCGCCATGGGCTTAGGTGGCGTGGGGTATTATCCCAGCTCGGATTTTGTGCATGTCGACACGGGTCGCGTGCGCCGCTGGGCAGGCGCTTAGCCTTAGTTCATTGCCAGCTTGACGGTCTCGACGCGGTTTTTCGGTTCGCCCATGGCGGTGAGCAGCGGCTTGTCCATGCCGTACACATCGCGGCTGAAATGGGTGTTGCCCGCCCCGTCGACCCAGCTGGTCCAGTACACGAGATGCACCGGCAGCGGTGCAATCGGCACCGTGCGCGAGGCATCGCTATCGTAAGCGGCATCGATTTTTGCCTCGCTCCAGCCCTCGTCGCGTAGCACGAATTCTGCCAGCGCTTTGGGGTCGGCCAGGCGCACGCAGCCATGGCTCAGGCTGCGTTCCGACTTCACAAACAGCCCGCGCTGCGAAGTGTCGTGCAGGTAAATATTGTCGGAATCAGGGATGGTGAATTTCACTTTCCCGAGCGCATTGCCGTCGCCGGGATTCTGACGGAAGTTGTAAGCAAAATTGCCCTGGCCGACGGAGTTCCAGTCGATATCCTGTGGATTCACTTGGTACGATACGCCGCCACGGGTTTCCGTCACGGTGTAGCCCGCGTTACTCAGGTATTGCGGGTTTTTGCGCACTTTTGGCAGCATTTCCTTGATCGCAATTTTCTGCGGTACACCCCAGCTTGGGTTGAGCACTACATTCGTGATTTCCTTGCTGAACATCGGGGTTTTGGTGTCGCGTTTGCCGACGATGACATTCATCGCCATCTGGTTGCTGCCCGACACAGCCGTCAGCGTATAACTTGGAATGTTGACCAGCACGTAGCGCGGCCCGAGGTTATCCGGCATCCAGCGCATGCGCTCGAGGGTAATGGCCAGTTGCGCGACGCGTTCGGGTGCGCTGACGGCCAGAGCTTCCTGCGTCCCGGTGCCGATCACCCCATCGGCTGTGACCCCATGGCGCGCCTGAAACTGGCGCACGGCGTGCTCGATGGCGGTGTCGTAAAGCGTTGGGTTTGTGCTGGCCATAGCAGCGGGCATGTCACCGGTAATGGTCAGAATTTCACGCAGGCTGGCGATACGCGGATCGTTTGCGCCCGGCTTAATTGGCTTGCCCACTGAGAAATTGGGCCAGCCACCATGCGCGGCGAGGGACTGGTAATGCTGAAGTGATGCCTGCAAGCCCGCATATTGCGGGCTTTTCGGGGCAAGAGCCGCCAGCACCGTCGCGGGATTGGTGGCGCCTGCCGCCTGCGTCAGCAGGCGGCGCAGGTCGTCCGGGCTAATGCGGCCTTTGCCTGCATCCCATTGCGGGCGCACGGCGCCGCCGCGCATGTCGGCGCCGTAGCGCATCACCGCGTCGCTCATCAACAGCTCAAGCGACAGTCGCACCTGCAGCATCGTTGTTTCGTCATGCGCGGGCATGCTGGCCACGGCACGAATGGTTTGGGTGTGGTAGCGCGTCGGGTTCAATCCATGGTTACCTGCAGCGGCGAATAGGTCGAGCATCTGAACGGAAGCCGCACTCAGCCCATGCGTGTCCACCCACACGGGCTGGAAATTACGGCTGGTATAAAATTCCGACAGGGTGCGGGTTTCAATTTCTGCATCGCCAAATTGCAGGCGCGGTTGTTGCAGCCACTGGTTCAGGCCTTGTGCGTCGGTCATCGCCGATGCTGGCACTGCCGACACCCACAGTAGCATGGCACTCAAGCCAAAAAGTCGAAGCAGATGTTTCATGGGCCGATTCCTTTTGCCGAAGGCGTATGAATCTTCATCATATCGGCAAATGGTTAACCTGAGGTTAATCGGCCACCGCCCTGTGAATTCCGGGCATTTCCTGAGATTGCCTCGCGATTGGTGCATGCAGTGGCTTCAGCCTAGCCTCAGTTTCGCTTGCTAGACATTGCTTCCCATCGCTTGTGTGGCGTGCGATACCACTCCATGCTCGCCTCACCTAAAGGTGGCAATTCACTCTTCACCCGTAAGCCGGAGCGCTCATGACCCGTCGTATTTGCGTCTCCGGCGGGTTCGACCCCTTGCATGCCGGGCATCTCGCAATGTTCGAAGAAGCGGCAAAGCTGGGCGAACTCACGGTCATCATCAATTCCGACGCATGGCTGCTGCGTAAAAAAGGCTTTATCTTTCTGTCATGGCAAGAGCGTGCGGCGATTATTGGGCAGTTACGGCCTGTGGCGCATGTGGCCACTGTGGACGATAGCGACAACAGCGTATGCGAAGCTTTGGCGCGACTGAAGCCCGATTATTTCGCCAATGGCGGCGACCGCAAAAACGACAACACCCCCGAAGTGCAATTATGCCAGCAGCTCGGCATCGAGATGGTGTGGGACATTGGCGGTGGCAAAACCAACAGCTCGTCGGACATCGCGCGCCGCGCGTGGGTCGAGCGCAAATGGGGCCGCTACGTGACGCTCGACGAAGGCGTCGGTTATAAAGTGAAAAAGCTGGTACTCGCGCCGGGGAAAGGCATTTCACTGCAGTTCCATGAACATCGCTGCGAATATTGGTACGTTGCGGGACCCGCAGCCGAAGTGCGGCTGGATGGTCAGGTGCGTATCGCCCCGCCCGGCGGCGCGCCGGTGGTGGTCGAGCCGCGCGTGCTGCACCAACTCACCAACCCTCACGCCACCGAGCCGCTGGTGGTGATTGAAATTCAGGCTGGCGATTACCTCGAGGAAGACGATATTTTTCGTGTCACCGGTGAGGTGCACGCCGCCACTACAAAGAGCACGTCGCAATCATGACGCCGCGCATTGCTGCACCTTTATTGTCGGTCATTGTGCCCACCTATAATGAATATGCCAATGTACCAGTCATCATCGAGAAGCTCACGCATGCACTGGGCCCCACCGCATGGGAAGTAATTTTTGTCGACGATAATTCGCGCGATAAAACCGCGCAGCATGTGCGCAGTTTTGCCGCCGAAAATCCGCAAGTGCGCGTCGTGCATCGCATCGGGCGGCGCGGCCTTTCGGGTGCCTGCATCGAGGGGATGTTAGCCTCAAGCGCGCCCTACCTTGCCGTGATGGACGCCGACGGCCAGCACGACGAAACCCGCCTGCCGGTGATGCTGGATTTGCTGCAACGCGATCAGGCGCAACTCACCATTGGCAGCCGCTATGTAGCAGGCGGCACCACCGGCGAATTTAGCAAAGTGCGGCTTGCAGGAAGCAAGCTCAGCACGTTCTTCTCACGAACATTATTGCGCCTCGACATCAGCGATCCGATGAGCGGCTTCTTCATGATCCGGCAAGAAGATTTTTTACCACTGGCGGGTAAACTCTCATCGCAAGGGTTCAAAATTCTGCTGGATTTGCTGGCCACGGCGCGCGGTAGCTTACGGGTGGTGGAAGTACCCTTCACTTTCGGCACGCGGGTTCATGGCGAAAGCAAAATGGACAGCATGGTGGTGCTCGATTTTCTCGGCCTGCTGGTCTCGAAGGCCACGGCGGATATGGTGCCGGTGCGGTTTTTCTATTTTACGCTTGTCGGTGGCATGGGCCTCGTGGTGCATCTGGTTATTTTACGCGCCGAGCTTGGGTTGTTTGATTTCAGTTTCGCCAAAGCGCAAAGTTTTGCCGTGATCCTGACGATGACGTTCAACTTCTTCATCAACAACCAGTTCACCTACCGCAGCCAGCGCCTGAAGGGGTTAAAACCCATCCTGCGCGGACTGTTCAGTTCCTATGCGGTGTGGAGCATCGGCGCACTTGCCAACGTGGCGGTCGCCAGTGTGTTTTATGAACAGCTGCCGGTATGGTGGCTGGCGGCGAGCCTTGGCGCGGTTATTGGCTCGGTGTGGAACTACATTACCTCGTCGCTCTTCGTATGGCGCGCACGCTGAACGGCGAACGTGCATGGCCGTGGCTTGTGGTGCTGCTTGCGCTACTGGCACTGCGGCTTTATCTGGCGGCGAGTCTTCCGCTCGCCTACGATGAAGCCTATTATTGGTTATGGTCTACCCAGCTCGCGCCCGGCTATTTCGATCACCCGCCCATGGTCGCGTTTGTCATCCGCGCAGGCACGGCGCTGTTTGGGCAAACCGAATTTGGGGTGCGCATCATGTCGGTGCTGTTTGCGATTCCCGCCAGCTGGCTGGTCTGGCGCACGGCGTTAGTGCTGTTTCAGGATAAAGCGATCGCTGCACGCGCCACGCTGTATTTCAACCTCACGCTGCTGGTGAATGTCGGTCTGCTGATTGCGACGCCCGATGCACCGCTGCTACTTGCTACAGCGTTAGCGCTTTATTGCCTCGCCCAACTGGCCGCCACGCAGCGTCCGCATTGGTGGCTGGCAATTGGCGTGGCGGTGGGGTTAGGGCTTCTGTCCAAATATACGGCGTTCTTTACTGGCTTTAGCATTGCGCTTTGGCTGGTGTGCACGCCGTCGATGCGCCACTGGTTGCGCACCCCATGGCCGTATCTGGCAGGGATGCTAACCCTCGCGTTATTCACGCCAGTGGTCTGGTGGAATATGCAGCACGACTATGCTTCGTTCGCCAAACAATTCGGCCGCGCGGTGAGCCACGGGTTCACCTTACGTTATGAGCCCGGCTTGTGGGGTGAAATGATCGGGCTGTTGGGACCGCCGATATTTATTCTCGCGTTCGCCGGGCTCTGGCGCAGCGTCGCCCACCGCACGGGAATTGCTGCAGGCCCATGGTTGCTGGGGGTAATGATAATGCCGCTGATGCTCTATTTTAGCTGGCACGCGCTGCACGCCAATGTCGAGGGCAACTGGCTGCTGCCGATGTTCCCAGCCGCTGCGATTGCTGCAGCGTGGGGCGCTTCGTTCGCAGCTAATTCGCGGATGCTGCGCGCTGCGCGCCTCTCGGCCATGCCAGTGGGAATCGTGTTGTTTGGTGCGCTGGTGCTGCATACCATCATGCCGGTATATGTATCACAGGACCATGACTACACCAGCCGCAAACTAGGTTTTGGCATATCCGATCTCGCGCGCAATATCGAAGCTATCCGCGTTAGAGAAAATGCTAGTGCCGTCACCGCTGACAACTATTCGACAACGAGTTGGCTGTCGTTCTACCTGCCACCCGGCTCGCGCGTGCTACAATTGGGCGATCCGATTCGCTGGGTGAATTTTGAAGGCCGCGACCCCGCAACCCTCGCCGTCCCGTTTCTTTACGTCACCGATGAGGCGCATGACCAAGCGAATAACTTTCCGCTACCGGGAAAAACGCTGACACTCCTTGTCACCCTGACGCGCGTAGCGCATGGTGTCGAACTGAAGCAGTACCGGGTCTACCGCGTTGCGAGTATGCGCTAGCCAATGCATGGTTGCATGCGCGGGCAAACAGAATGTTTTCGAAGCGATGGTGCTTCATTAAATCGTTCGCAATTTAAAATGAATCGCCTATGGTGCATGTGGTTTTTCGTTGCGGGTGGGTAAATGCGTGTGCGTCGTTTCCTAATACCGGTTTTGGGCGTCATGGCGTGCATGGGTTTGCCGCTGGTGGCGCAGGCGGCGTTTGACTCAGCCGATACCGCGCAGGAAAAATCGCTTCAGATTATTCGTGTCACGCCCGATGGCGACGATGTGCCTGCCGGTAATCAGCTGGTCATCCAATTCAACCGACCCGTCGTGCCCATCGGCAAAATGGAGCGCAGTGCTTCGGAAATTCCGGTCATCATCACTCCCGCACTCGATTGCGAATGGCGCTGGATCAACACGTCGGCACTCGCCTGTAATTTGCCCGATAAAGCACCGCTGGTGGAATCGACACGCTATACCGTCGACATCAAGCCGGGCATTCAAACCGAAGACGGCGCAACCATCGCGGAAACATACCATCACCAGTTCATTACGCAGCGCCCCGGCATTCGCTACAAAGAATTCAGGCAATGGAAATCGCCGGGATTTCCTATCCTCAGGCTGGTGTTCAATCAGCCAGTCGATAAGGAGTCCGTGGCCCAGCATGTATTCTTTGCCGTCGGCAACGACGCCCATCGCGCGAATGTCAGGGTCCGATTCGATCCTGACGACCGCGAGCCACCGCAATTTATTCCGGTGCCGGGTGAGAAGTATGCGATGGTTTTCAAGAAATCCCCGGCGCAGAAAAGCGACGACGATCTGCGCCAAATGGGTGGCCACGAAGCGCGGCGAATCTGGCTGGTCGAGCCTGTGCGTGAATTACCGCTCGACAGCCATGTCGTGCTCAATGCCGAGCCGGGTTTGGTATCGGCCATCGGGCCGGAGCTGAGCGTGACGACGGACCAGGTGGTGCAATTCGACACCTACCCCGAGTTCACCTTTTTAGGCGTGCGGTGTATCACTAATAGCGAGCAAGCGCTGAGTATCCCGGCGGGCCAAACCGTGACGGGCAAGTGCAATCCGCAACAGCTCATTCAGCTTTCGTTCAGCGCCCCGGTGGATCGCGATAAAATCGGGAAAATGGTGAAGTTCACACCACCCATCGGCGGCTGGAAAGAACCGACGGAAGTGGACGACGACGCTTCGGATGCCGAGGCAGAGGAGGGCGACGGGCACATTGGCTGGGAGTACCGCCAGCCGCACGCAAAAGGCAAAACCTACGAAGTGTGGCTGCCCATGGGCCTGAAAGCGGCGCAAACCTATACGCTGCAGTCGCAGTGGCGGGCCATGAGCCTAGTGGCGCGCCTGAAATTCTGGTGGCACTCACTCTTCAAGCGCGTCGAGCCGATTAAAGCCACCGACATTTTCGGACGGCATTTGCGCAATGCGATGGATGCGAATTTCACCACCGATCACCGCAATCCGAACTACGTGCTGGATTACAGCGATGCCGTGCTCGAAAAAGGCGTGAACGACAGCGAAGTGCCGCTGTACGTCAATAACCTCGACCGCTTTCATTTCGACTATCGCCGCGTGACCGCCAAAGCTGCCGATGTGCAACTGAAGTTCGACCAAACCGTGCCCAATGTAAAAGACGTGCAGTTCGCCGTGCCGCTGGGTGTGCGCGACATGCTGGGCGGTAAGACAGGGGCTATTTTTGGCACCCTCTCAACGCAGCCAACCGTGAACAGATACCGGCCCGATCGCTTGTTCGCGCAAGTCACGCCTTATCAGGTGCACCTCAAGCTCGGCCATTTCACAAGCGTCGCGTGGGTGACGGATATGGCTACCGGTGCGCCGGTGGCCGAGGCGAAAGTAAGCCTGTATGTCGACGCATTCACCACCTTGCAGGCGATGAAAAAACCGGCAGCACAAGCGAGCACCGATGCTTCTGGCGTCGCCCTGCTACCCGGAACCGATACGCTCGACCCCGACCTCGCGCTTACCATGCGCCATTATCAGGACGAAGACGCGCGCTACTTCCTGCGCGTCGAAAAAGGCGACGACATCGCGCTGCTGCCGGTGTCGCAATCATTCGTCATCGACACGTACCGCACTTCGGGCAGCGAATCGGTCTATCCCTCCAACAAAGAGCGCTACGGCCACATGCGCGCCTGGGGCACTACGGCACAAGGCATCTATCGCGCGGGCGACACCATTCAATACAAAATCACGGTGCGCAATCAGGACAATAACCGCTTCGTGCCGCCGCCGCTTAAGGGCTACCGGCTGAAAATCATCGACCCCATGGGTCAGGTGGTCGAGGACAAAAAGAACGTCACGCTTTCCAGCTTTGGCGGCACCAGCGGCGAATTCACCGTGCCCAAAGAGGGCGCGGTCGGCTGGTATCAGTTTAAACTCATCGCCGATTTTGCTGCAAAGTCGGAAGACGATCCGCAAGACGTGAGCGAAGCGGATGGCGACTCCGTTGATGGCCGCAACAACGAGCAGGCCGACGACACCGACGATTCCACTAAAAAATCATGGGTCCCCATGCGTGTGCTGGTCAGCGATTTCACGCCTTCCTCGTTTCATGTCAGCAACCAGCTGAACGGCGATTTGTTCCACGCCGACGAGAAGGTGGAAGTCACCACGCGCGCGGAACTGCATTCCGGCGGTGCCTACACCGATGCAGCGGCGCGTATCACCGCTGTGCTTGATAGCGCGATGTTTACCTCGAAACACCCGCTGGCCAAAAATTTCCAATTCGACAGCTACCGGGATGAAATCTCGTCGCAGGAGCTGTTCCAGAAAATCGACGCCGTCGGTGACAAGGGCGAGCTGGCGCTTGATTTCAATACAGCCACCCCCAACGTGGTGTATGGCAAGTTGCTGGTCGAAAGCGCGGTGGCCGACGATCGCGGTAAATACATCACCGGCCAGTCGCGTGTCGATTATGTCGGCGTCGACCGGCTGGTGGGCCTGCATGCCACCGAGTGGCTTTATCATGTGGGTAAGCCCGCCACGGTACAATATCTCGTGGTCGACGATCGTGGCAACCCGGCGAGTGGCACGCCCGTGGCAATTGCCATCGAGCACGAAGTGACGAAAGCCGCGCGCGTGAAGGGTGCGGGCAACGCCTACCTCATGCAATACCACACCGAGTGGGAAGCCGCGGGCAGTTGTAGCGGCACCTCGCAGGGTGCGCCGCTGAATTGTGAATTCACCCCCGCGAAAGCCGGGATTTACCGGGCAACCGCAAAAATCAAAGATACCAAAGGCCACGATCACTCCACCGCCATCACCACCTATGCGGTGGGCAATGATTTCGTCATCTGGAGCGACGAGAGTGACACGGGCCTGACCATCGTGCCCGAAAGCACCAGTTATAAAGTGGGCGACACGGCGCGCTACCTCGTGAAAAACCCTTATCCCGGCGCGAAAGCACTCATCACCATCGAGCGTTACGGCGTGATCGACCATTTCGTGCAGACGTTCGATAGCTCCACGCCCGTGGTCGAGTTCCCCATCAAGGCCGATTATTTGCCGGGCTTCTATCTGTCGGTAGTGATCGAGTCGCCGCGCGTTGAAAAACCGCTGGGCGAGGGGCAGGTCGATTTGGGCAAACCCACGTTCCGCATGGGCTATGCAAGCGTGCCGGTGCACGACCAAACCAAGGAAATGCTCATTACCGCCACCACCGACAAGCCCGTGTACAAGCCACGCGACAAAGTGACCGTGCAGTTGCATGCCGAGCCGCGCTTGAAGGATAAAGCCGAGCCGATTGAACTCACGATTGCCGTGCTCGATGAATCTGTTTTCGACCTCATCGCTGGCGGTAAAAGCTATTTCGACCCCTATGCAGGTTTTTACAAATTAGAGAGCCTCGATTTGCGCAACTACAGTTTGCTAACGCGCCTCGTCGGCCACCAGAAATTCGAGAAAAAAGGCGCGAATCCCGGCGGCGATGGCGGAGCCGATTTAAGCATGCGCTCGCTGTTCAAATTCGTGAGTTACTGGAACGCCGAACTGAAACCCGACAAAAACGGCAACGCCACCGCCACGTTCGACGCGCCCGACAATCTCACTGGCTGGCGCATTCTGGCAATCGCAACCACACCAACCGACCGCTTCGGCCTCGGCGACGCCAATTTCAAAGTGAACCGCCCGACGGAAATTCGCCCCGTCATGCCCAATCAGGTGATGGAAGGCGACCAGTTCGATGCCGGGTTCAGCGTCATGAACCGCACCGACAAACCGCGCGCGATCGAAGTGGCCGTGAAGGCCGAAGGCAATCTCGATGCGGCGACAACGCCGACGCTTAAGAAAACAGTGGCGCTCGGGCCCTATAAACGCAGCACGGTGTTCATGCCCATCAAGACCGCCGCCATCGCGCAAACGCGTGAAGTGAGCGCGGGCGATATTTCCTTCACCGTCACCGCGGGCGACGCGATGGACCGCGATGGGCTGGAAACCCACGTGCCCGTACACAAGCGCCGCAGCCTTGAAGTGGCGGCCAATTACGGCACCACTACCAAAGACAGCGTCAGCGAGTCCATCCAGTTCCCCAAAGCCATGCTGGCCGACGTGGGCAGTGTCAGCGTGATTGCCTCGCCCACCGTCATTGGCAACGTGTCGGGGGCCTTCAGTTACATGCGCGACTACCCTTATTTATGCTGGGAGCAGAAACTCAGCAAAGGCGTTATGGCCGCGCATTATAAAAGCCTGAAAGCCTATTTGCCCGACGCGCTGAGTTGGAAAGGCAGCGACAGCCTGCCGCAGGAAACGCTCGACCAGGCCGCCGCCTTTCAGGCCCCGAGTGGCGGCATGACCTATTTCAAAGCGCAGGATGCCTATGTCGATCCGTATCTCAGCGCCTACACCGCCATCGCCTTCAACTGGTTGCACAAAGACGGTTACGTGGTGCCCGAGCAGGTGGAAACCCGCCTGCAAACCTATCTCAGCAATTTGCTCAAGAATAACGACGTGCCGGATTTCTATTCTGAGGGCATGACTTCGACCGTGCGCGCAGTGGCACTGGCGGCGCTGGCCGAACGCGGCAAGGCCGATCTGGCAGACCTCGAACGTTACCAGCCGCACGTGAAGAAAATGTCGCTCTTTGGCAAAAGCTATTTCCTGCAGGCAGCGATCGCCATCAAAGGCGGCGAAAAATACGCACCGGAAGTGGCGAAGATGATGCTCGCCAGCGCGAACCAAACCGGCGGAAAATTCGTCTTCAATGAAACCTGGGACGATAGCTACGCGCGCATACTGGCATCCCCCATCCGCGAAAATTGCGCCGTGCTCAATGCATTCACGGCTTACGGCGAAAAGGCGGGTGGTGATAAACTCGTGGGCGACGTGCCCTTTAAGCTAGTGCGCACCATCACACAAGACCGCAAAAACCGCGACCATTGGGAGAACACGCAGGAGAACATGTTCTGCATGAACGCATTGATCGATTTCGCGCGCATCTACGAGAAAGACGAACCCAGTATGACGGTGACTGCCGCCATGGATGGCGAGCAGTTCGGCGAAGCGTCGTTCAACGACGTGCGCGATCCAGCCGCCAAACTCGAGCGACCCAACAAAGAAGGCGATGCGGGGCGCACCACCCCGCTCACCATCGAACGCCAGGGCACGGGCCGGTTATACTACGCCACTCGGTTAGCCTACGCCTTGCCGAATGAACTCACTAAACCGGCCAATGCTGGCATCGAAGTGCATCGCGAATACAGCGTCGAGCGCGACGGGAAATGGCAGTTGCTCGATGCGAAAGCGCCCATCAAACGCGGCGAGCTGGTGCGGGTCGATCTGTATCTTTCCGTCCCCGCCGCGCGTAATTTCGTGGTGCTCGACGACGCCGTGCCCGGCGGGTTGGAGCCGGTGAACCGCGACCTCGCCACCACCTCCGAAGTCGATGCACGCAAGGGCGATTTCACGGCGGCCGGTGGTTCTTTCTGGTTCAAATTCTCTAATTGGGTCGATTTCGGCGTCAGCCGTTGGAGCTTCTACCACCAGGAAATCCGCCACGATTCGGTGCGCTTCTATTCGGATTACCTACCAGCGGGCAATTATCACTTATCCTACGCCGCACAAGCCATCGCGACGGGGGCTTTCAGCGCGCTGCCCGCCATGGCGCAGGAAATGTACGACCCCGATGTTTACGGCAAAACCGACGGCCTGACGCTGAAGGTGAACGAAGCGGAAACAGCAACGCCTGCCAAGCCTTGAGGCGCGCGATGCCAACTTTCCGCCGCGTTGGCAAAATCATCCTGCGCAGTATGCTGGCGCTCGGCGCCATCATCGTCGTCGCGACAATGTGGAGTATCGGCACGCCCAGCTTGTCATTGCGTAGCGTCAATGCCGATGGCCAGCGGTTTCAGGTGCTCGACCGCAACGGCAAGCCGCTCGGCATTTCCTACCAGAACCGCTTCAACACTATGGATATCCTGCCGCTGCACGACATGCCCGATTTTCTGAAGCAGGCTTTCGTCACGGCGGAAGATAAAAAATTCTTCAGCCATCACGGCGTTGATTGGCCCGCGCGTATCAGTGCCATCCGGCAAAATCTGCTGGCCGGAAAAAAAGTGCGCGGGGCCAGCACGATTACCGAACAGGTGGTGCGCATCCTGCATCCGCGTACGCGCACGCTGTGGTCGCGTTGGATTGAAGGGTTCGAGGCCACCTTGCTGGAACAGCACGCCAGCAAAGGCGAAATTCTGGAATTTTATTTGAATCAGGTGCCCTATGCCGCTAACCGGCGCGGGGTGGCGCAGGCGGCGCGGTACTATTTCAACCGCGACCTTACAACGTTAACTCACAAGGAAATGCTGGCGCTGGCGATCCTGCCGCGCGCGCCCTCGGCCTTCGATCTCTACCGCAAGCCCGCCGCCATGGAATCGGCCATGGCCCGCCTGGCGCAGGCGATGCAGGAGCGCGAGGAACTCACGCCCGAAGCGCATCGCCAATTACTGGCGGAATCCATCAAGCTCGAGCCCCCTGCCGCCGAGCTCGCCACCACGCATTTCATCAATTACATCCGCGAAACGGTGCCCTACCGCGTTAGCGACCATGGCGTGTTGCGCACCACACTCGACGTGGACTTACAGCGCCGCGTGCAAGGCATGCTCGATGAGCGCATCCACGTGCTGAAGCGCAAGCAGGTGCATAATGGCGCCGCCATGGTGCTCGACCACAGCACGGGCGAAATATTGGTGTGGGCCGTGGGTGGGGCGGGCGATGCATCCACCCCCGGCCAAACGATCGACGCAGTGCGCGCCCCACGCCAGCCGGGCTCCGCCCTTAAACCGTTTCTGTATACACTGGCGCTCGATTCGGGCTGGTCGCCCGCGACCGAGCTCGACGATGCCCCTATGGCCGAAGCCATCGGCGCGGGTCTGCATGATTTCCATAATTACAGCCACACCTTCTATGGCAAAATCTCGCTGCGCGAGGCGCTCGGTAATTCGCTGAATATCCCGGCGCTGGAAACCATCGGCTTCGTGGGCCCGGCACGCTACCTCGACACGCTGCACGCGCTCGGCTTCGCTAGCCTGACGCAGCCGGTGGGGTTTTATAAAGAAGGTCTCGCACTTGGCACTGGTGAAGTGACGTTGTTCGAGATGATGCAGGCCTATGCGGCGCTCGCCAATCGCGGTGTGTTTCGGCCCATCACCCCCTTACCGCAGACGCCCTTCCCGCGCGAGTCCGCCCGCGTCTATTCACCGGAAGCCGCGTCGCTTGTCGCCAATATTATCTCCGACCCCTATGCGCGTCGTCGTGAATTCGGGGCGGGGAGTGTGCTGAATTTGCCGGTGCAAACGGCTGTGAAAACCGGCACCTCGACTGACTACCGCGATGCCTGGGTGCTCGGCTTCGATGCACGTTACGTGGTAGGTGTGTGGCTTGGCAACCTTGACCAAACGCCGATGGATGGGGTGACAGGCTCCACCGGACCGGCGCTTGTCATGCGCGGTATTTTTGCGGCGCTGAGCGGTCGCAACACCCCGCGCTCGCTTTATTTGAGCCCGAAATTAGTAGCGCAGGATATTTGTACCATCGACAACAGCGAGGGCCAGAGCGACACCTGCTTCACCCGCACCGAATATTTCATTCCGGGCACCGAGCCAACGCAGAACCAGCCACCGGCACTCTCACCCGGCTTCAGGCTGGTAAGGCCCACGGAAGGGTTGCAGATCGCCTACGACCCACGCATCCCACCCGAGTCGCAGGCGTTCGAGTTCGTGGCCGATGGGGTGGCCGCGCCAAAACTCGCATGGCTGCTCGATGGCCAGAAAATCGGCGAGAGTGACAACGGGCATTATTTGTGGCCGGTCACACGCGGCCGCCATACGCTCATTGTGCAGGAAATTTACCCCACGGATTCCACAAAGCCCGCTTCGGACACGGTGCATTTTAACGTGAAATAAAACGCGGCACTTTTAAAAATCAGCAGCGATTTGCCAATCCTTTATGCAGCGCTCAGTACGTGTCGCGCCTTGGTGACATCGAGCTCTTTCTCCATACGCGCGACCACCAGTGTGGCGATGCAATTGCCCACCACGTTGGTGAGCGCGCGCCCGGTCGACATGAAGCGGTCGATACCCAGAATAATCGCGGCGGAAGCAACCGGCACCGTGTGCGTCGCGGCTAGTGTGCCGACCAGCACAATGAACGCCGAACCCGTCACGCCTGCCGAACCTTTCGAGGTGATGAGCAGCACCAACAGGATGCTGATCTGATCGCCGATATCAAGCGTGGTGCCGGTGGCGTGGGCCAAAAACATCAGCGCCATGGTGAAATATAGCGAGCTACCATCGAGATTGAAGGAGTACCCGGTCGGCAGTACCATGCCGACCACCTGACGCTCGCAGCCAAGCGCTTCCATTTTCGTCAGCAGGCGCGGCAGCACCGTTTCCGACGACGAAGTGCCGAGCACGATGAACAATTCTTCGCGAATATAGTGAATCAGCTTAAGCACGCTGAGGCCCGTGAGTACATGCAATATCGGCCCCAGCACGAACAGCACAAACGCAAGGCAGGCGGCGAAAAAAGCTACCACGAATTGTACCAGTTCGCCCAAACTGCCAAGCCCCAGTTTGCCAATGGTGTAGGCAATAGCACCAAACGCACCAATCGGCGCCAGATGCATCACAATTTCGACGATGCGAAAAAAAAGCTGCGCCACCGATTCGACAAGCCCCAGCACCGGGTCGCGGTATTGCGGCTTAAGCCCCATCAGCGCCCATGCGAACAGGATGCCGGCAGTAAGCGTTTGCAGCAAATCGCCCATCACCACGCCGCTGAAGAAACTTTGCGGCAGCAGGCTCATCAGGAAATCGACCGTGCCTTGGGAGGCCTGCGGGTGGGTGCCGCCATAGGCGTTTAGGGCCGTCGCGTCGAGTGTGCCCACATCCACATGCATGCCCGCGCCGAGCTGGGTGAAGTTACCAATCAACAACCCGCCAATCAAAGCAAGGGTGGTCACGATCTCGAAATAGACAATGGCCTTCAGGCCCAGCCGCCCGGCACGCTTAATGTCGCCCACATGCGCGATGCCGGTGACGACGGTGCAGAAAATAATCGGAGCAATCAACATTTTAATCAGCTTGATGAACCCATCGCCCAGCGGTTTCATGGCGACACCCCATTCCGGGTCGAGCGCCGCAACGGCAACACCCAGCGCGATGCCGATGAGGACCTGAACATAGAGCTTGCGTAACCAGTGCATTGCCATAACCGCCTATGAATAAATGAAAATATAAGAATTACTGTTGCGTGATGCTATCGGCATATCCAGCGCAAGGCCCTGTGTCTATGAGAAATGCACCTATCTAAGGCATTCATTTTGTTCGCACTTGCAGCATAATTTTGTCGGAAAATGCCATCAAATTGTAACATAGGGGGTGTAGATTGGAGGATAAGAAAAAGTCTATTTCATCCCTCAAACCGGATACGGCTCAGTGACGCTTTACCATAACCGCCAGACAGAATCGCTGATCGGCACGCTCGAATATGTCGAGGCGGATGGTAGGAAGTCGCGCGAATTTTTGACGTTCTGTTACCTCAATCATGCCGATCGGGTTGAAGAGGTGAAGCAATTACTGGCCTACCAACTGCCCCATCAAAAACTTGCCGGTACGACAGAGCTTGGCGGGCGGCCTGTGCTCATCCTGCGCGGACAGGAATCCGTCGCCAGCATTATTGATCAGTTACGCAGCCCCAACCTCGATTTTGTGAAAGCGGAAAAGTCCAAATCGTTCGACCCTTGGAAGTGGCGCGGCCTTCTGAGTAATTACGGGCAGGGGCTGCAACTGCTTTCGGCCGCGTTCAAGAAAGAGAAAGGCTTCGATCACTCGGTGCTCGGCTTTGCGGTGTTTAACATCGCCGCGAACTTCATCAACATGATCTTCGGGGGCGAGAGTAAACCCGACCCGCACCGGCTGCGCCTGTTGAAGAACGAGTTTAATGATCAGCTCGCGCCCTATGTGGCAGAAAACGCGGCATTGCCCGATCCGGAAGCGACGCTCACCAAAGGCCGTAAACAGAAGAAAAGCGAAGCAGCGGGCGACGCCATTTACGGCTTCCTGAAGCGTAACTCGGTCGTGTTCGGCGAGATTGGCCTGCGCTACATCGGCGCGTTCAATCTCGCATTCCCAATTTTACAGTGGACGAAGGCTGGTCAACAGGCATTCAAAGCCACCGAAGGGTCGTTTGGGGCCAAAATGAAAGCGAGCATCGGTGCCGCCGGGAAAAATTTTCATAATGGCCAAGACCCGTGGATTTTCTATGCGGGCATTGCCTATCTGGTGGGTAAAACCATTGCACTCTGCTCGAAAGTACCCGATCCTTACGATCCGAAACCGCACAGCACACTGGATAAAATCCGCGAGAATATTTTGTTCAAAGTGAGCACAGGCATCGAGACCGGCGCCGCTGCTGCTTTGGCGTATAACGGCCTGAAACCGGGTGAAAAGAAAATACCGGAAAACCCGGATGGTGTTCGGCTGTTCACAAACAATCGCAGCTATAGTTCTTGGCTGCCCAGCTTTATGAAGAGCAAAAAATTCATCACCCGCGATTGGTTCGGCGCGGTGGGGGGTGGGTTGTTTACTGCCGGGCTGGCGATTCGTTTTGCGGCGCCGTTTGGCAAGCGCGAGGTGAACCTCAAAGAGCTTTACGCACATATGGCGCAAGGCTTGGCACAGGTGCCGGCCGATAAGCGGCCCCAACTGGTGGCGGAAAGTGCGGCGGCGATTAAGGCACAGTTCACCGACCAGTCGATTGAATTCGGCACCATCTATGCCGCATTGGCAGCCGAACTGGAACGCTACCAGCAGGTGACACTTTTGAAATCATCGCCCATGCTGGCATTAAACCCGAAGTTCGAATCCCAGCGCGAAGCACCCACTGTGGCCCCATCACCCGCAACACCCTCGCCCGTTATCGACGCCGCCTCGGCACGCGCCAGCGCCGGGCATCACCTTACGGAAAACCAACACGCACAGCGCGCGTTCGCATAGCACAAGACGCATCATACAATAGGGGACTTTACAGCTGTTATTCACACGCCCATTATCGCCGTGACGGCCGACGCGCTGATCGGCGACCGCCAAAAATGCCTCGATTGCGGCATGGACGATTATCTGAACAAACCCTACAAGCCCGAGCAAATTACCGCAATGCTCACCAAATGGTGCCGTACCTGATCCCCGCACAGCAAAAGTGATTTCGCATGAATATGGAAATCGTATCGTGACAGTTTGATGACAATTCTGGCCCGTTATAGCGCCAATTGTGACAGTCGTGTGAAGTTTTTTTTCGTCACTTTACTCTCGCCCGCACATTGTGGTTAATCGCATAAATTAACAATAATAAATAAGCTTGGACGGGTGTGATTTATGGTGTCGGGAAAAACCTTTTTTCTATTTGGCCCCCGCGTTTCAGAGGCCACAAAACAGGCGCTGCGCGAGCAATTAGGCTACGAAGAAATCCCTGCAGATTTTGGCCCATTCGGAAGTGGCGCACCCTTTTGCGAACTGTTTCCTTTTTACAAGGAAGAGCGCGAAGCCTTCAAAAAACAACATACGGGATTATCCGAAAAAGCACTCGAAGCGCAATTTGCCGCACGCTACGAAGCAAACCGCGCCAGGCTCGCAGGCGCGCATATTATTTTTGTGGAATCGACCGGTGAGCAGCCCGATGTCGCTGAGAGCGTCGAGCGTGTGCGTTTTGCCGTGAACAGCTTCAAGCATTATGGTGCGGCGGAAATAACCCTCGCTATGCCTAATGTCGCCTATGAGCGGCAGGATCGCGGCTTCAACGAGCATGGGCGTCTGTGCTCAATCGGCACCAAGTGGCTGGCCAAGGATTTGAAGCGTTATGAGGTGGATCGCGTGGTAACGTTCGCGCCACATTCGCAAGACGGAATAAAATTCTGGCGGGATGAGTTTGGCGAACGTAATTACCATCCACTGCAAACGACTGAGATGTTCGCCGAGCATATCCGTCGGCAATTTCCGGACACGGCGAATGTCGTGATTGGCGCGCCCGACGGCGGAGAGCCGGAAAAGGAAAACGATCAGGGCCAGGCGCGTGCCAGGGAATTGGCAGCCGCTGTGCATGGCATCAGCCCGGAAGAGGCTAAGCGAGGGTTGTTCTTAATTAAAAAGAAACATACCTCGGCGAGCGGTACCGAGTGTGAATTTATCAGCGGCGATGTTGCGGGCAAGAATTGCGTCATCATCGACGATATGAGCGACGGCGGCTCCACCCTTATCAATGCCGCGAAAGCGCTTAAAGATCGCGGTGCGAAATCGGTGAGTGTGTATTTCACCCACGCCATTTGCAGCGAGCAGGGCGTCAGCAAAGAGAAGTACGATTCCTTGTTGGGTTTCGCGCAATCAGCCGAAAACGAATTACTGAGTCTCGCGAAAGGGGCGCACAGAACCTTGCTAAGTTTTGCGCAGGCGGTCGATAGTTCGCTGCACCAGTTTTTTGGTGCGGAAAGTATACTGCAATCGCAAAAACCGCTTATGCTCAGCGACGAATTAAAATCATTCGAGCGGCGTAGTTCACTGGCTAAATTAGCCGCGTGCGAAAATATCGACCATATCGTGACTACCGACACCGTGCCGGAAATCATCGCGAAGCGCGCAGCGCTTGAACCCGTATTGCGCGACAAAGTCGAGGTGCTTTCCATCGGCCCGCAACTTGCGCAAACGCTACAGCAAATCCTCGGCCACGAAAAGCCCGGCACCGACATTAATGGTGACATGGATATCATCACCAATTCACCACAAACACGGCGTTAATTGAAGGAGACCCTCATGGGATATTTAGCGGATAATTTTGGGATTGAAGCAACCACTCCCGTTGCAACCGATGCCTACCACGCAACGACTGCACTGGGGTACTGGAACGAGGGGCGGCACAAAAACAATGCGGTTTCCTACATGTTCGCGCGCAAGGAAGCGTTTGGCGGCGGATATACCGTAGCCATGGGCCTTGAAGGCGCGATTGATATACTTAAGCGCTGGCAGGAGCATGGATTCTCGGAAAGCGACATTGCCTGGCTGAAATCACAAAAAACGCCAAGTGGAGCACAATATTTCCCCGATGCCTTCATCGAAGAAATGCAAACCTGGGACTGGAAACTCAAAGTCGACGCAGTGCCCGAAGGTTCGCTCATTTTTCCGCAAGAACCAGTATTACGCGTCGAAGGGCCCATCGCACAAGTAAAGTGGTTTGAGTCGGTAGCACTCGGCATAATGAATAAGCAGTCTGCTTATGCCACGCATGCGGCACGCATGACGGATGTGGCGAGTGAAGAGTTGCCTAACGGTGCCCCGAAAGCCGTGACCAGCATCCAGGGAATGCGGCGTGATGAATTCGCTTCAAGCCTTGCCACGTCACGCGGGCTTGCTGCGGGCGGCTACCCAAGCACATCGACTGGCAATGCAGCTAAGGCATTGGGCCTCACTTGGGCAGGCACCATGGATCATGCCTGGGTGATGACGCACCGAGCGGAGCTTGGTTCAATTCCGTTGAAGGAGCTATTCAAAATGCGCGATGAAGGGCGCATTGAGGAACTCCGAGATGCACTCACTGGCGACGCATTTCGTAGCTATGTCTTCTCGCACCCAGAAAATGGCGTGCTGCTGCTGGACAGTTATGACTCCAAACAAGGCCTTGAAAAAGCAATTGCCGTATTCAAGGAAATGCGCGAACTGGCAGCGGAGCGTCCGGAACTGCATCTCGGCGTAACGGGCCGCTATGGCGTCCGCTTTGATTCGGGCGATTTGACCTCCTGGTCGAAATTAGCGCTGCGTCGCTTCGCTGAAGAAGGATTTGTTGAGGGGCTTGATCCTGAAAAAGTAAAAACAATGACGGATGAGGAGCTGACTCCATGGGGTGACAAATCCCACTTCTTTCATGCACCCGCCGACGGATTGGATGAGTATACCGTTAAAGAAATGCGCGCCGATGGATTATTTGCCAATAAATTAGGTGAAGGCACGGCAGGCTCACATGTCGCACCGGTTGGGGGGGTTTATAAAGTCGCGATGATCGAAATGGATCCGCGCCGCGATCCCAACGTGCAAGGTGAAATGACGCCGGTGAGCAAAATTGTGTCCAGTGCTCCCGTAAAATCCTCAAATCCGGGCTATATTAATTCCCGCCGTTACTTTGATGAGCACGGCAAGCTGTCCCATATCGTGGTTTATGATGATGTGCTCGGACTTGATCCGCAGAACCGCATGGTGAATATGCGTGATTTTTCGCAGGAAACAATCAATCCAGCCGCGTCCGAAACCGGCCAGAATGTGCTCGTCCCTGTGTTTGATGCGCAGGGCAAGTATGTGTATCAGGAACCTGAAAAAAGATACAGTTTCCCCGGTAGCGGTCATCGTGTGACGGATTTGGGCAAGTTAGCAGAAACCGTAGCGCATAATTTGGATACGCTGCCTGCTGGCGTTCGTGAGGTGGTTCGCCCAGTCGATGAAGTATTAAAATCACTCCTATCCAAGGCATTTAAAGCGGCCGATAAAGCTGGCGAAGAAACGCTGTCGCTCAATATCGCCGACATTAAAGCGCAACTGCCTGCGGAAGTGCAGCACATCCCGATCTATCTTGACCACAACCTCTACGAACAACGCCGGGCAGTGGAAACGCGACACAACATTCAGGCGGGACAGGGAGTGGGCATTTACACGGAGCGATTCGACGGGGGAAACGATAACGCGAAGCCCGGCGCTATCATCAGCGGTAATTTATCAGCAGACAAAGGCCCCGAGGCCGCACCCACTCGCAAACGTTAGGAGAAGCAGATGTTCCATACTTTTATTAAAAACGGCAAAAAAACAGCAGCGGTTAATGTTTTTATCGACCCGCAATGGGGCTTCTCAAGCCCTGGCATTCCAGCTTCGAAAGGGGGCTCGCTTTACGTACCCGGTGGTGAAGGTGCGGCGGAGAAAATGGGTGAAATCATTGCCAATACACAGAATGGAATTTTCATTATCGGGCAGGATTACCACCCGAAAAACCATATCAGCTTCGTGACCAATCACCCCGGAGTGATGCAATACCGTATCGAGCAATACAAAAAATTTCTCGCGCAACATCGACAACCGATTCCACCCGATGCAGAGACGCTTTATGACGCTGCGCAGCAGCCGGTGCATTTCTTCAACAGCCCCGACCAACCGCCGGTGCCATTCCCGTTTGAAGAAATCGTTTTGGACGAGAACGACGATATTATCGGCATCAAGCAAGCGGATGGGCGCATCCGCCACGTAGAGGTAACAACGGAAAGTGGCAATGCCCCCTCGAAAAGCGACCGTGGTCGCGTCAGCCGCGTGCTTGACACGTATCTGGAAAAAACGTTCGACGATTATCGCGCCGAAGGGATTATCTATCACACCCAAACCTTGTGGACGCGCCATTGCGAGCAAGGGGAGCAAAGCAGCCTTTACCCCGAAAGTATGAACTTGCCGCAGGGCCTGCGTGACAAATTGTCCGGCGACCTTAAATCCGACGTGGTTTCCTACACAGATCCTACGACCGGCAATGAATTTCATGTCATTCGCAAAGGCTCGAATTCGGAAATCGATAGTTATGGAATTGGTATCGAAAACGACATGGAGCCGCTTCCGCATTCGTGGAATTTATTCAGTGAATTATCTCGCCGGTTGAAAAAGCAGGGGGTCCATCAGGTTCAATTCAACGTGGGCGGCCTGGCCACCAACTTCTGCACCGAATTCTCGATCAACAATATTGCGGATTACCTCTCTGCACCATTCAAAACAAAAAACATCGGCGTCGAAATTAATTTCGTGCCGGAAATCAGTCACGCCATTCCTATTCCCGGCGGCGCTGAAACACCCTTTAGTGCCGAGGGCGCGCCAATACGCATGCGGGAATCGCGCGGTGTCGGTCAGATCTCGATTGCCGACATTATCGCCGCAGGTAAGCCCGGCGCCACAATCACGGGCGAATTTTCCGCCGATCGTGCCGCAGGCGTGGAGCAAACCCGCTAATGGCTTCGTTCGCACAAAAAATCGAACAGCAGCGTCCCCTGAACATCTATCTGGTGACGGGTGGGCGCGACCATACGGGGCGGCCGGCTTGGTATTACATCGACGTGCTGCCGCACCGTAAATTGCAGTTCGAGCGCGTGTTGCGCAGCGGCGCGATGTCGTTGACGGAGTACGGCACGATTTTACAATCGGGCTATGGCACCAAACCGCCGCAGCAAACCATTGCGTTCATGAAACAAGAATACGGGTTCGAAGGCTGATGGAACTGCCCGCCACGTTGCTAGAAGACATGAAAGCAGCCGCGCTGCTGGCGGGCCAGCACGCGCTGAAAGTGCAGCAAAGCGATGCCAAGGAAACCAAACTGAAGGACGATCACTCGCTTGTCACCATCGCCGACGGCGAATGCGAACAGATCATTCGCGATCGGCTGCAAACCTACACGCGCGCGCATGGCTTCACTTTTCAGGGCGAGGAAACGGGCCTGAGTCAAGGCACCAGCGATTTCGCTTTCATCGTCGACCCTATCGATGGCACCACCAATTACGAAATCGGCGATCCGAACTGGATGGTGAGCATCGCAGTTACCTATAAGGGCACGCCGGTGGCCGGCGTTACCTATCAACCGGAGCTGGATAAGCTCTACTTCGCGCAAGAGGGGCAAGGCAGTTTCCTTACGCGCGGCGGGAACACCAAACGCCTGCACATTTCGGATGCCACCGCGAAAGCGCATGTATTCGAAACCTTGTTCTCGCGCCATCCGGATCGTGGTGCGCAACGCGCGCTGCATGCAATCATCGACGAATGGATTCCAGCACTGACGGGTAACAAACAGCATGCGCGCTACCGTACCACGGGGTGTCCCTCGGTGCCGTTATGCATGTTGGCGGAAGATGCGCGCAGCGGCCTTGTCGCGAAGCCGATTAAATTGCACGATGTGGCAGCCTCGATGATAATCGCGAGCGAAGCGGGAGCCCAGATATCGCTGGAGCCCGAAAACTCGAATGATACCAGCCCCGACGCTACCTATGGCCTTGTTGCTGCCAGCACATCGCTTTTCCCGACGCTGAAGAAAATCTACGACGACACGATTGGGCATGTCGCGCATTTTTACCAGCCAATGGCGGGCGAAGATGCGGCCGCACAACTGGCAGCCAACGACATCAAATACGGAATTTGTATTGGCCGGCGGCAGCCCATGCACATCATGCACCTCGATTGCATTCAGGAAATTGTGGAAAGCGGACTCAAGCCGGTGATTGTGATTGGCTCCGCCAACACGGCCGACGATAGTATTTTTGACCCACTCGACAACCCGCTCACCGAAGCGCAGCAGCGCGAGCAACTGCGCATTGCCATGGCAGCAGCGGGCATTTCCGACTATAAGCTGCTCGCGCTGAAAGACGTGGGAAGCCCTGAATTCTGGGTCGGTTCGCTGTCGAAATTGCTGCACGATAACGGCATCAGCTCGCGCCAGTCTGTCTCGCATTTTCGCACCAAAAGCACCGACCGCGACAAAGGCGGCATCGTGCCGTTGAAAGACACCCAAGAGATGTCGCTGCATTACGGCATCTCGCTCTGGCAATCGCATAACCGCCACGCCTCGCAGGATGAGTTCAGTGCCACGCCATTTAGGAGCATGGCGCTCGATGCGCCTGAAAACCAGAAGGCGCTGCGCGAGACGCTGGTAGCCCCGGGTTATATTCGCGGCATTGCATCCGCGGCCCGCGCAGACAACCCGGATATGGCGCTGCTGAAAGACGTGCCTGTCACGATGCTCGATCTGACACTGCAACGCTTACGGCTGGAGCGCCATCTATCGACCGCAGAGCTGTTGGGCCACAAGCCTGTTGCATCGGTTGAGGTGCTGAAAGCGGCCATCATCGATGCTTTGGGCAAACCCGGAACCGACATTACGGGGCAATTAACTGCCGTAACGGCGCAACATGAACAAGGAGCGGCAAATGGAAAATAATATTTCGCTAAAGGTCGCATCCGCCAACCTGAATCAGACGATTGCGAACTTCACAAGAAATGTGCCGAACATTGAAGCAGCCATTGATAAAGCGGTGGAGGACGGTGCCGATGTGTTATCGTTGCAGGAGTTGGTGCTCACCGGGTATTCGGGCGATGATTATTTTAAATGGATTCGCAACGACGCGCAGCAAAAAGAACTGTTGGGCCTTGTGCAGCATATCGCCGATTATGCTGCAGCAAAAGGCGAGAAGGGCCGTAACCTGGTCATCTCCGTCGGCTTTCCGTTTTTCTATGCCGACAAATCGCAGCCGGTAAAAACCAATGTCGGTACGCCTGACCGCCCGGTGATGGTGGATAACCCGCTTTATAATCTCAGCGATTACCCATTCAATGCGGTAGCGACACTCAGCGGCGGTGAGATTCATGCGATCGATGCCAAATCCGTGCAGCCCGACGGCGCGGCGGAATATGAAGGCCGCCAATTTACCAAATGGCCGGATTATTTGGGTGCTAAAGAAGTCACTTTCCCCGATCCTAAAAACCCCGAGAAAATGAAAACGGTTCCGTTTGGCAAAGTGGTGGTGCAATTGGGCGAGGGCGAAAAGCGCGTCACGCTCTATCATGAAATCTGCGCCGAAGGCTGGCTAGGCATCAAGGATGATGGCAGCATCAACGACAAAGAAATGCGCGAGGGGCGTTACCTCCATCAGGTGGCGAACGATAACGACATTTCGCTGGTCATCAACCCCAGCACCAGCAAACCCGAGCCGTTTATCAATAAGCCGGACTTGCGTAAAACTCTTTGCGAAACGGGTTCGAAAATTACGGGTGGGGCTTACGTCTACACCAATTCACTAGGGCTGGAGGCGACGCCCTCGGCATTTGAGGGCGGTTCAATCTATGCCCAAAACGGCGAAATGCAGCACCGTAGCGAGCGCTACAGTCTGGAGGAGGTCGTTTACAGTTCGGCGGTGATGGACGTGCCGGTACCACAAAAATCTGCGCCGCATGTCGTTATTCCGCACCAATTCAATGAGCAGCAAAAAGGCGCCGTGGTAGGTGCACCTGCACCGTGGGAAGAGGCGACAGGTAGCGGGCGCGAAGCAGAAGAAGTGGTGCGCAACACCGCCTTGTGGATTCGCGATTACCTGAAGAAATCAGAAATGCAGGGCCTCGTCATTTCGCTCTCCGGCGGCGCGGACAGCGCCTTTGGCGCGGTTTGTATCAGTCAGGCGATCGACCTGAATATCCGGCAACTGGAGCAGCAATTGGGCAATCGCGACGAAGCCGTTGCCGCGTTCATCAACCTGTTTCCGCATCTGAAATATCGTGATGACGTGCTCGCCGAAGTTAAAAACGCTGGGGCCGATGCCGCCATCGCCCTGATGAAAAAAAACATGCTCACCTGCATTTATCTGCCATCCGACAATAGCGGCATCACGACCGAAGATGCCGCACGCACGTTGGTGGAAGGCGGGCAGGTAGTGAGCGTGCAGTTGAACGACGGCACACAAACCACCGTGGTGTTTAATCCAGATAATGGCGACACACTGACCGCAGGCACGTTGCACAAAATACAGAATAACGGCAAGCCTGCCATCGACTACAAGGCCCTCGGCGCACCGGTTCAAACGAAAGGCATCGGCGGAAAATTCGAAGTGGTGAACGTGCAGGCCAGCGTCGATAGCTTTATCGAGGCTTATGCCGGGCTGGTGCACAAGGATGTGTTGGGAAAGGAAATCGATAACCCCGATCATCTGAGTCTGGTCGAGCGCGTGAAGAACAGGCTTTCCGGCATCAAAATCGATGACCCGCAGCATAAAGGCAAAAAGGTTAATCTACTCGTTCGCGCCCAGCAGGAAATTCGCGAATATGTGGCCGGAAAACGCACGGATTTCTCGCCCGCGGTTGAAGATGCGTTAAAGCAAAAAAGCCCCGGCCGTCGCCTTTCGTGGAGCAACCCCGAGGATGACATTACGCTTCAAAACATCCAGGCCCGTGCGCGCCAGCCTTATCCGTGGATGTTTGCCAACAAGGAACATAAAATCGCCTGCGTGACCTCGAACTGGTCGGAGGCGGTGGCGGGCTACTGGACGTTCGGTGGCGATGGCCATATGGGCGCCATCAACCTGTGTGGCGGGGTGCCGAAAAGCAAACTGCGCAATATTTTAAAATACCTCGAACATAAAGGCCTTCAGGGCCTGGAGCCGGTGTCGGCACTGAATCCCATCAACGTGCAAATCCCCACGGCCGAGCTGCGCCCCACTGCGCAGTCGGACGAGGCGGACCTGATGCCATACAAAATGCTCGACGCCATCAGCGAGGAAATTTTCTTCAAGAAGAAAACACCCGCCGACGCTTACCACGCGCTGCAACTCATGCACGATCCCGACGACGCATCACGCTTGCTATTTGCTACGCATGACGATGGCAATAAGCTCGATAACGCGTACCTCGTGCAATGCATCGAAAAAGCCTGCCATATGTGGCACCGCTCGCAGTTCAAGCGTGTCGGCTCGGTGATCGCGCCGTTTCTGGGGCTAAATGTAGACCCGCATACGGCGGTGCGCACCACCATCCTGAGCGATGCATTTAAACACTGGCGCATTGGGCTGAGGCTGGATTACCTGCGCGAGCAACTGGGCGGCGATGCGGCGTTCACCGCGCTCACCGGCAGGTCGTTTGGCGACATGCAGCGCGCGATCAGCATCAGCGCCGCGAAGCGGACAGAATTATTGGATGCCAAGCTGGATCAGCTACAGGCAACCCTGGCGAATGATAATTTCGGTAAAACCATCATGGCGAGGACAGCATGAACCAAGAAACAACAATTCGCGATAAATTAGCCGCAGCATTCCCTGACGAAGATATGAACGCGCTGGTGCATGGATGTGTTGCAGAGTCGCCTGCACTACCCAAGCCAGTGGCGGATGCCGTGGTGGCCAATAGCTACCAGCGGGCGGAATGGGCGCCAGAGGATTTCGTACCTGTCGTGCAGGTCGATAAAACCTGTCATGCGGGCGCTTTTGCCTGGGGTTACTTTGCCGATCCTGAGCGGATTGATCCTATCACCCGCCGCCGTGGCGAGATCATGGTGGTGTTAAGCCGTCGTGGGAAAGAAAAAGCAGCCGATGGCGAACCGCTCTATGCGGCGACAGGCGGAGGATACCGCGAGCTGGGCAGTAATCATACGGCAGGCGAGCAGCCCGACGAAAATGCAGCACGCGAAATGCGTGAAGAAACGGTGAATGACGAGAAGCAACCGATACTCGATATTGACCCAGCCCGCCTAGCCGACGTGTTGAAAGTAGGAACGGATTATCGTCGTCCGCAGATGCCGGTTGACTATGTGGGCTATGCGCTTGCACTCAATGCAGAGGAATACCGCGCAATTGCCGCGCATGGCGAAAGAATGCGCACCGATGCCGCCTATAAGGCTGCGGTATTTAAACATACCAAAGCCGAAGTGGCGGGGTACGATGTGATGCCTTTGTCGCAGGCACTTCAACTTCAACCCGACCAGTTTGCGCATCCCCACGAGCAAGAAGCGCTACTGCGATTAGCAAAACAGCTTGATCGCCAGACTGCTGCGTCGCCTACACGCACTTAGCATGCTATCGCTCGATTGAATGATCGGGCCCCTCAACATAACTTTCAGTCGCCAGGGCGGACGGCAGTAGCAGCTTGGCCCCGCTCGTGGTTAGGAAACTAGACCATGGGGAGAAAATTGCTCTCTGTGCCCGATACCGCTAGGAGATAGGACTAAAGCCCAACTGTAATAGCGGACATTATGAAATCAACAGCCACGCATGATTCACCCAAGCGTTCTGTCAAGCGGGCCTGGAAGACGATTAAAACACTGCTGCCATACCTCTGGCCCAAGGAGCAGCCCGATCTGAGGTTGCGCGTAGTGATGGCCTTGGTTTTTCTGGCCGCGTCGAAAATTTTTAACGTCTATGTGCCCATCTTGTATAAACATGCGGTCGATGCGCTGGGAGCCGGCGCCAACGGCCAGATTTCCAATGAAGCGACGCTTGCGGCAGGCGTGCCGATTGCCATCATTCTGGCCTATGGTCTGGCGCGTATTTTAGCACTGGGTTTTGGCGAAGCGCGCGATGCTATTTTTGCGAAAGTCTCTGCCCGCGCCATTCGTCAGGTAGCGCTCACGACCTTTGAGCATTTGCATCAATTGTCACTGCGCTTCCACCTTGACCGCAAAACAGGAGGGATGATGCGCTCACTCGAGCGCGGCACGGAAGGGATCGAGTTCCTGCTCAGTTTTATGCTTTTCAATATCCTGCCTACTCTTATGGAAATTGTACTGGTATGCGGTATTTTGTGGGCGTTGTTTAATGTTTGGTTTGCGCTGGCGACATTTGTGACCATCGTGGGCTACATCGCTTTTACGCTTATCATCACCGAATGGCGCACCAAATACCGCCGCGAAATGAACACGACGAATAGTGAAGCGAACACAAAATCTGTCGATAGTTTGCTCAACTACGAAACCGTTAAATATTTTGGCAACGAGGCACACGAAGCGAAGCGTTATGAAGAAGCGCTTGCCAACTATGAGCGGGCATCGGTGCGCAGCAAAGTTACACTCTCGTTGCTAAACCTTGGGCAGGCCGCGATCATTTCCATCGGTCTTGCTGTCGTCATGGTGATGGCGGGCCGCGGTGTGGTCAATCACACCATGACCGTGGGTGATTTCGTGCTGGTGAACACCTACCTCATTCAGCTGTATATTCCGCTCAACTTTCTGGGGTTTGTCTACCGTCAGACTCGCCAAGCGCTCATCGATCTAGAAGATATGTTTGATCTGCTGAAAGTACATGTGGAAGTGCGCGACGCGGCGCACGCAAAACCGATCGCACTAGTGGGCGGAGTCGTGACATTCGACCATGTCTGCTTTGGCTATGATGCCCGCCGGCCCATTATCAACGACATTTCCTTCACCGTGGGTGCGGGGAAAACAGTGGCGATTGTGGGCTCGAGTGGTGCAGGTAAATCGACGATATCGCGTCTGCTCTTTCGCTTTTACGATGTGGATGCCGGGCGCATCACCATTGATGGTCAGGATATTCGCGAAGTGACGCAAGCATCGCTGCGGGCCGCGATCGGTGTCGTGCCCCAGGACACGGTGCTGTTTAACGATACGATTTATTACAACATCGCCTACGGCCGTCCTGATGCCACCACCTCCGAGGTGGAAAAAGCGGCGTATCAGGCACGCATCCACGCGTTAGTCGCAGCGCTGCCGGACGGGTATAAATCCATGGTCGGCGAGCGTGGTTTAAAACTTTCCGGCGGTGAAAAACAGCGCGTCGCCATTGCCCGCACGATTTTGAAGCAGCCCGCCATCTTGTTATTCGATGAAGCCACCTCAGCGCTCGACAGTAAAACGGAGCAGGAAATTCAGTCGAGCCTGCGTGAAATCGCACGGGGGCACACCACACTCATCATCGCGCACCGCTTGTCCACGATTAAAGATGCCGATGAAATCCTGGTGCTCGACGAAGGCAGTATTGTTGAACGTGGCTCGCACGCCGCATTAGTCGCATTAAAAGGAAAATATGCCAACATGTGGGACAGACAGCAGGAATCCACTAACCATGATTCCAGTTAGTGCGCTTCCTTTTGTTCTCGGCAAACTCTCTTTATAAGAGCAATATGGAATCATGATGTCGCCATTGATACGCAGTATTTTACCTCAAGAATTTGCCCAGGTGAGAGAGCTGAGCCTAGAGGCTCGCAAAGAACTGCCGAATTTTTTTGGTACGACGTACAATGAGGAAATGGAGCGCTCCGCCGCTGTTGTACAAGCGCAGCTGGCTAAGGGCCATGTTTATGGCGCTTGGCAGAATCGGGAGTTAATTGCATGCGCCGGGTATTTTTCTGGCCAGCTCAGTAAGCTGAGGCATAAAGCGAATCTGTATGGGTTATATACTCACCCGCATATGCGTCAGCGAGGCATGATGATAGCGCTATTGCAACGCATGATACATGAGATGCCGACTGAGATTACAGTCCTTGGGGCTAGTGTGGTGAGTGACAACCTTGCCGCGCAAAATATATTGAAGAAGTTGGGATTTTCCGCCTACGCAACCGAAGAGTACGCCATGCGTGATGAGTTGGGTGCGTATCATGATTTGGTACTCATGCGAATGAATCGGTGAATCACCGCATCTGCAAAACCTATCTCCTGCACGGCGCTTTATAGTGGAGCTGAATGATACTGGGTCGGGTAAATGCTGAGATAGGCTTCGCAGAACGCCAATGCTTGAGGGAAGAAAGGGATGTTGTGGTCGCCACTCCCCATTGAGGCATGCAGCCATTGTTGCCAGGGTTCGGCGGCGATGGCCCATGGTGTGCCCGCATCAATCTGTGCGTGCAGTGCTTCCATCTGCTGCTCCACCTCAACATAGCGCGTGCGCCATATCTCCAGCCAGGCTTGATTGGTTAGGCCATAAGTATAGATTTGGTTTATCAGTGTATCGCTGGGATGAGGGGAACGCGCTGCATCAGCTAGGAACGCACGCAATTCAGCCCACGCAGCTTTTCGGGAATTCTTCCAGAATCTTGTAAAGGTTGGATCATCCAGAAAGCGATCGACATGGAGCGGCCAATGGATCGCTTCACGCAATGAAGGATGGTCGAGATAGATTGCGAAATTCGAAGTGATGGTCGCTTCGCGCTCAAGGCGCGGCATTTTAGCGCTGAATGTAGCGAAACCATCATGCGGGCGGTAGTCCATCAAGGAGCGATGCGCCAGATCGTGTAGCCAGCACGTGTCCTGCAACACGGGGTTGTCAAACTGATAGCGGATAATACCACCCCACCATGGACTGAAATGCTTCGCTTCCGTTCTTTCGCGCAGCGGTATTTCTGCGCTTGGGTGGTCGCTCAAGCAACGCCAATATTTGCCAAGCACTTTAAAAGACGTTTGTGAGCTGCGTCCTTGCTCGCGGCACGCACCAGGCAGTAAATCACGGTAGCATCCTGTTTCATCAGCTGCTGCAAAACACGGACTCCTAAAAAACCCGTCGCCCCGGTTAGCAGAATGCCACCTTCCGCCGATACCGGAAGCTGCAATCCAGCTTCGATATTACCTTGTTGTGTGGTGGTTAGTTTGGAATTCTGAAGTAATTCACTGGCGGCAATTGCGTCGCTCTTTGTTCGTGAATGATTGTGATTAAGCTGTGCGATCAAACGTGCAATACTGCGATGGATATTGAATGCGCTGGTGGACAGATGAAGACCTGCTTTTTCCGCAGCAAATACGCAGCGCTGCGGCACCATTCTAGCTCCAATTTGATTTGCCGTACTCTGCTGCATGATGACTTTTAAACCTATAGGAAGGGTGTGCATCTAAGAAATCATTTCAACTTTCGAGCCTAATTGTTAGCAATAATGTAATCAAATTATCCCAACCTATCTTGACTGGCACATTCGCCCGCAGAGATATTCGCCTCAAAAAACCCAGTTTCGTCCTATAAGCGACAGTCTCCAGTCATTCTGGAAATAAAAAGCCCGCGCAACGCGCGGCTGAGGGGGCGGGTGGCTAAAATGATGGCGGACATCTGGGAAAATGGTGGAGGCGACAGGAATCGAACCTGCGACATTCTGCTTGCAAAGCAGACGCTCTACCAACTGAGCTACGCCCCCGCCTGACACGTTTGGTGTGAAAACGAGACGGTGGTGCTATCGCAAGCCGTGCGATTGGTCAAGTGGCGGATTGCGATGGGCGGTTGGCGGGCAGCAGGGCGATCAGCCAGCCTGCGAAAAACCACAGCGGAACCAGCACCCACGTTGCCACCTGACTGGGCGCCAGCGATAGTGGCACCAGCCGAATCGCGAGGATCACCACCAGCGACGTGGCAAACGGCAGGTGCAGCCAATGCCGCCAGTGGCGCAGCGCCGTGGCGGCCCAGCAGGTTACCATGGCGCACAGCAGGCCCAGAGCAATCAGCCCGCCATCGGTCACCCAGGTGAGGTACATGTTGTGCGGATGGAAGGCGCAACGCTGCACCAGCGATTCGGGGTCGGTCGGGCCGTATTGCGGCTTATAGCATTCTTTCTGGAAACCGTGCGAACCAACCCCGAACAGCGGGTACTCGCGGGCGACTTGCGTGGCGGAAAGCCAGGTGCGGCCATACACCGTATCCCAGTAGCTCGCGAGTGTGTGGTGGGTTGCATCGACCTGGCGCGCCACCAGTTGTGGGCTCTGTTGCGCCATCACCCAACCGGCGAGCAGGGCGCACAGCACCGCCAGCAGCAGGGGTCGCCGCAGTGAGCGCGTCAGCAGGAAGGTGAGCACGAAGCCAACCCCCAGCATCACGAACGGCGTACGCTCGCCCGACACATAAATGGCAAGCGTGGTGGCCACTAACAGCGCCGCCCACACGGCATAGCGCCATACGCTGCGAATGTGAGGGGTGGCAATGATGGCTGCGAGTGCCGGAAACAGCAGCCACAGCATGGTCAGGCCCACGCGCGGCCGCGAAAACGGCCCGGTGAGGCGGGGATAACCTTCGCTCATGAACACCGGATGGCCGAACAGGTCGAACCCGCTAAAAAATTGCCACAACGTGTCGAGCGCCAGAAAGGTGACGGTGGCGACGAGGCCGCGCATCAGCCATTGTTCGGTGCGGGCGTGCGGCAACACCCAGTAACCAAGCGCCGCGGCGAATAATGGCATGCGCAGCCACCCCGCGGCGTGTAAGGCAGTGCGGCCGCCATCGCCCAGCATCAGGTCGCGCGCGGTGATGTAAATACCAAGCGCCAACGCACACTGCACCCAGCGCACACGCAGCCATTGCCATTGGCGGGCCCGGGCACTTTGAAACAGGAATAACGTGGTGATGAGGCACAAAATCACGTCCGACACGGCGGGGCCGAAAATGAGGCTGACGGGCAGAAGCACCACCAGTGCACGCGCGGCTTTCAGTGGCAGTTCGGGGCGCGCCTGCATTAGAAATCCACGCATTTGCCACCGATTTCCCAATCGCCGTAGCGGGTGGGTTCGGGCTTTTTGCTGCCGCCGATTTCGGGGGTTTTGGACGGCAATTCCTCGACTTTTTTGGCGGGCGAGGGGGCGGATTGTGGGGCTGCAGTTTCCATGCCGCTTCCCATAACATGCGGGCCGTGAAGTGCAAGCCGCTTGTGCCCGTGCGTCGTCGGTGGCATGAGGCTGGCATGAACCCAACACCCACCAATCCGCGCCTGCATGCTATCGCGCTGCTTAACGCCATCCTCGGGCAGGGGCACACGCTCGATGCGGCACAGGCCCATGCGTCTTTCGCAGGCACGCCCGCCGATGCAGCGTTCGCACGCCATTTGGTGCTCAGCGTGCTGCGGCATTTGGGCCAGCTCGATGCGCTGCTGGCGCGCTATATCGACAGCCCGATCGCCTCAAAGCATCACCCGGCGCAGCATGCATTGCGGCTAGGCGCTGCGCAGTTGCTGCTGCTCGACACCCCAGCGCACGCAGCGGTACATGAAACCGTGGCGGCCGTAAAGCTCACCCGCAGCGCGGCGCTTTCGGGGCTGGCCAACGCGGTGTTGCAGAAAATCGCGGCCGAGCGCCCGAAGCTGCCGTCGCCGGGCCATAACCTGCCCGCATGGTGGGGCACCCGGCTCGATGTGCATTATGGCGCGGACGCGGCGCGCGCCATTGCCGCCGTCGCCGCGCAACGCCCGCCGCTCGATGTGAATCTGCCAGCCTCCGCCACCATGGAATCCGGCGCGCGGATGGACGATTGCATCTGGCGTTTGCCACCCGAACACGCCCCCGTCGACAGCCTGCCGGGATTCGCTGAGGGCGCGTTTTTTGTGCAGGACATCGCGGCAAGTTATCCCGCGCGGTTGTTGGGTGACGTCAGCGGTCAGCAGGTGCTGGACTTATGTGCGGCCCCCGGCGGCAAAGCGATGCAGTTGGCGCGCGCGGGCGCGAATGTAGTCGCGCTCGATCGCTCCGAACAGCGCTTGCAACGGTTGCAGCAGAATATGCTGCGCACAAAATTAAGCGTGCAGGTTGTGACCGCCGATGCGTTAACGTGGGAACCGGATGAAATGTTCGACGCTATCCTGCTCGACGCGCCCTGTTCTGCCACCGGCACTTGGCGTCGCCACCCGGAAGTGGTACGCTTGGCTAGCTTTGAGAAAATCGCCGAACTCGCAGCGCTGCAACGCGCGTTACTGGCCCGCGCGTGGCAGTGGCTGAAACCGGGCGGGCGACTGGTTTACTGCACCTGCTCGCTCGAGCCGGAAGAGGGCGAGCAGCAAATTGCTGCGTTTCTGGCGGGCCATGCGGATGCACAATTGGCACCTATTGCTTCACTTAGCTCCCCCCTTGCGGGGGAGCGGGGTTTGCCCTTGCAAACCCGTGGGGGGAACGCGGCGGAACCCACCAGCCCCCCACCAAATCCGCAAGCGGATTTGACTCCCCCGCAAGGGGGGAGTGGGCCGAAAAATATTCCCGCCCAATGCATCACGCCCGAAGGTACCCTGCGCACGCTGCCCTCGATGATGGCCGAACAGGGCGGCATGGATGGTTTTTTTGCGGCGGTGTTGGTGAAGCGGAATTGAAGAATTGGGGAAGCGTTACCCCATACTCCGTCATTGCGAGGCCCACTTGGGGCCGTGGCAATCCATCTTGCTTGTGGATGCAGTAAAAAGGTGGATTGCCACGGCCCAAGAAAGCGGGCCTCGCAATGACGGAGTGTGGAGCGATTTCTCAATTCCCCTTCCCACAGCTAAACCTAGCTGCTAATTTGCCCGCATGACCCACCCCATCCGCATTGCCCCATCCATCCTCTCCGCCGATTTTGCGCGGTTGGGGGAGGAGGTGGCTGCCATCACCAAAGCGGGGGCGGATTTGATTCATGTCGACGTGATGGACGGGCATTTTGTGCCGAACCTCACCATCGGCCCCGCAGTGGTGGCGGCGCTGAAGCCGCACACGCATGTGCCGCTCGATGTGCATTTGATGATCAACAACCTCGACCTCATCCCCGAATTTGCCGCCGCCGGGGCCGACATTATTACCGTGCATGCCGAGGCGAGCCCGCATCTCGACCGGGCACTCGCGCAGATTAAATCGCTGGGCAAAAAAGCCGGTGCTTCGATCTGTCCGGCCACGCATGAATCGGCGCTGGAATACGTCATGGGCGCGGTCGATTTAATTCTGGTGATGAGCGTGAATCCCGGTTTCGGCGGCCAAAGCTTTCTGCCCAGCCAACTACCTAAAATCAAAAACCTGCGCGCCATGATTGCGCAATCGGGCCGCGAGGTGATGCTCGAAGTCGATGGCGGCATCAACCCCGCAACCGCCAAACAAGCCATCGCCGCCGGGGCGGATGTGCTGGTAGCAGGCAGCGCGGTGTTTAAGGGAAATGCGGCGGAGTATGCTAAAAATATTCAGGAGCTGCGGGGTTAGGTGATGGCAATGCATTTTCATTTTGTCATTCCCGCGCAGGCGGGAATCCAGCGCGGCGAGTCTTCGCCGCTACATACCATTGAGTCATTAGGTGCGAAAACGCTGTTGTTTTGCCTGTGCTTCGCACGCTGGATCCCCGCCTGCGCGGGGATGACATTAAAAAGGGTTTTATCATGAACTCCATTCTTAAAACTCTCCACGAGCAACACCGCACCGCTGTCGATGGCATGTTCGAACAATGCGCGGAGCCACTGGTCGCACTGGCCGCACGCTGCAGCGAGGCACTGCAAAATAATAAAAAGCTGTTGTTCTGCGGCAACGGCGGCAGCGCGTGCGACGCGATGCATATCGCGGGCGAGTTTGTGGGCCGCTTTGTGAACGACCGGCGGTCGCTTGCCGCCATTGCGCTACCGGCGGATTCGGGGCTGCTCACCGCCATCGGCAACGATTACAGCTTCGCCGATATTTACGCGCGGCAGGTCGAGGGATTGGGCCAAGCGGGCGATGTGCTCATCACCTTGTCCACCTCGGGCAAAAGCCCGAATATTGTCAAGGCGCTCGAAGTGGGCCGCGCCCGCGGGCTGGTCACCGCGCTGTTCACCGGCGAAAAAGGCCGCATGCAAACCGATAAAGCTGATATTACCTTGATTGTTCCGTCGCTTATCACGGCACATGTGCAGGAGGCGCACATTACCGCGCTGCATGCGTTGGCCAGCCTCATCGAAGCCGAGCTTTTCCCGCAAACGTAAAACCGCCCGAATTTATTTCAGGACTTAACGATTTGTTTAGAGTTGAGGAGTAGCGTTAGTGGACGGCCACTGCTAATGTCGGTGGTGAGAAAAAGACGACGCTGGAGCGACATCATGACATCCGATACACGACTTGCCGAAATGCTGGCCACCCGCCTGTGCCACGATTTAACCGGCCCCATCGGCGCGGTGAATAACGGCGCGGAGTTCCTCGACGAAGAAGGCTTCGACATGCAGAACGAAGCCATCCAGCTCATTCTCTCGAGCGCACACGAGGCGGTGAACCGCTTGCAATTTTACCGCCAGGCCTATGGCCGTGTAGGCGATGCGGGCGAGGCCTGCCTGGCCGATAAAAAGAAAATCGCCAGCGATTTTTTCTCAGGCACCAAAGTAAAGCTCGACTGGCCCGACAGCCATACCGACGCGGCAGGGGTGCCTCTCAGCCAGAAAATGTCGCGGCTGCTGCTGAACCTCATGATTATCGCTGGCTCGAGCCTGATTCGTGGCGGCACGCTTTCGGTGCGTTTGCAACTGACCGACACCGGTGACAAGCAATTGCAATTCGTCGCCACCGGTGAAACCGTTAAGTTCGACGGTGAAACCGCCGCCATTCTTGGCGGGCGCGACGATGTGCCCCTCAGCCCCAAATCGGCGCAGCCCTACCTCACCATGATGCTGGCCGAAGAATTGGGCGCGACGCTGCAGTGCGAAGTGAGTGGCGATGCGCTGAACATCGTGGCCACGCAGCGCCAACTGGCGATGGCGAGTGCTTCGTAAGCACAGAAGCTGTTAATTTTTCGCGCCTAAACCCTGAGTTGAGTAATCACGCTTTGCATTTGCGGATGGGCGTGGCATAACTATTGGGAATCAAACACAATAGCGATGTGCCGAGGAATCCATGGACGATCTGATCAGCGAGTTCATCACCGAAACCTCCGAATCGCTGGCCGTGCTCGACCTTGAACTAGTGAAGCTCGAGCAGAACCCGAATGACCGGGAAATTCTCGGTAATATTTTTCGGCTGGTTCATACCATTAAAGGCACCTGTGGGTTTCTGGGATTGCCGCGCCTCGAGTCGGTCGCGCATGCGGGCGAAAACGTGCTGGGTAAAATCCGCGATGGCGAAATTGTCGTCACCGACCATGCCATCTCCATCGTGCTCGAAGCGCTCGATTGCATCAAGGGCCTCATCGAATATCTTGCCGAAAATGGCCGCGAACCGGAAGGTGAAGACAACGATTTGAAAAAACGCCTGAACGCGTTTGCCGATAGTAACGGTGCGGTGGTGGGCACGGCTTCGGCTTCGGCTTCAGCTTCAGCCCCTGCACCGGCGACACTGGCCGCCGAACCACGCCTCGACGGCATGTTTTCGCCCGGCGAATTGAAGATGGTTAGCTCCACCACTTCCGATGAGATGGACGCGCTGGAGCGCGCTTTCGCCAACGCCAGCGCCACTATCGAAGGCGGCATGGATTTCACCAAAGCGCCTGACACGTATTTTGTGACGGAAGAGCCGCCTGCGGCCGCAGCGACTCCGGTGGCTAAACCCGCTATTTCCGACCAGGCGAAAGAAAAAGCCATCAAGCAGGGGCTTGAAACCGACGCGCAGGCTCCCGGTGCCGTCACCAGCCAATCGATCCGGGTGAATCTCGACGTGCTTGAAAACCTGATGCAAATGGTGGGCGAGTTGGTGCTGACGCGCAACCAGCTGGTACAAATTTTCCGCGGTCGCGACGAGCGCGAAGTGACCGCGCCGCTGCAACAACTCTCGCAAATCACCAGCGAGCTGCAGGAAAGCGTGATGAAAACCCGCATGCAGCCCATCGGTAATGCGTGGTCGAAATTCCCGCGTCTGATTCGTGATTTAAGCCACGACCTCAACAAAAAAATCGAACTCAAAATGATCGGCGAATCGACCGAACTCGACCGCCAAATGATCGAGATGATTAAAGACCCGCTGACCCACATGGTGCGCAATTCCTGCGACCACGGGCTTGAATTGCCGGCCGACCGAATGGCTGCGGGCAAAAGCGAAGCGGGTACCGTGACACTCGCGGCCTATCACGAAGGCGGGCATATCGTCATCGAGATCAAGGATGACGGGCGCGGCCTGAACCTTGAGCGCATCAAAGAGAAAATCATCGAGAAGCAACTCGCCACGCAGGCCGACCTCGAGCAGATGAGCGACGAGCAAATCATGCAATATATTTTCAAAGCCGGGTTTTCGACGGCCGAGAAAGTGACCAGCGTGTCGGGCCGCGGTGTGGGCATGGACGTGGTGCGTACCAACATCGAAAAAATCGGCGGCACGGTGTCGCTCAGCTCGGCCGTGGGAAAGGGCTCGACGTTCCTGATCAAACTGCCGCTCACGCTCGCCATCGTGTCGGTGCTGCTGGTGGAAAGCGCGCGCCAGAAATTCGCCATTCCGCAGCTTAATGTCGTCGAGCTGGTGCGGGTGGGCGACGATTCGGAATACAAGGTCGAGCATATCCACGAAGCTTCGGTGCTGCGCCTGCGCGACAAGCTGCTGCCGCTGCTGTCGCTGCGCAACATTTTGCATCTGCCGGAAGTGGAAACCACGATCGAGGGCGACGAACCTGCGGGTAGTTATGTGGCGGTGCTGCGCATTGGTGCGGCGGAATTCGGCATCGTGCTCGACCGTATTCACGACACCGAGGAAATTGTCGTAAAGCCCATGAGCCGGGTGCTGTCGCATTTGGGCGTCTATTCCGGCAACACCATTTTGGGCGATGGCAGCGTCATCATGATCCTCGACCCCAATGGCCTCGCGCGCGCGTATGGCGACATGGACCTCGGCAGCAAAAACGTGCCACAATCGGATACCGCGAACGCGGGCGACGAACGCCGCGCCAGCTTCCTGCTCTTTACTGCAAGTGGCGAGCCGGGGCCGAAAGCCGTGCCGCTCGAACTCGTATCGCGGCTCGAGGAAATCGAGGCGAGTGGCGTCGAATATTCGGCCAATGTGCCGGTCGTTCAATATCGCGGCGAAGTGATGCGGCTGAAAACCCTGAACGGCCAGCCGGTGCCGGCCGAGGGCTGTTTCGACGTGGTGGTGTTTACCTATGACGGCCACACCATCGGCCTCGTGGTCGATGCGATTGTCGATATTACCGAAGCGCCCCTTGCCATTCAAATCAGCTCGACGCGCGAGGAATATTTGGGCGGCATCGTCATCGACGGCAAAACCACCGATGTGGTCGATGTCGGGTTTGTCCTGAAGGAACTGGCAGGCGATCTGGCCCGCGATGGCACGTCGGCGAAGCAAAACGGCCTGCGCCTGCTGTTCGTCGAAGACAGCCCGTTCTTCATGAAACTCACGGTGCCCTTCCTTACACAAGCCGGGTACGAAGTCTTTTCCGCCAGCCACCCGCGGGAGGCCTTAGCGCTGGTTGCCAAGCATGCGGGGCGGTTCGACCTCGTGGTCACCGACATTGAAATGCCGGAAATGGACGGGTTCGATTTCGCCATTGAACTGCGCCGCGACCCCATGATGCGCGCGGTACCGATTTTCGCGTTCACCAGCACCGTCAATGAATTGTTCAAGGAGCGCGGTGCCAAAGCAGGCATGAACGGCATGGTACTTAAAACCGACCGTGAAGCATTGCTGCAAGCGATCGCGCAGCACCCCAACGCGCAGGAGGCCGCATGAGTAAGGCACTCACCGTTATCAACGCCACGTCGGGTCAGGGCGGGGCAATCGCCGCAGCGGCCACGCAGGAATTTGTCACCATGCGCATCGGCAAGCAACTATTCGGCATTTCGGTGCTCGCAGTGCAGGATGTATTGCGCCGCCAGACCATTGCGCCGGTGCCGCTGTCACCCTCAGTGGTGGCGGGTTCGCTGAATTTACGTGGACGGATTGTGACCGCCATCGACATGCGTGCCCGGCTGGAACTGGGGCCATACCCACAGCCCGATACCATCATGATGGCCGTCGTCGAATACCAGCACGAGCTGTTCGCCCTGATGATCGATCAGGTGGGCGACGTGTTGCAGCTTGCCATGAACCGCTTCGAAAAAGTCCCCTCGAACATGGACGCGACATGGCGCGGCATGGCGGCGGGCGTGTTCAAACTCGAGGGCGAGCTGCTCGTCATCCTCGACGTTGCCAGTGTGATTGACCATATTCAGGGAATTGCCGCATGAAAACCTGCCTCATCGTCGACGATTCCAAAATTGTCCGTAAAGTCGTGCGCCGCATTATCGAAAGTCTGGGGTATGCCGTGATCGAGGCGGAAAACGGTCAGGAAGCACTCGATCAGGTGCGCGCACATCCGGTGTCACTCATCATGCTCGACTGGAACATGCCCGTGATGGACGGGCTGGAATGCATGAAGCAACTGCGCGCCGACGCGAGCATCGACCCGCAGCCGACGGTGATTTTCTGTACCACCGAAAATGAATTCGGCAAAATTCAGACGGCCATCATGGCAGGCGCGAACGAATACGTGATGAAGCCGTTCGACGAAGCAATCATTGCGGGGAAACTGGAACAGCTGGGGTTGTTGCAGGGCGGAGCCAGCTAAATGTCCGCAAAAATTCGGGTCATGCTCGTCGACGACTCGGCCATCGTGCGCGGCATGGTGCAGCGTGCGCTGCGCGCCGAGCCCGACATCGAAATCGTGGGCACCGCCGTCAACGGCCAACTCGCGCTCGAACAACTCGCCAAAACCCCGGCCGATGTGATTGTGCTCGACATTGAAATGCCGGTGATGGACGGCCTCACGGCATTACCGCAAATCATGAAACTGGCGCCGTACGTGCGGGTCATTATGTCGTCGACCCTCACCTTGCATAATGCCGAAATCTCGCTGAAAGCCATGACGCTTGGGGCCGCCGATTATGTGGCAAAACCCACCGCCGTCGACCCCAATGGCACCGAGGGGTTCTTTCGCGAACTAATCGCTAAAATCAAGGCGCTGGCCCCGCGCGCTCCGGCGGCCATTTCATCTCAGTCGGTCTCGGCGCCTGCAAAGCGCCCAACCCCAACACTTGTCCCCGCCAGCACTGCGCCGATACAGGCACTGGCCATCGCGTCGTCGACCGGCGGGCCGCAGGCGCTGATGCAGATTTTCGAAGCGCTGAAGGGCCGCAGCTTCAAGGTGCCGGTGTTCATCACCCAGCATATGCCCGCCAGTTTCACCGCCATCCTCGCCACCCATTTGCGCAACAGCTCGGGCAACGACTGCCACGAAGCGAAAGACGGCGAAGAAGTAAAACCCGGCATCATCTACATCGCCCCCGGCGACTTCCACCTCACGGCTGAGCGGCAGGCGGGCATCGTGCGCCTGCATCTCGACCAGAACGAGCCGGAAAATTTCTGCCGCCCGTCGGCCGACCCGATGTTTCGCAGTTTGGCGCGGGTGTATGGCACGGCACTGCTAGCGGTGGTGCTTACCGGCCTTGGGGCCGACGGGGCTAAAGGCGCGCGCGAAGTGAGTGCCGCCCGCGGTACGGTGATTGCGCAGGACGAAGCCAGTTCCGTTGTCTACGGCATGCCGCGCGCCGCGGCGGAAACCGGCATCCTTAGCGCCGTGTTGCCGCTGACGCAATTTGCGCCCCATTTCATTAAGGTGGGGCTGGTATGAGCGCGGCACTCACCAAAGACGAATTCGATTTCATCGCCGGGTTGCTCAAGCAACGTTCGGGCCTCGCCCTCACGGAAGACAAAGGCTACCTTATCGAAACCCGCCTGCAGCCGATTGCGAAATCGAACGGGTTGGCCGACGTGCGCGAGCTGATTGGCAAATTACGCGTCAACCCGCCGCTCGCGCTCGTCAACCATGTGGTGGAGTCGATGACGACCAACGAGTCGATGTTCTTTCGCGATATGAAACCGTTCGACTTGCTCATCAAACACGTGCTGCCGCAATTCAAAGCGGCGGGGCGCAATAACCTTCGCATCTGGTCGGCCGCGTGCTCGACGGGGCAGGAGCCCTATTCCATCGCCATGGCGTTCAAGGAAGAAGCCGCGAAATATCCCGGCCTCACGTTCGAAATTATCGCGACCGACCTCGCCGGCAAAGTGCTCGACCGTTCGCGCGACGGAATTTACAGCCAGTTCGAAGTGCAACGCGGCCTGCCGATTCAATACCTGATGAAATATTTCACGCAGGCCCCCGGCAACATGTGGAAAATCAGCGATAGCCTGAAACCCAACATCAAATTCCAGCCCGGCAACCTGCTCGAGTCGTTTTTTTCGCTCGGTAAATTCGACCTCGTGTTTTGTCGCAATGTGCTGATTTACTTCGACGAGAAAACCAAGTCCGACGTGCTCGACCGCATTGCAGGCCAACTCAACCCGCCCGGTTATTTATTCCTCGGCGGCGCCGAAAGCACCTTCGGCCTCACCCAGAAATTCACCGCCTCTAGCGAACATCGCGGGCTGTTTACGCTGGCGGTATAACCATTATTTTCAGTAGTGAAGGGGGGGTACCAAAATGGTACACCCCCAACACCGACTTAAGCGGCCACAGGACGCAGCTCGCGCAGCGTATCCTTGACCTTGCCGAGATCAGCCGTCGCCTTGGCGATGTCTGCCTCGAGTTTCGTCTGAGCCGTAGCGAGCGAGTCGCACAGCCCATCGACTGCCGTGGTATGCCGGTCATCCTCCGCCGCGACCTTACGATCGTGTGCAGCGGCGGCGGCGGCCAGAACGGCTTCGTGTCGTGCTGTTTCGGACGTTACGGCATGCGTGTGCAGGCCGACTTCGT
>JBJXEM010000033.1:0-46049 GCA_046154225.1 Rickettsiales bacterium
CGCACGCGCCGTCGCGCCAAGCACAAAATGCTCAATCAGCTTGCCTTGCTGGCGAGGCGTTAGACGGCTTCTTCTCTCGTACATATTTCCATCCTAGCAGACCCGCTTAGATGGAATAGCCCCAACAACAATATTGTCATTCCCCGAATTTTGCCTTGGCAAAATTATAGGGGAATCCAGCGCGGCGCGTCTGCGCCGCAATAATCGTTGTCGGTTTTTCAACAGAAGATTTTTTGATTGTGCTTCGCACGCTGGATCCCCGCCGGAGTTTACCCCGTATTCATTACGGGGCGGGGATGACAAACGTGGGTGAAGGCGTAGTGCCTTATTACTATGCGGCCTGTTTCGCCTGTGCGCGGGCGATGCCCTCGGTGATGAGCGCCGTGGCACGCGCGCGGTCGCCCCAGCCATGCACTTTCACCCATTTGCCTTTTTCGAGGTCTTTATAATGCTCGAAGAAATGCTTGATTTGATCGAGCAGAATTTCCGGCAGGTCGGTGTGCTCCTCCACCTCGTCGAAGAACGGGTGCAGGCGGCGGGCGGGCACGCAGAGGATTTTCTCGTCCTGCCCCTTGTCGTCTTCCATCAGCAGCACGCCGATGGGGCGGGCAGCCACCACGCAACCCGGCATCAGCGGACGACGGCCCACCACCAAGACATCGACGGGGTCGCCATCGGCGGAAAGCGTGTGCGGAATAAAACCGTAATTGCACGGGTAAGTCATGGCCGTGTGCAAAAACCGATCGACAAATATCGCGCCAGATTCTTTGTCGAGCTCGTATTTAATCGGCTCCGATCCCATCGGCACTTCGATGATGACGTTCACGTCGTGAGGCGGGTTCTGGCCGATGGCGATTTTGTCGATGTTCATGGTTTGCTCGTGAGTAGTGAGTAGTGAGTAGTGAGTAGTGAGTAGTGAGTAGTGAGTAGTGAGTAGTGAGTTAGTGAGTAGTGAGTAGTGAGTAGTGAGTAGTGAGTAGTGAGTAGTGGTCGGTGTTCACGCCAACCTCTCTGCCTGTCATCCCCGCCCCGTGATGAATACGGGGTAAACTCCGGCGGGGATCCATATGCAAACAACCCCGGTTAGGGTTCTGAAATTGGAAGAATCCCTGACCGGGCTTTATTCACGTGGATTCCCGCCTTCGCGGAAATGACAAAGTTTGCTGCGCTGCGTTGTAGCGCAGGATTTGCTAACCGCAAGAGATTGTTGCCCATAATCAATTGTGACGGTTTGATGAAGTTTTTTCTGCCAAATTGCTGAATAGGCCTCGTTTTGCTAGAATGAAAATGTACTCTAAGCTTTTCTGAATCAGAAAATCTTTACAGATGCGCATGCATCTTCACGATATAGGTTTTACCTTACCGCGATGATTCATCGTGTCTGCATGGATTCTGCTTAAGGCTTAAGGGTGCTTTCTCTTGTCTGAAGGAATTCTTTATGACCGAATTTTTGCCACTCGATGCCACGCAATTCCCCTATGCTAATTGCGAGGGATTTAGCCGCGAAAAAGGAAAGGCTGTCACCATTATCGTCAAGGTCCTCGCGACCTACGAAAATGACTGGCAGATGATTTTTTCCGAGCCGCTTTTACAGGCTTATGCGGAAACCTTTTATCCCGACTATAAAAGTGGTCTCGATGAGATCGCCGCGCTGGTGGCCGAAGGGTACCTCGAAGAGGTCATTCCTCGTTATACGAAGGAAGCGCCCAAGCGCTTTCGGGTCACCGCCAAGCTGGTCGAACAGTGCGATGGCTATTTCCGCCAGCTCTGCGCTGCCGGCAATTAACACCCTGGATCGCAAGATCCGCGAAAGCCTCCCTGCACGCCAGTGTGGGGAGGTTTTTTGTTGAGTGGACCAATCCCCTTGCGCCGCATTAACAATCTGCTATCCACCGTCCATCGTTTTTCAAGGATAACGTATGATCAAAGCCCCTATCAAAAAGGTCGTGCTCGCCTATTCGGGCGGGCTTGATACCTCCATCATCCTTAAATGGTTGAAGGACGAGTACAATTGCGAAGTCGTGACCTTCACCGCCGATATCGGGCAGGGCGAGGAGCTGGAGCCGGCGCGCAAAAAAGCCGAGCTGATGGGCGTGAAGGAAATTTTCATCGACGATCTGCGCGAGGAATTTGTGCGCGATTACGTGTTCCCCATGTTTCGCGCCAACGCGCTGTATGAGGGGGTGTATCTGCTTGGCACGTCCATCGCGCGGCCCCTCATCGCCAAACGCCAGATTGAAATCGCCCGCGAAACCGGGGCCGATGCGGTGTGCCATGGCGCGACCGGCAAAGGTAACGACCAGGTGCGGTTCGAGCTCAGCTATTATGCATTGCAGCCTGACATTCACGTGATTGCGCCGTGGCGTGAGTGGGCATTCAAGGGCCGCGCCGATATGATGGACTATGCGATGAAGCACCAGATTCCGGTGGAGAAGAAGCCTACAGCCTACAGCCTACAGCCAAAAGCAAAAGAAAAGCTGTCAGCTGTTGGCTCATTGCTGTCGGCTGAAGAAGCACCCTACAGCATGGACGCCAACCTGCTGCATATCAGCTACGAAGGCAAAGCGCTCGAGGACCCATGGGTCGCGCCCGACACCAGCATGTTCCGCCTGACGGTGAACCCCGAAGACGCGCCGGACGCGCCGGAATATATTGAGGTTGAATTCGCGCGTGGTGATGCAGTAGCGGTGAACGGCAAAACATTGTCGCCCGCGACGCTGCTGGCGGAGCTGAATAAACTCGGCGGCGCACACGGCATCGGGCGGCTCGACCTCGTCGAGAACCGCTATGTCGGCATGAAATCGCGCGGGGTGTATGAAACCCCGGGCGGCACGATTTTGCACACGGCGCACCGGGCGATGGAATCCATCACCCTCGACCGCGGCGCGATGCATTTGAAGGAAGAGCTGATGCCGCGCTACGCCGAGCTGGTGTATTTCGGCTACTGGTTCAGCCCCGAACGCGAAATGCTGCAAAGCCTGATCGACAAGAGCCAGGAGAATGTCACCGGTACCGTGCGGCTGAAGCTGTACAAAGGCAGCGTCTCGGTCGTGGGCCGTAAATCACCCGTTTCGCTCTACTCCATGGCGCATGTCACATTCGAAGCCGATTCGGTATATAACCAGCGCGACGCTGAAGGGTTTATCAAACTCAATGCCTTGCGGCTTCGCCTGCGGCACCAAGGAAACGCTTAGGCTATCTTGAATTTTAATCAAATCTTCACCAATTTACCTTAGAGTTAAGGGTGGAGTAGAGTGAATATGGGTTTTGAGTATAATTTGGATTCGCAGTTCCCAAAGCCTGTATCGGGCATGGGGCCGGTGAGCAGTGCGCAGGCCGTAGCGACGGTTATGCCGCGCAGCGAATCGCCCACAGGGGCTTTAACGTCGACCGAGCTGAAAGCTATCCAACTGGCGCCAGATACGGTGCAGACGAAAATTACTGAATTAATTGCGCTGGGATTGCCCACAGCAGAATTAGCTGACAATGTGCGTAAAATTATGGCCGAACATCTGCCTGCAGAGCAGGGACAGTTTGCGCCGCAGGTACAGCAAATGCAGGTGCAGGCGCAGCCACTCGCATCGGTTTATCAGCCTACACCTGCAGTGGGGATCATGGCGGCGCCCCCTGCTTCGGAATTAGCGCCTGCGGTGTACCAACCTGCACCGGCGGTGATTGTGGCGCCTGTTGACGCTCCGGTGACGATTACGCGGGCCAATTATTCGGGCGTGAAGCCAGTGGAGTCGATGGATTCGCCGTATTACGGGACGGGCGTTGTACGCCACGCGCCTAAAACGCAACTCGGAGTGGAAGACCTCGGCCCAACGACTGCAGCGATGGCCGCAAGGCCCAATGGATTTATTCCAACGGATGTGCCGAATGTAAAAGGACCGTCGCGCGAGGTTGGCCGCACCGGCGTCGCTTAAGCCTCCCCCTTGTGGATAACTGCCGGTTTGGCTTGGTTTCTAGCCTTCCCTAAAGTACAAACTGTCATCCCGGCCTTGTGCCGGGATCCAGCCCCGCCGCCTGCGCGCGATCAATAGCTGGATCCCGGGATAAACCCGGGATGACAACGCCGCGTGTTTTGTGGCGTTGGAGCAAACCACGAACCACAAACCGCGAGCATCACATGGCCGGAAACATCGCCGAAATTCTACCCATCTCGATCGAAGAGGAAATGCGCAAATCCTACCTCGATTATGCCATGAGCGTGATCGTGTCGCGCGCTATCCCCGACGTACGCGACGGGTTGAAGCCGGTGCATCGGCGCATACTGTTCGGCATGATGGAACTGGGCGTCGACTACAACAAGCCCTACAAAAAATCCGCCCGTATCGTGGGTGACGTGATGGGTAAATACCACCCGCACGGCGATTCCGCGATTTACGACGCGCTGGTGCGTATGGCGCAACCTTTCAGCATGAGCCTCATGCTGGTGGATGGGCAGGGCAATTTCGGGTCGATGGATGGCGATAACGCCGCCGCCATGCGTTACACCGAATCGCGCCTTTCCAAAGCCGCTCATGCGCTGCTCGACGATATCGACAAAGACACGGTGAGCTTCCAGGAAAACTACGACGGCGCCGAAATGGAGCCGACGGTGCTGCCCGCCCGCTTCCCAAACCTGCTGGTAAATGGGGGCGCAGGGATTGCCGTGGGCATGGCGACCAACATTCCGCCGCATAATCTGGGCGAAGTGGTCGACGCCACCTGCATGCTGATCGACAACCCCGACGCGACGATTGACGAGCTAATGGCCGTGTGTCCCGGGCCGGATTTCCCAACCGGCGGCATTATTTTAGGCCGCACCGGCAGCCACAGCGCGTTGCACACGGGCCGCGGTTCGGTGGTGATGCGTGGCAAAACCGAAATCGAAGTCGATAAAAAAGGCCGCGAGCAGATCATCATTCACGAAGTGCCCTATCAGGTGAACAAGGCGCGCATGATCGAGCGCATGGCCGAGCTGGTGAAGGAAAAGAAAATCGAAGGCATTTCTGATTTGCGCGACGAGTCCGACAAATCCGGCGTGCGCGTCGTCATCGAAATCAAGAAAGATGCGATGGCCGAAGTGGTGCTGAACCAGCTCTACCAATTCACCCCGCTGCAAACCAGTTTTGGTGTGAACATGTTGGCGCTGAATCAGGGCCGCCCGGAACTGCTCGACCTCAAGCGCGTGCTCACCGCCTTCATCTCCTTCCGCGAGGAAGTGATTTCGCGCCGTACGCAATTTTTGCTCACCAAAGCACGCGACCGGGCGCATCTGTTGATTGGTTTGGCCATTGCGGTTGCCAATATCGACGAAGTGATCGCCGTGATTCGCGGCAGCGCCGACCCACATATCGCGAAAGAAGAACTGATGCGCCGCGAGTGGAAAGCAGCCGACGTGGTGGCGCTTTTGAACCTCGTCGAAGATTCCGGCAACGTGCTCACGGGCGATAAAATCCGCTTCACCGAAGCACAGGCGAAAGCGATTCTGGAGCTGCGCCTGCAACGCCTGACGGGCCTCGAGCGCGAGAAGATTGACGGCGAACTGGGCGAACTGGCGGTGGACATCAAAGGTGGCCTCGCTATCCTCGGCAGCCGCGAAAAGCTTTATGCATTGATGCGCGAAGAGCTGGTGGCTGTGCGTGCCGAATTCGCCGTGCCTCGCCGCACCGAAATTCAGGATTCCGAGTTCGAAGTCGACATGGAATCCCTCATCCAGCGTGAGGAAATGGTGGTGATCGTCACCGCTGGTGGCTACATCAAGCGCGTGCCGCTCGCCACCTATCGTGCGCAAAAACGCGGCGGCAAGGGCCGCAGCGGGATTGATTTGCGCGAGGAGGACGCGACCACGGAATTGTTCGTGGCCAGCACTCACGCACCCGTGCTGTTCTTCAGCTCGACGGGGCAGGTGTATAAACTGAAAGTCTACCGTTTGCCGCTTTCCACCCCGCAGGCGCGCGGCAAGGCGCTCGTCAATATTTTCCCGTTGAAACCCGGCGAGACGATCGAGACCTTCATGCCCATGCCGGAAAACGAGGAGGATTGGGACAAGCTGCACATCTTCTTCGCCACCGCCAACGGCAATGTGCGCCGTAACGACTTGTCGGATTTCAAATCCATCCAAAGCAACGGCAAAATCGCCATCCGCATGGACGAAGACGACAAACTCGTGGGCGTGAAACACTGCGCCGAGGAAGACCATGTGCTGCTTTCAAGCCGCGACGGCAAAGCCATGCGTTTCCCGGTCGACGCGGTGCGCGTGTTTAAATCGCGCACCAGCGACGGCGTGCGTGGCATGAAACTGGCCGAGAAAGACAAGGTCGTGAGCATCAGCATTCTGCACGGCATTCGCGCCACGGCTGAAGAGCGGGAACAATACCGCAAAGTCGCCTCCGCCCGCCGCCGTGCCGCCGGGCTCGAGGAAGCCGAAGGCGAAGCGCTCGACCTTTCCGACATCACCCTCAGCGAAGAAAAAATCGCCGAAATGTCGGCGGCCGAGGAGATGATTCTCACCATCACCGAACAAGGCTACGGCAAGCGCACCAGTGCGTTCGAATACCGCGTGACGAACCGCGGCGGCTCGGGCGTGACAGGTATTACGGTGGGCAAGAAAAACGGCAAAGTGGTGGGCAGTTTCCCCGTCGAAGCCGACGACCAGATTATGCTGATGGGCAATAAAGGCACCCTCATTCGCACCCGCGTCGCCGATATTCGCGTGTGCGGCCGCACCAGCCAGGGCGTCATCACCTTCCGCACCGACGGCAAGGAGCAGGTGATTTCCGCCGTGCGCATCAAAGGCGCGCTAGTGGTGGAGGATACGGGCGAGGGTGAGGAAGCCGCTGAAAGCACGGAAAGCTAAGCTTTTTTACTCGTGGCCATGTTGTCATGCGATTGTCACATAGTCGTGGCATAATGCAGGAATGGAACGCCCGACCCGTACACCAATGCAACTGAGCGACCCCGCCGCGTGGGAGCGGCTGTCAGCGCGCACGCTGGCGCTCTTTAACGACAACAAAGCAGCCATGGAGCGGTGGAAGGAACTTTGCACGAATCCCGACGATCGCCATACGGGGGCCGCCACGATGCGCGGTGGCGATATGTATTTCGACCGCATACCGACGACACTGGTGACGCTTATAACATTCGGCGACGGCGAAATGAGTGACGAGCACACTGTTGAGCGCACCACCATGCTGCGCGAACGGGTGGCAGGTATTTTGCCGCAGTTTGCTTTTATGAAACGCGAACTTGCGCAGACCGAAGGTCTGACACATGCCGACCGCGAAGTGGCCAAACGCACCTTAAAACGTATGGAAATCAGCTTTCAGGCCATCGAAGCACTCTGCGCGCGCGAGCTGGCGGTGCATGAAGGTGCCTTGCCTTTGATGCGCGAAGAAACCAAGCCTCATAGCAAAAAACTGAGCGTAGCAACCCGCGATGTAGGCAGCGCGGCAATTAGCTGATGCCCAAGGCAACGCGTGCGATGCTTGACACGCACGGCAATTTCACTTCAATTGCCCCCATGCGCATTGGTATTTATCCTGGAACGTTCGACCCCATCACCTTCGGCCACATGGACATTATCCGCCGTGGGCTGAGTGTGGTCGATAAACTCATCATCGGCGTGGCGCTCGATTCGGCGAAGGAGCCGGTGTTCGACGTGAAAAACCGCGCCGCCCTTGTGCGCCACGAAATGGCCGAACTGGGCGCCGATGAGAGCCGCGTGGAAGTAGCCTCATTTTCAGGCTTACTCGTCAATTTCGCGCGCGAACAAAAAGCGACGCTGTTGATTCGGGGCTTACGCGCCGTGTCGGACTTTGAATATGAATTCCAGATGGCTTCGGTGAACAACAAAATCGCCCCGGAAATCGAAACCGTGTTTTTAACCGCGAGTGATGCCACGCATTTTATTTCCAGCCGGTTCGTGAAACAAATCGCGCGGCTCGGTGGCGATGTCAGCAAGTTCGTGTCGCCCCACATCGCCGAGGCCCTCAAGCAAGAGTTTATGATGCCGCGAGGGTAGTTTTTAGTTGTTGGTTTTTAGTTTTTAGTTGTTAGTTCGCGCAGTGCTTGGCATAAACCGATACCAACAACCAACAACCACTTCTGAGGCTCCCATGCGTTTCTTTACGACACTTCTCAGCGTGCTGCTCATTGCCACCGCCGCGACCGCCGCCACGCCCGAAATTAAAGACCCCGAAAACACCCTGCTGCTGCAACTGAAAGACGGCACGGTAGTGATTCAACTGCGCCCCGACCTTGCGCCGGGCCATGTCGAGCGCATTAAAAAACTTACCCGCGAGGGGTTCTATAACGGCATCGTGTTCCACCGCGTGATCGAAGGCTTCATGGCCCAAACCGGCGACCCCACCGGCACCGGCACCGGCGGCTCGAAAGAGCCGAACCTGAAAGCTGAATTCAACAGCGGCAAGTTTATTCGTGGCACGCTGGGCATGGCCCGTTCTGGCGACCCCGACAGCGCCAACTCGCAATTTTTCATCTGCTTCAAACCCTCTTCGTTCCTCGACGGGCAATATACCGTGTTCGGGCAAGTGATTTCGGGCATGGAATTTGTCGACAGCATCAAGCGCGGCGAACCGCCGGTGAACCCCGACAAAATCATCAGCCTGAAAGTTGCCGCTGACGCGAAGTAATTTACGTGTGTGGTGGGTAGTGGGTCGTGAGTGGTGAAGAACCGCATCCGCCACTACTCACCACCCACTACCCACCACACACGGAGAAAACCATGGCCAAGAAAAAAGACAAACCCGTCGATTTAAATTCACCCGAAAACACGCTGCTGCTGGAGCTGAAAGACGGCACGGTGAAAATTCAGCTGCGCCCGGATGTGGCGCCGCGCCACGTGAAACGCATCAAAACGCTCGTGCGCGAAGGGTTTTACGACGGGATTATTTTCCACCGTGTGATCGAAGGTTTCATGGCCCAAACCGGCGACCCGAAAGGCACCGGCACCGGCGGCTCGGGGCAACATTTGAAGGCCGAGTTCAACGACCTGCCGCATAATCGCGGCACCTGCTCGATGGCGCGGGCAATGAATGTCGACTCCGCCGATTCGCAGTTTTTCATCTGCTTTCAATCGGCCGACTTCCTGAATCGCCAATACACGGTGTGGGGGCAGGTGAGCGAGGGCATGGAACATGTCGACAAAATCGCCCGCGGCGAGCCCCCCGCGAACCCCGACAAAATCATCAGCATGAAAGTGGCGGCTGATGTAGTAGAGCAGGCCGCTTAATATTGCCGTGGGTGGTGGGTAGTGAGTAGTGTGTGGTGAACATTCGCCACCACTCACCACCCACCACTCACCACCCACCATGAAAACCTCCCTCTTCGATTTCCACCTGCCGCCCGAACGCATTGCCCACCATCCGGTGGAACCACGCGATGCGGCGCGGCTGCTGCATGTGGAGCAGACGGGGCTGAGCGACCACATCGTGCGCGACCTGCCGCAACTGCTGAACTCCGGCGATGTGCTGGTGTTCAACGACAGCAAAGTGATTCCGGCACGGCTGTTTGCCGAAATAAACGGTAAGCAGGTGGAGGTGCTGTTGCACCAGCCATGTACTCAGAATGTCACCCCGTCGGACGACGGGGTCCAGCTTGGAGAAGCACTCAAGAAGCGGGACCCCGTTATACAACGGGGTGACAGCTCAAAAAATATTTGGTCTGCCTTTGCAAAACCTGCACGCAAGCTGAAACCGGGCATGGTGCTACCATTCGCGGCGGATTTTTCGGCAACCGTCGAAGGCCGCACGAAGGACGGGCAGGTGCTGCTGCGTTTCGCCGATTCCGGCGCGGCGTTTTTTAATAAGCTGCGTGCCCACGGCCACATGCCACTGCCGCCCTACATCGAACGGGCGGATAATGCCAACGACGCCACGCGCTACCAGACCGTGTATGCCGCGCGCGAGGGTTCGGTCGCGGCACCCACGGCCGGGCTGCATTTCACGCCCGAACTGTTGGCCGCGCTAAACGCACGTGGTGTGCACACGGCCTTTGTCACGCTGCATGTGGGTGCCGGCACCTTCCAGCCGGTGAAGGTCGATGATACCGATGAGCATGTCATGCACCGTGAGTGGATTGAAGTGACTGCCGAGGCCGCCCATACTATCAACACCGCACGCGCCGCGGGCGGGCGCGTGGTGGCGGTGGGCACGACGAGTTTGCGTGTGCTGGAAAGCGTGGCGCAGATTTCCTCTCCCTTACAGAGGGAGGAGCTTTTCGAACTCCAGCCCTATTTCGGCGAAACCGGCATTTTCATCACTCCCGGCTATCGCTTTAAAATCGTCGATGCGCTGATGACCAATTTTCACTTGCCTAAATCGACGCTGTTCATGCTGGTGAGCGCCTTCGCCGGGCTGGAGCGGATGCACGCTGCCTATGCCCACGCCATCGCGCAGGGCTATCGATTTTATTCCTACGGCGATACCAGTTTGCTGGAGCGTGCCGCTTGACGCGCCGTCACAAAATCTTCCCATTTAGCCTGCTGCGGAAGCGCGCTGAGCGCTTCACGAAAATTATATTTTGCCGCCCCTAACGATGCCTCGTGGCCACGAATGCTGAAGGCGCCGCGGGCATTGATCGGGCGGCCATTCACTTCGTAAAGCAGACGCTCCCATGCACCCTGCTGTTGCTCGATATACGCGATAAACGCATCGGGTTTGCCGAGAAAATAATCGCCCTTGAATTCGGGATACATTTGTTTGAACGTGGGATCAAAAATAAGAATGCCCTCGTCTGCGGTGACTACCGCCAGATAGGCATGGCCGCTGGCACTTTTCTCTTCACGCCTGCTGGACGAGAGCCGCGCATGTGGAATGCCTGATTGCGTCAAGGCGTCGCAATACGCATTAGTCCATTTGGAGCAACGGTTTTTAACCTCGCCCGCGGCAATGCGCGGCCATGGTATTCCCTCCGGCGATTCAATGATCGCCCGTAATTCGGCTACCGTAGGTATTCGCTGGCTTGCGCTCATAGAGTTTAGTCTATATGGGCGGGGTTAACAGAGAGTAAAGAATGAGCATTTCCTTCCATATTGCCGCGACGGATGGCCGCGCCCGCACGGGTGTGATTGCCACCGCACATGGCGAAATCCGCACGCCTGCGTTCATGCCCGTGGGCACAGCCGCGACGGTGAAAGCGATGCAGGTGCGCGATGTCGCTGCGACAGGCGCGGATATTCTGCTGGGCAATACCTATCACCTCATGCTGCGGCCGGGGGCGGAGCGAATTCATCGCCTCGGCGGGCTGCACAATTTCATGCAGTGGGACAAGCCAATTCTCACCGATTCCGGCGGGTTTCAGGTGATGTCGCTGAGTAAACTGCGCAAAATTACCGAGTCAGGCGTGACGTTCCAGTCGCATGTCGATGGCAGCAAATGGGAAGTCACGCCCGAGCGCTCGATCGAAATTCAGCATTTGCTCGGCGCCACCATCACCATGGCGTTCGACGAATGCACGCCCTTTCCGGCGACCGAGGCGCAGGCCCGCGATTCCATGGAACTGTCAATGCGTTGGGCCGCGAGGTGCAAAACGGCGTATGATGGGTTGAAGGGGGCATCAACGCCTGCCACAAGCGCCCACTCCCCCCTTGCGGGGGAGTCAAATTCGCTCGCGAATTTGGTGGGGGGACATCCTCCGCAGAATACCCCCCACCAAAATTCCCCAAAAGGAATTTTGGCTCCCCCGCAGGGGGGGAGCGGGGAGCCAAGCCGCACCGCCGAGGGCTACGCCCTGTTTGGCATCATGCAAGGCGGGGTGTTCGATCATTTGCGTGCTGAATCGGCACGTGCGCTCACGGAAATCGGGTTCGACGGCTATGCTATCGGCGGCCTCGCCGTGGGCGAGGGGCAGGCGGAAATGTTTCGCGTGCTGGAGTATGCGCCGGGGCTGCTGCCCGAGGGCAAGCCGCGCTACCTCATGGGTGTAGGCAAGCCGGACGATATTTTAGGCGCCGTCCTGCGCGGGGTGGATATGTTCGATTGCGTGATCCCCACCCGCTCGGGCCGCAACGCGCGGGCTTACACAAGCATGGGCGAAATCAACCTGCGCAACGCCCGCCATGCCGACGACCCGCGCCCGCTCGATGCCAACTCTACAAGCCCGGTGAACCAGTACAGCCGCGCCTACCTGCACCATTTATTCAAGGCCGACGAAATGCTGGGGCCCATGCTGGTGACACAGCATAACCTGCATTATTATCAGGAAGTGATGAGTGGCATCCGCGCTGCCATTGCCGAAAAACGGCTCGAATCCTACGCAACTTTCTTGCGCGAGGGCTGGGCGCGCGGCGATTTGGCCGCGGTTTAGCACAGGCGCGCCGTGCGGCTTGACAATCAACCGATTATCCGTAGATTCGCCCTTCGTTTTTGACGGCCACGGATTGTGTGAGTTGGTAGCTCAGTTGGTAGAGCACACGACTTTTAATCGTGTTGTCGAGGGTTCGATCCCCTCCCAACTCACCATTTCCTTTAAGCGTTTGCCGCGTGATGGAGGGGATTTCAGAACCTTCGCGACTTAAACTTTCAGCGCATGGCGCTGAAAAGGGTTCGATCCCCTCCCAACTCACCATTTCCTCGCCTACATACCCCTAAGCTGTCACCCCGTCGGATGACGGAGTCCGTCTTGGGAAGCCACCCACAGCTAGAACAGACCCCGCAACAAGTGCGGGGTGACGCGCTGGGGGTGTTAAACCGCCGCTTCCACCATAATCTCAATGGCCCAACCGGCATCGGCTAATTTGGCCTCGACAGTGGCGCGGGCGGGGGTTTTACCCGGCACCACCCATGCATCCCACACGCGGTTCATCTCGGCGATGGTGGTGATGTCGGTGAGCCAGATATTCACTTTCAGCAGTTTGGTTTTGTCGGAGCCTGCTTGTTTCAACACCGCGTCGATCTGCGCCAAAATATCGGCGGTTTGGTTGGCAACGCTTTGGCCCACGGTAGAATCGGCCACCATGCCCGACAGGTAGATTTTGCCACCGTGAATCACCGCTTCACTCATGCGCGGGCCGGGTTCGATGCGGGTGATGTCCATGGGCTGCTCCTATAATTGGTGTTTATGCATATACGCCACCATCGCCGCGCGGATTTTGCCGCGCAGCAGGTAAAGCGCCAGCAGATTGGGCAGTGCGCAGCCGAGAATCAGCAAATCCGCGAGGTCCATAATCACCCCGAAGGTGGCGATGCCGCCGACGAAACAGGCGATTGTGTAGAGCACATAATAGCCCTTCACACCGCGCCGGCCGAAGAGGTGAATCCACGCGATTTCGCCGTAATAACTCCAGCCGATGGTGGTGCCGTAGGCAAATAGCAGCACACAGATGGCGAGCATGATGGTGAACCAGTCGCCAACGGTGGCGAAGGCGCGCACGGCGATGAGCACGCCGTCTTCAAGCGTGGCGCCCTGATAAGCGTGCGTGATGACAACCATGAGGCCCGTGAGCAGGGCAATGAACGCAGCGAATAGCGGCTCGATGAGGGCGATGGAACCTTCGCGCGCCGGTTCATCCACCCGTGCAGCAGCATGAGCGATGGGGGCGGAACCAAGGCCCGCTTCGTTCGCGAACAGCGCGCGTTTGAAGGCCAGCACCAGCATGCCGAACATGCCGCCTTGTGCGGCGTGCGCCGTGAAGGCTTCGTGGAAAATGAGCGATAATGCGTTGGGTAATTCCTCGATGTTATAGCCCACAATAATCAGCGCGCAGGCAAGGTACACAATGCCTTTCGCCGGGCCCACTGCCTCGGCCACTTTCGCGATGCGCTTGATGGAGCCGAACAGCACAAGGCCGACCAGCAGCGCAAACGCAGCAGCGATAATCCATGTATGCCCGGCAAGTGCCGGCATCTGGTTGGCAAGAATTTTCACCGTCTGGTTCGACTGGAACATGTTGCCGCCACCGATGGCGCCGCCGAGCGAAAACACCGCAAACAGCCCGGCTAAAAATTTGCCCAGGCCCGCATAGCCTTTTTCGGCAAAGCCTTTCTGGATGTATTGGATGGGCCCGCCTTCGACTTTGCCATCAGCATCGAACCGGCGGTAAATCAGCGACAGCGTCACTTCGGCGAATTTGGTGGCCATGGCGAACAGGCCCATCACCACAATCCAGAAAATCGCACCGGGGCCGCCCACCGCGACTGCCACCGACACGCCCGCGATGGAGCCGAGCCCCACCGTCGCCGAAATGGCCGAGAGGAAAGCTTGCAACTGGCTCACTTCGCCGCTGCCGCCGTCCTGCGTGTTTTTGTGGGTGATCAGCGCGAACGAGTGGCGCAGCAATCGGAGGTTCGCCCCGCGCAGATAAATGGTGAAAAACAACGCCGCCACCATAAGCCACAGCACGATGAACGGGAAACCTGCCACATCGTAAAACAACACGCTGGAAAGCGCCGAAACGATAGGTTTCAGGGTGGATTCGATGAGGGGGGTGAGGTCCATACGCGCTCCATGAGATACTAAAACATCTGTCATCCCGGCCTTGTGCCGGGATCTAGCCAAGCAACAGAATCACTGCCAAATTGCCTGGCTGGATCCCGGGATAAACCCGGGATGACAAAGCCCTATAAAATCGGCTTATTGTAGGCATTTACCGTATCGTCACGGGTTTGTCACATTTCTATGTTACGCTGCAGGGTGAAGGAGTGCGTGTGCACGAAACCAATACAGAAAAACCGGACCAGAAACTGGGCGATCAAAAACTCAAGCTGGCGGGCTATGCCTACCTGCTGGGCGATGGCGCCATGTATGCCGCCGCCAAGCTGCGGGGCGAGTCGTTGGTGGGCAATAAGCTCGGCGCGATTTCGTGGGGCGTGGGTGGGCTGGCGGCTGCGCGTTATGGTAACCCCGATGCAGAAAAACGCCTGGCCATTCTGGGTGAGAAACTGCGCGCACATTTAGCGCAACAGGGCGTGGCAATTCCCGACGATGTCCGTGCCCAAAATACGCTATTGCGCCACCCCGGCTTGTGGGAGAGCTGTGAGAATTTCCTGTATCAACACCCGTCGGAAATTTTAAATGCCGGGTATGCGTTGGGTGCGGCCACGCTGGTGAAAGGGGCACTGCCTGAACTTGGAAAAACGGTGAGTGCGTTGCCATTTCGCGGTAAGCCGCTTTCGACCGAGCTATGGATTGGTATCACGGTCCTGATCGGGGCACTGAGCGGGCTGTTCATCAAGGAAGACAAAGAAGCCCCGGCGCGCGCCAAAGGCCACGGTTTCGTGGCGGAAACAGTTGCGGCCATTCAGGAAAAGCCGCTGCGGTTTTCGAGTGCGTTCTACACCCTCAACAACGTGTTTCTTGCCGGGCGGGCGTGGCGTGATTTCAGCGGGCGGAACACAACGTTTGCCAGTGCCACCATCAAGCCGCATGTTGCCTCAACATTGCAGCTTGCCACGTATCTGTTCGGCAACGCGATGTTGATGCTTTCGTCGCGCAACCAGCTCGACACGAAAACGCAGATGCCGCACGAACATTTAGTGCAGCTGGAAGATGCGGCGGCGCGCATCGTCAGCGCGCAACCGGCGGCGATGCAGCAGGCGCTGCTCGGTGATTTAAGTCTCTACCTCGCCGCGCAAAAAGGCGTGGAGCAGGAGGCGCCGGAAATTGCACAAACGCTGGCGAACCGGCTGACGGAGCTAACGCAGGCGCGCGCGCAAAGTGCGGTGGCTGATGTGTCGTGGGCGGCGCGCGAAAAAGCGAAATCGGCGCGAGCGGACATGGAACTTAGCGAGCCGGTGCGCGGCTAATAACGATCGACTCAATCAATTCAGAGTGATCCAGCTGAGGTAAACGCTACCTGTCATCCCGGGTTTATCCCGGGATCCAGCCAGGCAATTGGCAGTCATTGTGTTGCGTGACTTGATCCCGGCGCAAGGCCGGGATGACAAAGATTTTGGGTGTTGAGTGAAGAGGGGTTAGCCCAACGATTCAAAAATAACTTTCGCCGCATCCGCGCGGTTGGGCGCTTGGGTGATGGGGCGGCCAATCACCAAATAATCCGCGCCACGGGCGAGGGCTTCTTTCGCACTCAATGTGCGTTTCTGGTCGTGGGCCTCGGCATCATCGGCGCGGATACCGGGTACCACGAGCGTGAGTTCCGAGCCGCAGGCTTTGCGAATCGGCGCGATTTCGAACGGGCTGCACACCACGCCGTCGAGCCCCGCCGATTGCGCGAGGTCGGCCAGACGCAGCACTTGTTCCTGCACGGTATGCTGGAAGCCCATGATGGAAATATCGTTTTGGTCGAGGCTGGTGAGTAACGTGACGCCAATCACCAGCGGGCGCTCCTTGCCGGTCACCTGCGCCACACGGTCGCTCGCTTCAATCGCCGCACGCATCATGTGTTGCCCGCCCGAAGTATGCACCGTCATCATGAACATGTTCATACCTGCGGTGGCGGCAATCGCTTTGGCGACGGTGTTGGGGATGTCATGAAATTTCAGGTCCAAAAACACCGGCACGCTAAGGCGCGTGATGGCAGAAACACCCGCCGCGCCATTAGCGGTAAAAAACTCGAGCCCCAGCTTCACCGCGCCGACATGCGGCATCACTTCACGCGCAATGTCGGTCGCTTCCGCGACTTCCTGCGTATCCAGCGCGCAGATGATGGGGTTGTGAACTTGAGCGTGCATCGTTCCATTTTCCGTCATTCCCCGAATTTGCGCCAGCAAATTATAGGGGAATCCATGTGCGTCGGACCTTTTGCTGGATTGCCCTATAATCGCTCCGCGATTCGGGCAATGACGCATTATTAAAACTGATACACCGTTTCGCCACCTACCACTGTCCGCAACGCGCGGCCCTTGGTTACGACCCCATCGAACGGCGAGTTCTTGGATTTGCTGTGCAGGGAATCATTCGTAATCGTCCATGCCGCGTTCGGGTCGATGAGGGTGAGGTCGGCAGGCGCGCCGATTTTCAGGCGTCCGGCGTTGGCGTGAATAATATCGGCGGCTTTGTAGGTCATGGCGGCGAGGGCATCACGCAACGAAAGCTGTTTTTGGTGCACCAGCGCGATGGATAGCGGCAGCATGGTTTCAAGCCCCACGATGCCGAAGCTCGCCATGTCCATCGGCACGCGTTTGCTTTCGCTGTCGTGCGGCGCGTGGTCGGTGGCGATGGCGTCGATCGTGCCATCCGCCAGCCCTTCTATTAACGCAAGGCGGTCAGCCTCGGCGCGTAAAGGCGGGTTCATTTTGCTGAAGGTGCGGTAATTCATCACCGCTTCGTCGGTGAGGATGAAATGATGCGGCGCCACTTCCGCAGTGATGCGAATGCCTTTGGCTTTGCCCCAGCGCACCAAATCCACCGCTTCGCGGGTGGAAATATGCAGCACGTGGTAATGCGCGCTGGTGAGTTGTGCGAGCAAAATATCGCGTGCGACAATCACCGCTTCCGACACGTTGGGAATGCCCTTCAGGCCCAGTTTAGTGGCGACCCAGCCTTCATTCATGCAGCCGCCGTTGCTGAGGTGATGGTCTTCGGCATGCTGCGCAATAGGCACGCCAAGCGCCGCGCCCATGGTGAGTGCCTGCCGCATGATTTGCGCGTTGGCGACGGGCAGGCCGTCATCGGTAAACCCGCACGCTCCGGCTTCCACTAGCATCGCCATTTCGGTGAGTTCCTCGCCCTTTTGGCCTTTGGTGATAGCAGCATAGGGGCGGATGTTGACGTAACTGGTTTCCGCTGCGCGCTTTTGCAAAAACGCGATCACGGTGATGTCATCGACCACCGGTTTGGTGTTGGGCATGGTGGCGACGGTCGTGACCCCACCGGCGGCGGCGGCCATGGAGCCGGTTTCAATGGTTTCCTTGTATTCCTGCCCCGGCTCGCGGAAATGCACCTGAATATCGAGCAGCCCGGGGCACAAAATATGCCCGCCGCAATCGACCACTTCCGCGCCATCGGGCGTTTTGCCGTCGTTAAAAAGCTCGGGGCCGAAATCGGCGATGGCGGAGCCGTCCGTCAGCAACGCGCCTTTAGCATCGAGGCCCGATTCCGGATCGATGAGGCGGGCGTTGATATACGCCACTTTTTGGCCAACGTTCTTGCGTGTGGGTTTTTGAAATGTGGGCATACTTTTCATCGCTCTCAATCTGTCACCCCGTCTTCATGACGGGGTCTGTCTTTCTTTGTGCCTCTCCAAGCCGGACCCCGGCATCCGCCGGGGTGACAGCTTGGGGGTTATTTACTCAATACCAACTCCAGCACCGCCTGCCGCACTGCGACGCCCATTTCGACCTGGGTGAGGATGGCGCTGCGGGCGATGTCGTCGGCGATGTCGGAGTCGATTTCCACCCCGCGATTCATCGGGCCGGGGTGCATCACCAGCGCATCGGGTTTCGCGTAGCCAAGCTTTTCGTAGCTGAGGCCATAGCTGTGGAAATAATCGCGCTCACTTGCGATGCCGCGGCCTGCCATGCGCTCGTGCTGAATGCGCAGCATCATCACCACGTCAGCACCCTTCAGTCCCGCGCGCATGTCGGTGGTGTGCGCTACGCCGAAATTCGCGACGCCCGTGGGCATCAGCGTCGGCGGTGCAACGAGCGTGACCTTCGCGTCCATGGTTTTAAGCAGGTGAATGTTGCTGCGCGCCACGCGGGAATTGGCAATGTCGCCGCAAATGGCCACGGTGAGGCCTGCGATTTTGCCTTTGGCGCGCCGAATCGTCAGCGCATCGAGCAATGCTTGCGTGGGGTGTTCGTGTGCGCCGTCGCCGGCGTTAATCACGTGCGCATCCACTTTTTCGGCGATGAGGCGCACCGCGCCAGCATGCGGGCTGCGCACCACAATGGCGTCGGCCTGCATGGCGTTCAGGGTCATCGCGGTGTCGAGCAGGGTTTCGCCCTTCGCGGTGGAGCTGGTGCTGGCGCTGATGTTGATCACATCCATGCTCAGGCGCTTGCCTGCCAGCTCGAAGCTGGTGCGGGTGCGGGTGGAGTTTTCGAAAAACAAATTGATGAGCGTGCGCCCACCCAAAATTTTGTGCTTTTTATCGACCGCGCGATTGCGTGCCACATAGGCTTGCGCGGTGTCGAGAATGGCGGAAATATCGGCGGGTTCCATGCCCTCGATCGCGATCAAGTGGCGTGGCCAATTCATAGAAGCTGCGGAGCGTGTGGCCGTCATTAGGGCGCAGTCGTAGCGGGATTGATGGGAAATGCAAGTGGGGAAGAGGCCAGAGGCCAAAGGCCAGCATTTCGATGGCGTCAATCCAGCATAAGCTGGAATCCACCTTTTTAAAAGCAAATGGATTCCAGCTTACGCTGGAATGACGACTGTGCTATAAAACCAAGCATGAAAACAATATCGACCGCATTTTTGGCGACCAGCCTGCTTTTAACGGCCTGCGACGACCCGACGGTGAAGCAGTGGTTCGACCCCGACCGCACCTTTGCAAGCTTACCGCAGCCCGAAATTAAAGGCATCAACGCGACGGAAGAACAACTGGCCATCGAGGCCACGCAAAAAGGCGATTTCAAGCGTGCTAGCCAGTTTTACGAACAGCTCGTCGGCTCGAAAAAAGGCTCGCCCGAGGAAGTGCTGCGCTACAAATTAGGTCTCGCCGAAAGCGCGCGTCGCCTGGGCGAGAACGACCGGGCGCTCGCTATGTTCAGCCAACTCACGAAGGAAAACCCCGACAACCTTGATGCGCATGAAGGCCGGGCGCTGACACTGACGGCCACCGGCAAAACCACCGACGCCGGGCGCGAATTTTCCGATATTCTGGCCAAAGACCCCAAGCGCTGGCGCACGCTGAATGCGCTGGGCATTTTGTTCACGAGCAAAAACATGATCCCCGAAGCCATGGCCTATTACACCGAGGCATTAAAATACAGCCCTGACAATGTGGCGGTGCTGAACAATGTGGGCCTCGCCCAAGCCATCGACCGCCAATATGCCGCTGCCATCGAGGCGTTGGGGCAGGCCAGCCGTCTCAGCAAATCGCCCGCGCAGCGCCAGCAGGTCGATTTGAATCTGGCGATGGTTTACGGCGCATCGGGCGACTTGGATACGGCGAGTGATGTGGCAGGCAAATATTTGTCGGGCCCGGCGCTTGACAACAACCTTGGCCTCTACGCGCATTTGTCGAAAAACGATGCGCTGGCGAAAACCTACCTCAACATGGCCCTCAGCCAAAGCCCGGTCTATTACGAGCGGGCATGGGAAAACCTCGACGTGGTGAATGACAGCGATTCCGGCACCACCGGTTCGGGTGCCAGCAACGCGCCCGAGGCGCAGATTAAAAAACGCTAGCGACTGTTGATGCGTGTCATGCCAAACGTGATTTGGCATCCAGCGCGCGAAGCGCAAGCAAGAACTGGATGCCAGCGTTCGCTGGCATGACAAACTCCAACAACTATTGAAAGGAAACGCTAGCCACGCTTTACGGCCAAGCCTGCGGGGGCCTGCATCAGCGGCATCAGCTCAATGCGGTTGATGTTCACATGCGCGGGTTGCGCCATGGCCCAGCGAATGGCTTCCGCCACATCGCTCGCGTGCAGTGGCTCAAGCCCTGCATACACCGCACCGGCTTTTTGCGCGTCACCCTTGAAACGTACTTGCGAAAACTCCGTGTCGGCCATGCCCGGCTCGATGTTAGTGACGCGAATGGGGGCACCCAACTGATCGGCGCGCAACGCCAGCGAAAAATAATTCACGAACGCTTTCGTGCCGCCATACGCATACCCGCCGGGATAGTGGTAACTGCCCGCGATGGAACCGATATTGATGATATGCCCACGCCCACGCGCTTTCATACCGGGCAGGATGGCTTGGGTGACGGTGAGCAGACCAAGGATGTTGGTTTCGACCATGGTTTCCCAATCGGCGTAATCGCCCGTATCCATAGGGTTGAGGCCGAGCGCAAGGCCCGCATTATTCACCAGCACGTCAATATTTTTCCAATCATCCGGCAGGCCGTTCAGCGCCGCGAGCGTCGCCGCACGGTCGCGCACGTCGAAACTCAGCAAGTGCGTTTCGCAGGGTAATACGCGGGCGAGTGCGTCGAGCCGCTCCGCGCGACGGCCGGTGAGGATGAGCCGATTGCCCGGCGCACGCGCCAGTAATTCCGCCGTGGCCTGCCCAATGCCCGCCGTCGCGCCGGTGATGAGGATGGTTTGGGTCATGCGTTCTCCTTTTCTAACTTCTTCACCGCGTCCCATAGCGCGCCCATTTCGTTCAGGGTTGAATCGCCGGGGGTTTTGCCTGCGGCGCGCAGTTGGTCCTCGATATATTCAAAACGGCGGGTGAATTTTGCATTCGTGCCGCGCAAGGCCGATTCCGCATCATGCCCGGTGAAGCGCGCGAGATTGGTGACGGCGAACAGCAAATCTCCTAACTCGTCGGCCACAGCGGCGCTATCTTCGGCCAGCATGGCCTGCTCGACCTCCAAAAGCTCCTCGCGGATTTTGGCGATGACGCCGGAGACTTCCGGCCAGTCGAACCCCACGCGGGCGGCGCGGCTTTGCAATTTTTGCGCACGCATGAGGGCGGGCAAAGCGAGGGGGATATCGGCGAGGGTACGGGGGACATTTGGCGTGGGTACGCCCTCACCCGAAAAACCTAGAGGTTTTTCGACCTCTCCCAAGGGAGAGGTTATATTGCGGCAAGGTTCATGATTCGGCGGTGAGGCTTGGGATACCTCTCCCTCGGGAGAGGCCTGAATTTTCCCTTGAGAAAATTCAGGGTGAGGGCGCGCCGCCTCTAATTTAGCACTACGCTCGGCGGCTTTGATGCTTTCCCAGCTTGCGGTTTGGGCCTCCGCGGTTTTGATGTCGGCATCGGCGAACACATGCGGATGGCGGCGGATCATTTTATCGCTGACGGATTGGGCGACGTCGTCGAATGTGAACAGTCCGGCTTCGGCGGCCATTTGGCTGTGGAACACCACTTGTAGCAGCAAATCGCCCAGTTCGTCTTTCAGCTCGCCCATATCGCCGCGCGCGATGGCATCGGCCACTTCGTAGGCTTCCTCGATGGTATAAGGGGCGATGGTGGCAAAATTCTGCTCCAAATCCCACGGGCAGCCGCCTTGCGGGTCGCGAAGGCGCGCCATGATGGAACGCAGTTGTTCCAGCGGTGAGTGGTGAGTGGTGGGTGGTGAGTGGTGCAGGTTGTTGCTAGGCATAGGCGATCCTGAAAAATGATGTGTGACGAGAGCATAAAGAAAGCACTGGACGAAACAAACCATTTCACTACTCACTACCCACCACTCACCACTCACCGCAACTCAACCATGCACCAAAACGCCCGCCCCAGCCGATTCCTTGCCATCAGCGCCGCCGCGAAGCCGGTATGTGCGGCGCTGGCGATGCTGTGCGGGGCGCTTGGATTATATATGGGGCTTTTTACATCGCCCGCCGATTACCAGCAGGGCGAAACGGTGCGCATTATGTACCTGCATGTGCCTGCCGCATTGCTCGCCAGCAGTTTTTATGCGGCGATGGCGGTGGCCTCGGCCAGCTTTCTCATCTGGCGGCACCCGCTGGCGGCGATTCTGGCGCGCGAAGCAGCCCCCATCGGTGCGGTGATGACACTGATATGCCTTGTCACTGGCATGCTGTGGGGCAAACCCACCTGGGGTGCCTACTGGGTGTGGGACGCGCGTTTGACCAGCATGCTGGTGTTGCTGCTGCTCTATCTCGGCTTCATCGGCGTGGCGGGAGCGGGGGGTAATAATTTGCGCACCTATGTCGCATCGTCGTGGCTGGCGCTGATTGGCGCGATCAACCTGCCCATTATCAAATTCTCGGTGAACTGGTGGAACACGTTGCATCAGGGCGAAAGCCTGCTGCGGCTCGATGGGCCTAGCATCGCCACTCCCATGCTGGTGCCACTGTTGCTGATGCTGGTGGCGTTTTTCGCGCTGGGGATTGGCCTGCTGTGCGTGCGTGTTGAAACCGCCTTGCAAGAAACCAAACTTCGCCGCTTGCATATTCGAAATCGTGGCGTTAAAGGCGGGTTTGAAGTGAGGGTATAGGGTCTAGGGTTTAGGGTTTAGTAGCTGGCCGCGCGACGACGCCATGTTTTGCACTTGAAACCCCTATACCCTAACCCCTATACCCTAAACCCTGAACCTTTAACTCCGAGACCCGGCCCTATGACCTTTGTTGTGACCGATAGCTGCATTCGCTGCAAATACACCGACTGCGTAGAAGTATGCCCGGTGGACTGCTTCTATGAAGGCGAGAACATGCTGGCCATCAACCCCGACGAATGCATCGATTGCGGGGTGTGCGAACCGGAATGCCCGGTCGAAGCCATCAAGCCCGAGAATGAATCGCTCATCAGCTGGGTAGAGTTTAACCGCGACTATTCCGCTCAGTGGCCCAACATCACCAAGAAAAAACCCGCCCCGGCGGATGCCGACGATTACAAAAACGTCGAAAACAAGCTCGAGACGCTGTTCAGCCCAAACCCCGGCACGGGCAATTAGGCCGAGGGTGTAAGTTTCTGCACCCGCGCTTCGCTCATTCCCAAACGCGCCTGCAGCAAGGCGGCATCTTCGGGTCGCACCACAATGCGGCTGGCACGCAACGCCGCTAATTCCGCGACGGCGTCGTGGTTCTGTTCGGCCTCTGCGCACTCTTTCAGCCAGCATAGCTCTTCCAAGCTCACCCGGCCGCTCGCGGGCACGCCGTAATTGTCGTAGGTTTTGCCAGCGGGCAAATCGTAATCCATGGCGATCGGTGTGGGGTAGGGCAGCGCCGCCCTTACCACATATTCAAGCTCCACCAGCGACAGGTTGTTTGTTTGCTGGAATGTAAGGCTACCATCATTGCCGGGCTGCATGCTTTCGCTCACCGCACGCTTGATGTCGCCCAGCTTGCGCAGCATCGCCTGCACGGGAAATTGTTCAAATGGATGCTGGCCGGAATCGGCGCTTGGCTGCGCGAAAACCAGATGTCCTTCGCGTGTCGCGCGCAATACGTCGATGCCAGGATCCACCGCACGGGCTGTAGCTGCCAGAATTTCGCGCTCGGCGTAGGGCATATCTGTGGGCATCGCAAAAATTCTATCAGTACCGCGGACAGTACCCGGTTCGCATTTCTGCTGCTTGATAAATTCAGCAACGTTGGCAAATAAATCGGTCATGGTCACCCCCTTGGATTAGGACACCATAGCCCTTTTTCAGGCGCGAAGTGTGACGGTTAGAAGAAAATTTCGCTGCAACGCAATATTTTAAGTCACTGTTTTTAAATAATAAACAAATTTGTCAAAACAAAAAATGCGAAATTAACTAAATATTTACCATATTACCCGCCCGATTTTGTGGTATACATCGTTCTATTCCGGACAATCCCTCGCTAGATGGGGAACCGGAACATCCAAGTGTACAAGGTTGGCTCCCGCCAGCATCAGGTGGGCGGGGTCGTTTGTTTAACGTAGGGCCGGGGTTTCCCCCCACCCGCATGATGTAGGATGTAGCACGCTATGGCTTCCAAATCGAACGCGAAAAAAACATCGGTAAAAACGAAAGCGCAGACCAAATCCAGCAAAAAACCTGTCGCCAAAAAGACGGCAGTTAAAAAACCCGTCGCTAAAAAAGCGGCGCCGGTGAAAAAACCCGTAGCCAAAACGGTAACAAAAAAAGCCCCGGCAAAAATCGCCGCGAAAAAAATCATGGTGATTAAGGCCCCGGTAAAACCCGCGCCCGTGCCCGCGAAACCCGCCGCCAAAACGGTGGATGTGCGCCACACGCTCGACCGCGCACCGAGCTTTAAAAACAAAGCGTCGATGAACACGGTCGCGCGCACCCACCCCGGCAAAGCGCCGATTACGGTGGTGGCGAACGCTAAACGCAGCGGTTTCACCGTGGGCGAATATGTAGTGTATCCCACCCATGGCGTCGGCAAAATTCTGGGCCACGAAGTCGAGAAAATCGGCGAGTACGAACTGAAAGTATTCGTGATCGCCTTCGAGAAAGACAAAATGACCCTGCGCGTGCCGGTGGGCCGTGCAGAAGCCGCTGGCCTGCGCGGCATTTCGCCGAACGACCAGATCACCAAAGCACTCAGCACCCTCAAAGGCCGCGCCAAAATCGCTCGCGGCATGTGGAGCCGCCGGGCGCAGGAGTATGAAGCAAAAATCAACTCCGGCAACCTTGTCTCCATCGCCGAAGTGGTGCGCGACCTGCATAAAAACGTCGACCAGTCCGAGCGCAGCTACAGCGAGCGGATGATCTATGAAACCGCCATGCACCGCCTGTGCGGTGAAGTTGCGGCCTCCGAGCGCGTTGACATCAAGGACGCACAAGACCGCCTGCTGAAAGTATTGCGCAAGCAGGCAGCAGCGAACGCAGCGGCTGCTGCGGCGTAACTTCAGGCGATGATTCCATGAGAAAGCCCCCAGCGTCAGACGCTGGGGGCTTTTTATTCGCAATGAAGTTCGCCTAATACCCTGTTTTAACCACCAGTGAGCAGGCCGTGGAGGAGGTGTTGACCAGGTCGTAAGCGGTAACGGCAGTGTTGCCGCCGGTATTGGCCACCGCGTTACCGCAACCAGCCGGTGTAGCAGCACCTTGGCTTTCAAGCGTGGTGACGGTACCGGTTTGCGGCTTGCCATCATCCATTTTGGTGTCGATGTTCCAGGCTTCTTCCGTTTTTAATATTCCGGTAGGAGCGGTTGCGCTTGTGCCGCCACCAAAATAGAACACATTGCCGTAACTTCCCTCGTAATAGGTTCCGCTGGTGTTAAGCACAGAGCCTAAAAAGCCCACGTTCCACGCGCCGTTGCTAAGTTTCGATTTCGGGTTGTGAGTGCCGGCCGTAAGGGTGGTGTTAGCGACGGCGGTATAGCTACCTTCCACCAGCCCGGCTTTGGCCAGATGAATCCAGAAATTGGAAATTTCGTTACTCGTCATGGCAGCCGAAGCCCCGATGGCCGTTGCGGTGCTCACGACCTGCCCATCGCCATTGCCGTTGCCCGTATCGGTGTTGCCCCAGAAGGCTACAGCGTTGTTCATGTCACCCGGAAGCGCAAAATATTTATCGCGAAAGGTGCCGACCGCCGTGGTGTAGCGACTATATTCCGTGGTGACAGCCCGCAATTCCGCTGCGCGGATGAGCGATTGCCCCGAGAGAATACCGCCCGTGAGTAGGCCAAGAATAACGAGGACGATGGAAAGCTCGACTAATGAAAAGCCACGTTGGTTGTGGCGTGCGTGAATCATGACAGCGTTCTCCAAATTATTGATGAACTCATAGTAGCACTAAATGGGTTAGCATCCAATAATATGCTTATATATTTAGCTGGCTTTTTATACATCGGCAAGTTTCAACATCGTCGCAGCAGTTATAATCTTATGCGTCATAACTTCTAGTGCCATTAAACCGTCCGCTCCACCATCAGCTTTTTGATTTCCGAGATGGCTTTCGAGGGGTTAAGCCCCTTCGGGCAGGTTTTGGCGCAATTCATGATGGTGTGGCAGCGATAGAGTTTGAAGGGGTCTTCGAGGTCGTCGAGCCTGTCGCCGGTGGCCTCGTCGCGGGAATCGATAATCCAGCGATAGGCATGCAGCAAAATGGCGGGGCCGAGGAACTTGTCGGGGTTCCACCAGTAGCTGGGGCAGCTTGTGCTGCAGCAGGCACACAGGATGCACTCGTACAGCCCATCGAGCTTTTCGCGGTCTTCGGGCGATTGCAGGCGCTCGGCATTGGCGGGGGCGGCGGAATCGGTTTTCAGCCACGGCTCGATGGATTCGTACTGCGCATAGAAATGGTTCATGTCGGGCACGAGGTCCTTCACCACGCTCATGTGCGGCAGTGGGTAGATATTCACGTCGCCCTTCACCTCGGCAATCGGCTTGGTGCAGGCGAGGGTATTTGTGCCGTCGATATTCATGGCGCACGAGCCGCAGATACCCTCGCGGCACGAGCGGCGGAAGGTGAGGCCGGTATCGAGCTCGTCTTTGATTTTGATCAGCGCGTCGAGCACCATGGGCGCGGTTTTGTCGAGGTCGAGTTCGAACGTATCCATCCGCGGATTGTGGGGTTTGCCATTCGCGTCCACGTCCTCGGGATCGAAGCGGTAGATGTTGAATTTTTTAACACGCGTCGCCCCCTCGGGCGCGGCATGATGATTACCGTTTTTGCTGATACGCGAATTGGGCGGCAGGCGGAATTCAACCATGGCTATACTCCATTGAAGATTTTTCTGTTTTCATAACCAGAACGCTTACCTAGTTACTAATAATCTGTTTTATCATAGTGGCTTTTGTCCTGAGACATAAAAAAATGCTTGGCGAAACCAGTAAATGAACACCGCAAAGCTAAACACATAAAACCCAAAATCAATACTACTTGGATCACTCAAAAGCTGGACTTGGCTAGCAACACAATCTTCAAAAACCGCATGATTATTTATATCTGGACATGCTTTCATCGTACGCGACAGCAGTTGAGCAGAATACAGGAGTGTTAGCGGTATAAAAAAAATAGCCATGTAGCGCATAGACAATGGAAAATTGAAACACACTAAACGCTTTAAATAGTCCTTCTGGTCACCGGATTGGTTGATTCGGTATGTGGTAATGAGCAGTATGAACGTTCCAAAAATTCCTATGACATAGTTATAAAGCACATTTTTTAATGTGTTAGCGGGAAGCTCTAGTTCAAAGTAAGCCGAAAACACACATAACCAGAAAAGAAAAAAGAAGGCCCAGTAAAGCTTTATGCTCAGTGGCTTCAAAGTGCCGCCCCTGAGTGCCTCGGCAAGCTTTCTGTAATTCCACCAATACATTGTTAATAAACCCGTTTTTTCGGCGGAATGGGGTCGACGTCGGTGGTGAGGGTTTTCATGTGCACGGGGCGGTAGTCGATTTTGGTGTCGCCACGCTCGTTGATCCAGCACAGGCTGTGTTTCATCCAGTTGGCGTCGTCGCGGTCGGGGAAATCTTCGCGGGCTTGCGCGCCGCGCGATTCCTTGCGGTTCTGTGCGCAGGCGACGGTGACGAGGGCTTGGGCCCGCAGATTGTCGAGCTCGCAGGCTTCGACGAGATCGGTGTTGAACACCAGCCCGTGGTCGCTGACCTTTAAATCGTCAAAGGAATCATACACATCGCGCATTTTCTTCATGCCTTCCGCGAGGCTGGTTTCGGTGCGGAAGACGGCGGCGTGTTTTTGCATGGTTTTCTGCATGTCGCGGCGGATGCCTGCGGTGCCGTGCTGGCCGGAGGCGTGGCGTATTTTATCGAACCGCGCCAGTGCCTTCTCGGTGGCGCTTAAGGGAGCGGGTGAAACTTTTACGTCCTTTTTCACGATGTCGCGGGCGCGATGTGCCGCGGCGCGACCGAACACCACGAGGTCGAGCAGCGAGTTGGAGCCGAGGCGGTTCGCGCCATGCACCGACACGCATCCCGCTTCGCCGATGGCCATGAGGCCTGGCACGACTGCATCCGGGTTGCCGTTTTTAAGTGTTACCACTTCGCCGTGATAATTGGTGGGCACGCCGCCCATGTTGTAATGCACGGTGGGGATGACGGGAATGGGCTGCTTGGTGACATCGACCCCGGCGAAAATTTTGGCGGTTTCGGAAATGCCCGGCAGGCGCTCGTGCAGCACGGCGGGGTCGAGATGGTCGAGATGCAGGAAAATATGGTCGGCTTCCGGCCCGACGCCGCGGCCTTCGACGATTTCCATGGTCATGCTGCGCGATACGACGTCGCGGCTGGCCAAATCCTTGGCGCTGGGTGCATAACGCTCCATGAAGCGCTCACCTTTGCTGTTCACGAGATACCCGCCTTCGCCGCGTGCGCCTTCGGTGATGAGGCAACCCGCACCGTAAATGCCAGTGGGGTGGAATTGCACGAACTCCATGTCCTGCAAGGGAACGCCTGCGCGCGCGGCCATGCCGCCGCCGTCGCCGGTGCAGGTATGGGCCGAAGTAGCCGAAAAATACGCGCGGCCATAGCCGCCGGTGGCGAGCACGGTTTGCTGGCCCCAGAAGCGGTGCAGCGAGCCGTCATCGAGGTTCCAGGCGAGCACGCCGCGGCATTCGCCGTCGTCGCTCATCAATAAATCGAGCGCGAAATATTCGACGAAGAATTTCGCTTTATGGCGCAGTGCCTGCGTGTAGAGCGTGTGTAAAATGGCGTGGCCGGTGCGGTCGGCGGCGGCGCAAGTGCGCTGGGCGGCGGGGCCGCGGCCGTAATCCGTCGTCATGCCGCCGAAGGGGCGCTGGTAGATTTTCCCCTCAGGCGTGCGGCTGAAGGGAACGCCGTAATGCTCAAGCTCGATAATCGCGTCCATCGCGTTTTTGCACATATATTCGATCGCGTCCTGGTCGCCCAGCCAGTCCGAGCCCTTGATGGTGTCGTAGAAATGCCAGCGCCAGTCGTCCGGCCCCATGTTGCCAAGCGCCGCCGAAATGCCGCCTTGGGCGGCCACCGTGTGGCTGCGGGTTGGGAATACTTTAGTGAGGCAGGCGGTGGATAAACCCTCCGCCGCCATGCCGAACGTGGCGCGCAGGCCTGCGCCGCCTGCACCCACCACAATCACGTCGTAGTAATGGTCGGTGAGGGGATAGGCCCGGCCGTTGATGCTGGGGGATTTGGTTTCAATCGTGCGTTCGCCGGCCATGGGATTCCTATACGTGCGATGATAATTGATACATGACGGGGCGGTAATGCGCCTCCGGTGCTTTACGTTTTTGCGTACGCGCGACTTTCAGCCACGCTTCCTTCGCTTTCTGTACTTCCGCCAGCGCCTGTTCAGGCGTGTCGCCAAAGGCAGAACAGCCTGCCAGATCGGGGATGTCGGCCACGTAGCCGCCATCTTCGGCGCTGAAGAAAATATTGATGTGATAGTTTTTCATGACATTATTCCTCTGCCAGACCGTATTTTTCAATCAGAAGCAACAGCTGGCGTATTTGGTAGGGTTTCGCCTCGCCTGCGACATTCTGAATATTGACCAGATCCATTATCCCCGGATGTGTATAGATATGGTGACTTCCGGAAACGCGTGCCAGTGTGAATCCTAATTCCCCCAATAGCCGTTGCAGATCGCGAAACCGAATATTCTTGAAATTACCTTCGGCGATCCGCAAAAGCAATTTTCGTGATTTCATTCCCTACGCTCCGAAGAAGTTGAGATGCGCGATGGCCGCAAGCGCCATGGCACCGAAAACGAGCATCGCCACATTATTCAGCAGCAACGTCGCGATTTTTTTGGATTCGCTGTGCACGTAATCCTCGATGATGACCTGAATGCCTAAGCGCGCGTGCACGAACAACGCAATCACCAGTGCCGCCATTGCAAGCGCCACAAACGGGTTGCCCAGCCACGCGCCAACCATACCGCGATCGGCACCAATAAGTTTGGTCACCAGCGTCACGAGGAACCAGATAGAAAGCGGGATAAGTGCGAGCGCACTCATGCGCTGCAGCCACCAGTGCTGCACCCCGTGATGTGCAGCCCCGAGGCCCCGGGCTTTTTTCAGCGGCGAGCGTAACGGCGAGTTCGACAAGCTCATAACCACCCCACGGTGCGTGCGATAATAATCCAGGTAAAAGCAGTCATGCTAAGGGCGAACACGATGACCAGAATGCCAGAACTCGTGACTTCCGGCAGGGTAAAGCCGTAGCCGATATCCCAGTTCAGGTGGCGAAGGCCGTTGCCCAGATGGTAATAAAACGCCAGCATCCAGCCGCCGAGGAAGAGCAGGCCCAGCGGGCAGGCAAAGGCCTGTTGCAACTGGGTGAACAACGCCGGGTCATACGCCGCGCCCCACAACCATAGCGTGAGCGGAATGAGGCCCAGCGCCAGCCCGAAGCCGGTGAGCCGGTGCAGAATGGATAGCGTGTTGGTGATTTGCCAGCGATAGATGCCAAGATGCGGCGAAAGCGGGCGGTTTTGGGATGGTTGGGCCATAATTCCCTCGTCGATGAATAGATTCTTTATGGCGGCGCAACAGCGCTTTGTCAAACCTCGCTATGCGCTTAAAACATGACAAAATTTTTAGCGCACCGATTGTCACGAAATTGTCACTGGGGGAGATATAAGCGATCTGCCAGAATGACTGGATGGAGCGGACTGACCTATGAAGCCATCGCATCGCAAAGCCACCGGCGTGGACCGCAACTTAGATGTGGGGCCCCCGAAATTCAAAAAAGCGGGATGCATCGTGGTGGGATGGGACACCGACGATAAAGGCTATCGCCGCTTATTCATGCTTGGCAGTTACAATGAAGGACGCTTTGCCGAAAAGCTGAAGGCACCGTGCATTCCCAAAGGCTCGATCAATCCCGGTGAGGCTGCGGATGAGGCGGCCCATCGTGAGGCGCGAGAGGAAACCGGCATCGATATCGCCAAATTAGAGCGTGGCGAATATGAAGGCGTAAAGGTTCACCAACAAACCGACATCGACAGCGAATATGTCTCGGCCAAAGGCAATAAAAGAAAAGGAATGCGCCTCAAGCTGATCGAGCTGGAGGAAGGCTGCATCCGCAAGCTCGCGCCGCACGTGAAAGGGGCGAACCCGGATGTCAGCGTTGAGAATCCGCGCGTGCGCATCACGGCACGTGAAATGGAGCGCAAGCAAGGGCTGCCGAATCTCGATACCATGATCACGGCTTTCCGCACCGGAATGGTGCCAGCGGTGGGCGAACATGCAGCCGCGCCATGCATTGCAAAGCCGACACTGGCCGCGATCGAGAAAAAATACTGTCACCAATTCAGATTAGACTTTCCCATTCGCACCGCTGACGACTGGCGCAGCTTTAACAAAATGCTTCGCAAGGCCGACCCTGCGACCATGAAACGGCTGGAGGCCGACTACGCGAGCGTGAAAGCCTATTTCGAACGGCATAAGATTGTCAGCGACGATGGCATCATGAAAATGGATGACAAAATAACGCCCGGTCAGTTTTTGCAGGAAGCGGGGGTGGTGTTACCGGCGGGCACCTTCTTGCGCCATGCCGCGTCATTGGCGTGTTCCAATGCGAAATATGCCGCATCCGCCTGGGCCGACCGCGATGGTGGCGAGCTCGACATGGGGCCAGCCCAGCTTAAAAGCCTGATTGAAGTGATCGGCCGTATCGCACCGATGGAAGTGGCCGACGCGGCGATCATCATGCAAGGGCAGGCAGGGCTGGTAAAAGGCGAAGCACCGCAGTTAAATCACTACGGCATGCATGCAGTGCGCTTTGCGCAAAGCAGGCACGGGGCGGATTGGCAGCAACGCGCTACGCCATCACCTTACTCGGCACTAAACCGAACTGCTCGATGAGCGTTTCGGCGATTTGCACGGCGTTCAGCGCCGCGCCTTTGCGCAAATTATCGGCCACCACCCACATGTTGATGCCGCAGTTGTTTGCAATCGTCGGGTCGGCCCGCACGCGGCTGACAAACACGTTGTCTTCGCCCACGCACTCGTAAGGCGTGGCGTAGCCGCCGGGTTCGTGGCTGTCGATCACGTCGATGCCGTCGGATTCCTCGAGCAAATCGAACACTTCCTCGGGCGTGATGGGGTTGGTGAATTCGATGTTGATGGACTCGCTGTGGCCGATAAACACCGGCACCCGCACGCAGGTGGCCGACACGGCGATATTGGGGTCGAGGATTTTTTTTGTTTCCTCGACCATTTTCCATTCTTCTTTCGTCATGCCGTTATCCATAAAGGCATCGATCTGCGGAATCAGGTTGAAGGCGATGCGTTTTGGGAATTTTTTGGGCTCTTGGCTGTCATGCATGTACATCGCTTTGGTCTGGTTATACAGCTCGTCCATCGCGTCTTTGCCCGCACCCGATACGCTCTGGTAGGTACTGACCACGATGCGCTTGATGGGGTTCGCCGCATGGAGCGGGCTGAGCGCCACCACCATTTGAATGGTGCTGCAATTGGGGTTGGCGATGATATTGCGTGTGCGGAAGTTTTTCAAGGCGAGGGGGTTCACCTCAGGCACCACGAGGGGAACATCCGCCTCCATGCGAAAATGCGACGTGTTGTCGATGACGACGCAGCCTTGGGCCGCCGCGCGCGGCGCGTGGATTTTCGAAACAGCCGAGCCAGGCGAAAACAGCGCAATGTCGGTGCCGGTGAAATCATATTCGTCGAGCGCCTGCACGGTGAGGATTTTCTCGTCGCCAAAACTCACCTGACGGCCCACCGAGTTGCGGCTGGCCAGCGCCACCACTTCACGCACAGGGAATTTGCGCTGGTCGAGGATTTCCAGAATTTCGCGCCCGACATTCCCGGTCGCGCCGACAACTGCAATTTTATAGCTCATGGGATATTCCGTGATAGTGGGTTTTAGGGGGCGCACTATAATGCATCTGCCGCGCCAGCGAAAGCCGGAATCCACCGCGTATCAACAAAAAATAGCGTAGCGAACTGGTTTTGCCCCACGCTTATTTGCAAATATCGCTAGGCTGTAGCTGGGTTTTAGCGGCCTCAGGGTTCAGCGCCCATTGCTCGTAGCGCGCGAATTCGCCACTCAGCGCACCACCTGCCAGCGCTTCGATGTTCGTTTTGTTTTCGGTGTAGCAGCGTTGCATGATGGGCAGCACCGGGTCGTGCTCGATGGTGCCGATGCCCGTCACCACGTTATCGCGTGCCGCCTGCGCCTGGCCTGCTTTACACAGCGCCGAGGTTTGTTTGCCGATGACCTGCAGCTTGCCAATAAACGCTTCTGTGGCGGGCCTGCCTGCCTGTTTGTTGACACAGCCGAGCAAAATGCCTGCCGCCAGCGCCTGTTGGAGTTTCTGGCCTTTGTTGCCCGCTGCGTTTTGTTGAATGAATGCATTGGGCGACGGGGTGGTTTGGGCGAAGCCCGTACTCACACATAGCGTCATTCCTGCGAAAGCAGGAATCCATCTTTTTAGCAGATGAGGCAAAAGGGACGATGGATTCCAGCCTGCGCTGGAATGACGAATTTGTGGAGACTGGTGCATCACGCCACCTTCTGGTTAGCGGCGTTGGTTTTCAATGCCGAAAGAATCGCATCCCCCATTTCTGCCGTGCCCACTTTTTTCGCACCCGCTTGCATAATATCGCCGGTGCGAAGTCCCTGCGAAAGCACGTTAGCGACGGCTGCTTCCACCGCAGCGGCTTGTGTCTGCAGGTTAAACGAATAACGCAGCATCATGGCGACTGACAAAATGGTGGCGATGGGGTTCGCGATGCCTTGGCCCGCAATGTCAGGCGCGGAGCCATGCACAGGCTCATACAGCGCCGCGCGTTTACCGCCCACTTCCGCGCCGAGCGACGCCGAAGGCAACATGCCGAGCGAGCCGGTGAGCATAGCCGCGCAGTCGCTTAGGATATCGCCGAAAATATTGCCCGTCACCATCACGTCGAACTGTTTGGGATTGCGCACCAGTTGCATGGCGGCGTTGTCGACATACATGTGCGAAAGCGCGATGTTCGGATATTCCGCGTCGCGCAGTTTCTGCACTTCCTCGCGCCACATTTCGGTGGTCTCGAGTACGTTGGCTTTGTCGACCGAACAGAGTTTGCCGCCGCGTTTGGCGGCGAGTTCCAGCGCCACGCAGGCGATGCGAGTCACTTCCCAGTCGGCATAAATCATGGTGTTGCGGCCGACGCGGTGGCCGTTTTCGACCGTCACGCCGCGCGGCTGACCGAAATAAATATCGCCGGTGAGTTCGCGCACGATGAGAATATCGAGCCCGGAAATGATTTCGGGTTTGAGGCTCGATGCGTCCGCGAGGGCCGGGAAACACAAAGCGGGGCGCAGGTTGGCGAATAAATCGAGGTCTTTGCGAATGCCGAGGAGGCCGCGCTCGGGGCGCTTGCTGTAATCAAGCGCCTCCCATTGTGGGCCACCGACCGCGCCGAGCAAAATAGCATCGGCTTTTTTGGCTTTTTCTAGCGTTTCAGCAGGGTAGGGATTGCCGGTCGCGTCGTAGGCGCAGCCGCCGATGAGCGCTTCGTCGAACGTGAATTGTACACCCGCAGTGTTACCCGCCCATTCCAGCACACGCTGCGCCTGCGCCACTACTTCCGGGCCAATGCCATCGCCGGGGAGGAGGAGGATTGTTTTAGTCGTGCTCATGATTTCTGCCTTTGTTCGTCACTTGAGTTTGTTCTAAATTGGTAAGAGCAGTATCAAAAAATTCAGAGAGGGCTTGTTCGTATTCAAAAACTGCCTTTTCATCTCGATTATTATTTCGTGACAGTTGAGCAGGGTATATATTCATTTCCTCATATGCTTTACGCAATTTAGTGAAATCGCCAAACATTACCCACCCTGCCTCAGATTGAACAAAATCGAGCGTAATGTCATTTTCTCCACATTCGTGCTGAAAATGAATAAGGGCATCTTTGATGGCCGATAGACTTGAGATATCTTCAGATTCCATCGGTGTGATTTCAATACCCCAACGATCACCAAGCAAGGCTGTTTGCAATTTATCTTTAGGTATTTCACTAAGGCGACAGCATTGAGGCTCAACAATGCCGCCTAAATTACCAAGCCACGCATTTCCTACGGTCTCAATTTTCATGCAGCACTTCCACTATTCATCCACGGCATCGCCGTTTTGCGTCTCGCCTCGAAAGTATCAATCGCCGCGGCTTTTTCCAACGTCAGGCCGATATCGTCGAGGCCGTTGAGCAGGCAATGTTTGCGGTGGGGGTCGACCTCGAATTTAAATTCGTGGTTGCCGGCTTTCACCGTTTGGTTGGGCAAATCGACCGAGATTTTGGCGCCCGTGGCGGCAATTGCCATCAGGCTATCGACATCGGCGCGGCTGAGGGCGACGGGCAGGATGCCGTTTTTGAAACAGTTATTGTAAAAAATATCGGCGAAACTGGGCGCGATCACGCAGCGAATGCCGAAATCGAGCAGGGCCCACGGCGCATGTTCGCGGCTCGAGCCGCACCCGAAATTCTCCTGCGCTACCAGAATTTCGGCGTGCGTGTAGGGCTCGCGGTGCAGCACAAAATCGTCGATTTTTTTGCCATCCACATCGTAGCGCATTTCGTAGAACAAGCCTTCTTTCAGGCCGGTGCGCTTGATGGTTTTCAAAAATTGCTTCGGGATAATCATGTCGGTGTCGATGTTTTGCAACGGCAAGGGTGCTGCAATGGCCGACAGGGTGGTGAATTTTTGCATGGCCGGTCCTTTGTTCCGTCATTCCCGCGAAGGCGGGAATCTCTCGCAATGCCGGGCTTAGAAATGCGCGAGGGCTGGGTAAAAATCGTCCCAACGCGGATTGCCACTGACAATGAGATCGTTTTTCATCGCTCGCGTCCATTTTTTCAAGCGTTTTTCGTGTAAAATCGCAGATAATGACGTATTACGTAGGATTGCGCAGCACTACACGCGTGCCGCAAATCATATCGTGCAGGGTGATGCGCTCGGCGTTGAAGGCGGCTGGCAGAAAACCAAGGCCGAAGGCCAATGTGGAGAGGCCGCTGGCGGCGTGGCGGATGGCGGATTGAGTGAACGTGAGGCGCGAGCCGTCGCGATTCACCACGATGATGCGGCAGTAACGCTTGCCCGGCGTGGCCTGCCAACTGCCCGCCACAAAATAGATGTTATAGGCCGCCGACAGTACCAGCGACAGGTTGGTGAACCCGCTTGCCCAATCATTGGCCGCCTGATTGAGGGTAACGAAATCCTCGAGCGTGGGCAGGCGGGTGAAAGCCAGCACCAGCCCAAGCGCCGCGACTTGCACGATGAGCACATCGTAGCCATAGGCGTTGAAGCGTTTCCAGAAAGAGGCGTAGCGCATCCTGAGTTTTTCGTTGTTCGTTGTCCGTTATTCGTAGAATTCTTGCGAGCAACGGACAACTGAAAACAAAAAACGATTCTAATCGCGGGGTTTGCGGAAGGGTTTGTCGCTGCGGGGTTTGCGATCGCCGAACGGTTTTTTGTCGCCGTAAGGCTTTTTGTCACCATAGGGCTTGCGGTCACCGTACGGTTTTTTATCACCGTAAGGCTTCTTGTCGCCGTAGGGTTTCTTGTCACCGTAGGGCTTGCGTTCTGCACCCTCCTCACGCGGCTTATATTCGCGGCGCGGTGCATCGCCCCCATCGCGGGGTTTGAATTCACGGCGTGGGCGTTCCTCGCCACCGTCACGCGGCTTGTATTCACGACGTGGGCGTTCCTCGCCGCCGTCGCGCGGTTTGAATTCGCGGCGCGGACGATCTTCACCATCGCGCGGCTTGAATTCGCGGCGTGGGCGCTCGGTGCGCGCAGCAGCAGCTTCGCGCTCGACGCGGGCGGTTTCGCGTTCGGCACGTTCAGCGTCTTTCGCCGCTACTTTTAGGCCATGCTTGAGGCCGATGAGCAGGCGGGTGATTTCGTCGAGCTCGGCATTGATGGCGGTCGTGTTATCCTCACTGAGATAACCTAGGCGCGAAGCAACGGTGAGCTGCGTGGACAGCATGGCCGCGGCCGATTGCGCCTCGGTATAGCTTTCGGCAATCCCATGTTCATTATTCTTGGCCGAACCGGCAGCGATGTGGGCGGCAACTGCCACCACACTGGTGCGCAAGGCAGCAGCCAAGCCCGCATGTTCGCGCTCGGGGAAGTCGTCGCTGAGTGCAAAAATGCGCTCGGCGAGGGTGATCGATTTGCTCCAGGCGGGCAAATCCTGATAGTCGCGCGCAGCGGAAATACCGCTGGTGCGGAGGGTTTGGGTGTTCATGACGTGATACTTTCTGTGGGTGGTGAGTAGTGGGTGGTGAGTAGTGAGTAGTGGGTGGTGTAGAAAGCGGGTGCAGTGGGCACTACTCACGACCCACTACCCACCACTCACTACGAAAAAGTTCTTACATCCGCCAAATGCCCTGTAATCGCAGCCGCGGCAGCCATGGCGGGGGACATAAGGTGGGTGCGGCCGCCACGTCCCTGGCGGCCTTCGAAATTGCGGTTGGAGGTGCTGGCGCAACGCTCGCCGGGGCTGAGGCGGTCGTTATTCATGGCAAGGCACATGCTGCAACCCGCTTCGCGCCACTCGAACCCGGCTTCGATGAAAATTTTATCGAGCCCTTCGGCTTCGGCTTGTTGTTTCACGAGGCCCGAACCTGGCACGATCATCGCGAGCTTGATGTTGGAGGCAACGTGGCGGCCCTTGACGACACGGGCCACGTCGCGAAAGTCCTCGATGCGGCCATTGGTGCAGGAGCCGATGAAGATTTTATCGACCGGAATGTCGGTGAGTTTAGTGCCAGGTTTCAGGCCCATATAGTCGAGGCTACGGGCGACGGTGTCGCGCTGTTCTTCGGGGAAATCCGTGAGTTGCGGCACGCTTTCGGTGATGGGCAGCACGTCCTGCGGGCTGGTGCCCCAGGTCACTTGCGGGGCGATGTCGGCGGCGTTTAAGGTGATTTCCACGTCGAATGTTGCGTCGGCATCGGTGGGCAGGGTGCGCCAATAGGCGACGGCTTGTTCGAACGCATCGCCTTGCGGTGCCATGGGGCGGCCACGCAAATAGTCGAACGTTTTTTCGTCCGGCGCGATGAGACCGGCGCGCGCACCGGCTTCGATGCTCATGTTGCACACGCTCATGCGGCCTTCCATGGAAAGCTCGCGGATGGTGGAGCCAGCATATTCCATGACATAGCCGGTGCCGCCCGCCGTGCCGATTTTACCGATGATGGCGAGCACGATGTCTTTCGCGGTAACGCCGGTGCCGAGTTTCCCCTCGACCGTGATACGCATGTTTTTGGCGCGGGTTTGAATGAGGGTTTGGGTGGCCAGCACATGTTCGACCTCACTGGTACCGATACCGAACGCCAGCGCGCCGAATGCGCCGTGGGTGCTGGTGTGCGAATCACCGCACACAATCGTCGCGCCGGGCAGGGTGAAGCCTTGCTCGGGGCCCACGATATGCACCACGCCCTGGCGCGCATCGTCCATTTTGAAATAGGTAATGCCGGTGCTGGCGCAGTTGTCTTCCAGCGTTTGCACCTGAATGCGGCTGGTTTCGTCTTTTATACCTTGCAACCGATCACGCGTAGTGGGCACGTTATGGTCGGCGACGGCCAAGGTGAGTTCGGGGTGGCGCACGGCGCGGCCGCTCGTGCGCAAGCCTTCAAACGCCTGCGGGCTGGTGACTTCATGCACGAGGTGGCGGTCGATGTAGAGCAGGCAGGTGCCATCATCGCCTTCGTGGACGAGATGGGCGTCGAAGATTTTGTCGAAGAGGGTTTTAGCCATCAGCCTACAGCCTACAGCCTACAGCTAAATAAGCAGCAAACAGCTGTAGGCTCTCGGCTGTAAGCTGTTGGCTTTTAATCTAGGCCTGCGTGTCTTTTGCAGCAGCCGCGTCAGCCTTGGCGCTAGCAATCGCGCCGAGGTCGAGCTTCTCGCGGATACGCGCCGATTTGCCGGTGCGGCCACGCAGATAGTACAGCTTGGCACGACGCACTTCGCCTTGGCGGATGCGGGTGATCGATTCAATCCGCGCGGAATGCAGCGGGAAAATACGCTCGACACCTTCGCCGTGGCTGAGTTTGCGCACGGTGAAACTGGAGTTGAGACCGGCATTTTTACGGGCGATTACGAGGCCTTCGAAAGCCTGAATGCGCTCGTTATTCCCCTCGCGGATTTTCACGTTCACTTTCACCACGTCGCCAGCTTTGAAGCTGTCGATTTTCTTGTTGTCGCTCACGCTCGCCATGGTTTCGGCTTCGAGTTGCTGCAGGATATTCATAAATGCCTCGGAATGTTCGGTAAGGACGGGGTGTTTATACGCCAAATCGCACGCTGGCAAGGGTTTTTTACCGCCGCACGCCACGCCGGACGATGGGCATCGCTAATTCACAACTCCGCAGGTTTTGTGCGGCCTGAAGGCCTGCCGTCTCCAACGCGGTGAGCGCCTCCATCATTCCAGGCTGGGTCTCGGCCCGCGCCCACAATGCGGGTAAGTCCCGCGTGCCGGTTTCCGGGGGCGCGACTCCCGCGCGGCGCGTTGCGGCCTCCACGCGGTCGGCCATGATTTTAAAGGCGATGGCACGCAACTCCGTGTTGGCTGAGATTTTAGGCACGCGCAGGAAGTTAAACGGCTCGGTGATTTTTCTTTTGAGGGCGGCAAATTCGGCGCTTACTTGGGTGCCGTCTGACTCGGTGCTGGCCGCATCCATCTGTTTCGCGAGGGCGCTCAGTGCGGGTTCGAGTAGCGCATGGGTCTCAGCAAGCAGCGCATGCAACGGCGTGTTTTCGGCGTTGATGACGCAGAGCTTCGGGCGGGCCGGTATGCGTGCCGTGTAGCGGTTTTTTGCCATGCCGGGAAACTAATATGAAGGGCGAGCCGCGTGTGTGAAGTTTGTGTGACAAAACCCGAAAAGGTTATTTCAGCAAATCCGGACGCCGCGTGCGTGTAGTCGCCTCCGCCTCCGCCCGCCGCCATTTGGCGATTTCGGCGTGGTTGCCGGAGGTGAGCACGGGGGGGACTTCGTGTCCATCCCATGTAGCCGGTTTGGTGTAGTGGGGGTATTCGAGCAGTTTCGCGTAGTCGCCGTCGCCAAAACTTTCTTCGCCGAGGGATTCGTGCGCGCCCACCACGCCCGGCAGCAGGCGCACGATGCCTTCAACCAGCGCCATGGCAGGGATGTCGCCGCCGGTGAGGATGAAATCGCCAAGCGAAATTTCGAGCGGCTGGTGTTTGTCGAGCACGCGCTGGTCGATTGCTTCGTAGCGCCCGCATAACAGGATGACATCGCGGCTGGCTAATTCGCGAAAATGCTGCTGGCGCAAAGGCTCGCCGCGCGGGGTGAAGTGGACGAGTTGGGGCGTTTTTAACTCCTCCCCCCATCGGGGGGAGGTGGGGAGGGGGGCTGATACAAGCGCTGCACTTTGAGGCAGCCCCCCTCTCATTCTCCCCCCGATGGGGGGAGAAGTGCCAGATGCTTCCGCATCGGCTTGGTAACGAGTAAAATGCTGTTGTCTGGCGTGGGTGATGGCCGCGTCCACCACGTCGGGTTTCAGCACCATGCCGGCACCGCCGCCATAGGGGGTGTCGTCGACTTTCTGGTGCGCGCCGATACCGAATTGGCGTAAATCGATGAGTGATAATCGCCACAATTCGCGCGCCAGTGCGTCGCCGATGAGGGAATGGGCGAGGGGCCCCGGCCACATCTGCGGCATCAGGGTGATGACGCTGACGTGCCAGGGCCCTTGTTGCATCGGCCGCTACTTAGCTTTGGCGGGTGCGGCCGCTTTTTTGTGCGACGTCTTAGCCGCTGCTTTTTTCGCGCCGCTATGCTTGGGCTTGGCCACCACAGCGGGTGCTTGTGCGACAGCCGCCGGGGCTGTGCCTTGGGTGCCAACCGCGCCGCCGCCGAGGGTGCTAACCGCACCGCCGCCTGCCGTCGTGAGTTCGGCGAATGCGCCGGTGGAGAATGCCATAAGCATGGCCGCGGTAAGAATCGAACGTGTTTTCATAAAGCCTCGTGAATGATAGTGTGAAGTGACTTGGGCCTAATGCGAAACGCGCAAGCGTTCAAGCGGTTTGCGCACAGTATACCTAAAGACACCACCGACTTGTCATCCCGGCCCTGTGCCGGGATCCAGCCCAGCTTCAGGCACATGGCATGCGGTAGGGCTGGATTGGCAAGTGCCTCTCTACGCTTCGCTCCGGGTCCGGGATAAACCCGGGATGACAGCGTGGGATTGCTTGCGCGACACGTTCCTTTATTGGCAAAAAGGACTATAAGAGTGCTTATTCAGGGCTGTTTTTGGCGTACGGGGCGTCGGCCACCAAAAGCTCGGGCGGGGTGATGGTGAGGCGGCGCGCTTGCATATCGACCACCGGGAAATTAGCGTGGGTGAAGGCATAAAACTCATCGCGCCCGCCGATGCGTGCGATGTCGAGCAAATCACCCGCGCCGTAATTGGCGACCTGCGTCACGCGGCCAAACGCGGCACCCGCCGCGTCTACCACGTCCATGCCGGTCAGGTCGTCGGTGTAGAAGCGGTTTTCGGGCAATGCGGGAAGCGTGCTGCGTGCGACGCCGAGGCGGCGGCCGCGCCATAGCTCGGCGGCGTTGCGGTCGTTCACGCCCTCGATGGCGACGACGGGCATGCCCTGCGCGTGGCCGGTGAGGGTGAGTTTTACTGGATTTCCCGCCTCGTCGCACAGCCCCGTGTGGGCGGCGAAATCATCGACCGGGTCGGTGAAGGATTTGATTTTCACCCGGCCCGACACGCCGTGCGGTTGGGCCACGGCGGCGAGCAGTACCCAGTCGGGGTTCGCGGCAATAGCAGGGTCGCGCGCCATTATTGCGACTGAAAAATAAGGCCGATGGCCCCAAGAATGGCACCGACGATGGCGACAATCGTGGCAGTTGCGGACGCGAACATCAAACCCTCCCAAGGCGCGGATGTGACCGGAACATAGAGTCGTTTCAAGTAAAACCTACTAATTTTGTCATTCCCGCGAAGGCGGGAATCTCTTTGATGATAAAAGTGGATTCCCGCCTTCGCGGGAATGACAAAACCGAAGGTTTATACAAAAATTAAACGGAATAAATGTAACGCAAAATGGCAGGCAGGGCAACCCTAAGCGGCGGGGGCTTCAACGGCTGCGGCTTCAGCAGGTGCTTCAGCGGCGGGCGCTTCGGCTTCCACTTTCGGCGCTTCAGCTTCGGCCTTGGCGGCAGCAGCAGCTTCCACGTCAGCGGCAGCGCGTTTTTCGGCGCGGCTGAGTTTATCGGCTTTTTTGCGGGGCTTTTGCGGCTTGCCGGTGACGTCGAGCGGCTTGGTGAGGCCAGCGGCCACGAACAAAGTGTTCACACGGTCGGACGGCAGGGCGCCCACGCCCAGCCAATGTTTGGCGCGCTCGGCATCGAGCGTGACGCGGGCGGCGTTGTCTTTGGCCAGCAGCGGGTTGAAGCTGCCGATACGCTCGATGAAATCGCCGTTACGCGGGGCGCGTTTGTCGGCGACGACGATGCGGTAATAGGGTTTCTTTTTAGCGCCAGCACGCGCGAGACGGATAACAGCAGCCATGGTAGAATCTCCTTTCGGTTGAGTCGCTTAACCGCCCAATGCGGTCAGCCCCTCATGTACCCAAGTGAATCCCGCAACTTCGCGGGGATGCGGCTTTAACCAGATTGTCACACTTCTGGCAAGGGCTATTTGCTAGGATATGGGCCATGAACATACAAAAACCTACGCAGCTTGGGCTTTTTAACGGTGCTCCCGGCTCGCCTGCAAACGGGCGGGCGGCACCGCGCTATTTCCGTGACGACGCCTATCGCCGCAAAATCGATGATTGGGCATCGCTGAAAGTAGATGCGTTGTCGCGAATGGATCATTATGCGACGGTGCTGGCGATGAATCCCGCCGATGAATCGGCGGTAGGCGAGGGCAGCCAAGCCTATCGCGGCCGGGTGAAGTATAACGTACTAAAACTGCTGGATCGTTTGAGCGAAACCCTTCCGACCCGTGATAGCGCACGATCGTTTATGCAGGAACGTATCGGCCATTATCGCGAACTGATGCGCTATGGCAATCCGGCGATGCGCGCAGAGGCGATTAAAACGCTCGATGATATTAAAATCGCGCTGCACGATGCCTGCAACCAACTCACGCCGCCTTACTTGTCGGCCAACCCGGATGACGGCGCGATGCTGCGTCGGCAGTCACTCGACAACCAGATGAAATACGTGCGCGAAGTGTATCAGGCGGCGGCAAATGAGGCGAACGCGCATAATAGTTTCATGTCGCATATTCCAAACAGCACCCTGCTGCCTTTACTGCGCGAAATGGGCGATTTGCCGGCACTCAATGCGTTGCGAGCCGTGCTTGCAAACGATAGCCATCATTACCGCCAGCTGATGTCCCACCCCAACCCGCGCATGCGTAACAGTGATTGGGGTTACGAGCGCGCCGAGACGCTGGGCGCGATGCGCGCGCATGTCGAAGCATTTGTCGAGCGCTTGACCGAAGATCGCCAAGCGCGCTTCAAAAATACACCGCGTAAAACCGACGGTTCGGTGAAAGGCAAGCCCGGCACTATCAGCGACCTGTTGGAACGATTACAGCATGCCGACACACTCGATACCATGCTCGTGGCTTCCGATGCGCTGCACACGCATGTGGCGCTGCGTGCGAATTTCATCAAGGACGACCTCGCTGCAGCCTACGGCGAAGATTACCGCCGCGTGTATCAGGCAACCGGGCGCCGCCGCATTAAGGATCAGCCTATTGCCTATGAGTATAACCCGTTCCTGCGTGAGGAAGAGCCGATTCGTGCCGGTTATGAAGCACGCTGGTGCCAGATCGCGCATCAGGCGGTAGCATTGATGGATCGCTACAAAGGAACCCTGCACGACCTGTCACTAAAGCCGCTTGATCGGCTCGAGCGACCTGATCTAACCGTTGTAGGCAAGAAAGCACATAAGGGGCAGGCGGCGCAGAAGCCGAAAGCGAAGCCACTGCCGCCACCCGGTTAGCCGCCGAAATTGCCCAGCATTTGCTTCATTTTCAGCGGATTCATTTTTCCAAGCCCGCCCAACTTTTTCATCTGCTTCATCATGGTTTCCATTTGCTGGTACTGCTTGATGAGGCGGTTCACGTCGCTCACCTGCACCCCGGCCCCATTGGCGATGCGGCGGCGGCGCGAGGCGTTGAGGAGGTTGGGCGTGGCACGTTCAGCTGGCGTCATGGCGAGGATAATCGCTTCCTGCCGCGCGGTTTTTTTTTCGTCGATGGATTTGCCCTCCATCGCTTCCTTCATTTTGCCCATGCCGGGCATCAGGTTCATCACCGAACCAATACCGCCCATTTTCTTAATCTGCTGCATCTGGCCCAGCATGTCGGTCAGGTCGAACTGGCCTTTCATCATGCGTTTCGCGGAATCTTCGGCCTGCTTGCTGTCCATCACTTCCGCCGCGCGTTCGACGAGGCTGAGCACATCGCCCTTGTCGAGAATGCGGCCCGCAATGCGCTCGGGGTGGAAGGGTTCAAACTCACTGAGTTTTTCGCCCAGCCCCATAAATTTAATCGGCTGGCCGGTGACGTGACGCATCGACAGGGCCGCCCCGCCGCGCCCGTCGCCGTCGAGGCGGGTGAGGACGATGCCGGTGACGCCAATCGCGTCGTGGAAGGACTTTGCGATCGTCACGGCGTCCTGACCAGTAAGCGCATCGGCGACGAGTAACGTCTCAATGGGGTTGCTAAGGCGTTTCACTTCCTGCAATTCGGCCATCAGTGCGTCGTCGACATGTAAACGCCCGGCAGTGTCGAGCAGCAGCACGTCATACCCGCCACGCCGCGCCGCATCCAGCGCGCGGGTGGTGATGGCGGCAGGGAGTTCGCCCGCGACGATGGGCAGGGAATCCACCTGCGCTTGGGCCGCCACAGTGGCCAGTTGCTCCTGCGCCGCCGGGCGATAAATATCGAGGCTCGCGACCAGCACTTTTTTACGCTGTTTTTCACGCAACCGCAGCGCCAGTTTAGCCGTGGACGTGGTTTTGCCGGAGCCCTGCAAGCCGCACATGAGGAGGACGGCAGGGGGTGCACAACGTAAATTCAGCTCGCCCTCACCCGAAATCGTGAAGGGCGATTTCGACCTCTCCCAAGGGAGAGGTTCGCTCGCGGCACTGCTGTGCCCCTCGGTTACCTCTCCCTTGGGAGAGGTCTGAATTTGCGTTAACGCAAATTCAGGGTGAGGGCGCACTTCACCCCCCAGCAACACCACCAGCTCGTCATACACCAGCTTGATGACCATGTTGGCAGGGCTGACGCTCGCGATAATTTCCGCGCCGACGGCTTTGGTTTTGAGGTTCGCAATAAACTCGCGCACCACCGGCAACGCCACATCGGCTTCAAGCAACGCCACCCGCACTTCGCGCAGGGCCGCGTCCACATCCGCCTCACTCAGCGCACCCTTGCGGCGCAGCTTGTCGAGGCTTTCGGTGAGGCGTTTACTGAGGGTTTCGAACATAGGCGGGGGTTATAGTCACATCCAGTGTGAGGTTCCACCAAAAACCAAACTAAGCGCGTGTGTCATCCCGGGCTTGTCCCGGGATCCAGTGGTTCGGCGGGGCTGGACCCCGGGACGAACCCGGGGTGACATCGATATTTTTGTGCGATGGGCATTGCGTTTGACCTCTTGTGAAGAGAGGAGGG
>JBJXEM010000034.1:0-59547 GCA_046154225.1 Rickettsiales bacterium
CTAATTATTGTTTCTGCTATACTTCTCTCACAACGGGGAGGTTTAGTCATGAACAAGCGTCAATATCCGGTAACAGAATCGTTCTTCAACGAACACATTAATCCACTGATAGTGAAACATTATTCGCGTGCTGGAAGACCAAGAAAAGTGAGTCATTATCAGGTATTTTCTGCACTATTATATGTGCTGCGAACTGGTATCGCGTGGCGGGATTTGCCAGAATGCTATGGCTACTGGCACACCGTGTATCTGCGCTTCAAAAAAGGTAGCGGCCGTGGCTTGTGGTGGCACATCTTCATTCAATTACAGCAGCATAAAAAGATTACCATGAACATTGTGCTTGCCGATTCAACCACCGTAAAAGTTCATCGACACGGCGGCGGCTTAAAAGGGGGCAGCAAAGTAAGGGTATAAATCGCGCAGGTGTGACGACAAAGTCACATCTGGCGCTGAGCGCGGAGGGCCATCTCATTGAAGCGCGGCTGACGGGCGGAAATACTGCGGATATCAGCGTCGCCGACGACCTGATGAGCGATGTCGTTGGGTGCTATGTCGTCGAGGATATGGGCTATGATTCGGACGCGCACCGTGATTTTTTACGCTCGCAAAATAACGAGCCGGTGATTCCTGGGCGCAAGAATCGTAAGGTCAAAATCATCTACGATAAAACGATCTATCGCTTGCGTGGCGGTATCGAGCGTTACTTCGGAAAACTCAAAGAAAATAAGCGAATCTGCCTTCGATTTGATAAGGAAGACCAAGCGTTCCTAAGCTTCATAGCGCTCGCCGCCATCAAAATCTTCTTCAATCTCAGAATTAGCTAACAGTGCCTAGTAAATATACATTCTGTGTCATCCCGGGTTTATCCCGGGATCCAGCCGTGGGGCGCGCGCAAGCGGTGGGGCTGGATCCCGGCACAGGGCCGGGATGACATTGGTGATGATTGATTGAATCGAGTATGGACTTTCGGGCGCTAGCTCCCTAAGTAAGGCGCATGCATTCGATACGTTTATTGCTGAGCCGCCGTTTCGGGCCGATGTTCACCACCATGGCGCTCGGCGCGTTCAACGATAATTTTTTCAAAAATGCGCTAATTATCCTCGTTACCTATTCACTAGCGAAGCAAATCGGCATGAACCCGGCGACGCTCATCAGCATCGCCTCGGCATTTTTCATCATTCCGTTTTTTCTCTGTTCTGGCCTGGCGGGCGAACTGGCCGACCGTATGCCTAAAAATCGGCTGGTACGTATTTTAAAAGTCACCGAGCTGGTGCTGATGGTGTTTGCGGCGGCGGCACTCATCACCAAAGTCACGTGGGCGTTGCTGCTCATTTTGTTCCTCATCGGCATGCAAGCCGCATTTTTCAGCCCGGCGAAATATGCGGTGCTGCCCGAACTTGTCGCGAAGGAAGAACTGCTCGTCGCGAACGGGCTGATTGAGGCGGGCACGTTTTTCTGCATCCTGTTCGGCACGCTGCTCGGCGGGTTACTCATCCTCGACCCGGTCGGCACCGAGCTGGTCTCGGCGTTGCTGGTCGTCATCGCCGCCATCGGCGTGTATGCTGCGTGGCGTGTGCCCGAAACCGCGACCGCGCAGCCGGATATGAAAATCAATTACAATATTCTGCAAAGCACCTGGCGCATGGTGTTGCATGCCTTTGCCGACCGTAATTTGATGCTGCCGATTTTGGGTATCTCGTGGTTCTGGGCCATCGGCTCGACATTCCTGGGCCAGATTCCGGTGTTCGCCAAAGACATTCTGGGTGCCGACGAAAAAGTGGTGACGTTGTTTAACGGCATTTTCACCATCGGCATTGCGCTCGGTTCCTTCGCCTGCGCGTGGATCAGCAAGCGCCTCGCGGCCCATAACCTTTCGGCAATGGCGCTGTTTGGCGTGTTTGCCTTCGGGCTCGACGTGTGCTGGCTGGGCTACCACGCGCCCAAACCGAACCCCGAGGAGCTGATCGGCCTCATCACCTACCTCACCGCGTCGGCGCACCATCTGCGCCTCGCGCTCGATTTATTCTTGATGGCATTTAGCGGCGGGGTGTTCATTGTGCCGCTTTACACTAAGCTGCAGATGGAAAGCGCCGAGCACGAACGCGCCCGCACCATCGCCAGCAACAACGTGGTGAATGCGCTGTTTGTGGCCGTGACGTCGCTGTCGGCCTCGGTCCTGTTTGCCAATCATTTCACGGTGCTGCAGGTGCTGTTGATGTTCAGCCTGCTGAATGTGCCCATCATCTGGTTGATGGCAAGGCCTGCACGCCGCCACACCACCCCGTAATACCCATTCGCACTGCGTGCTTGATTTTTCCCCTCGCTTGGCGTTAAACACCGGCTCCACGCCGTACGCGGCGACGGATGGCGGGTGTAGCTCAACTGGTTAGAGCGCCGGTTTGTGGTACCGGAGGTTGCGGGTTCGACCCCCGTCACTCGCCCCACGCTTCGCCCCAAGGGGCTACGCGTGGCGCAGCCACCGGAGCCCCTTGCCTAGGGCGAAGCAGTGTCCGGCGTAGCTCGTAGAGCGAAGACGGACTGCGATTTTCCATAGCACTCAGCACGCCCTCACCCTAAATTTGCGTGATCGCAAATTTAGACCTCTCCCAAGGGAGAGGTTACACCGCCTCACAATTGACGTATTATATTGCTGCAGCACTACCTCTCCCTTGGGAGAGGTCTGAATTTTCCACTGGGGAAATTCAGGGTGAGGGCGTGCTGACTTTCGTGTCAGCGACCGCCTATATTTTCATCGCACTGCGCAAATTTTAAGCAGCTTAATGCGATACATCACCTTAGAGATGGGCAACTAATACCTGAAAAACATCATTTAGTATTCAGTTGGCACCGATGGCACCACCCTTGCTGACTAAGATGAGTCAAATGAAAGCCCGCCCATGAAAAAGATCGAAGCGATCATCAAGCCGTTCAAGCTCGACGAAGTGAAAGAAGCGTTACAGGAAATCGGCCTGCAGGGCATTACCGTGATTGAAGCGCGCGGCTTCGGGCGCCAGAAGGGCCACACCGAACTGTACCGCGGCGCCGAATATGTCGTCGATTTCCTGCCGAAGGTGAAAATCGAGGTGGTGGTGGCCGACGACATGGTCGAGAAAACCATCGAAGCCATTGTGGCTGCCGCCCAAACCGGCCGCATTGGCGACGGAAAAATATTTGTCCTGCCCATCGAGGATGCCATCCGCATCCGCACCGGCGAGCGGGGGAATGCCGCGATTTAATACGTGGGTGGTGGGTAGTGAGTGGTGGGTAGTAAAAGCTACCGAAACTCCTTAACACCACCCACTACTCACTACACACCACACACCGAAAGGAACTACCCATGTCCGCCAAAGACGTTCTTGCCAAAATCAAAGAAAACGACTGCGTGTTCGTCGATTTCCGCTTCACCGACCCGCGTGGCAAATGGCAGCACACCACCTACCTCGCCAACAAAGTCGATGAGTCGAGCTTCGAAGACGGCATCATGTTCGACGGTTCGTCGATCGCGGGCTGGAAAAGCATCAACGAGTCGGACATGATTTTAATGCCCGACACGTCGACGGGATTTATGGACCCCTTCACCGCCCAGCCCACGCTGGTGCTCACCTGCGACATCATCGAGCCCTCGACCGGCCAGAGCTACAGCCGCGACCCGCGCAGCACTGCTAAAAAAGCCGAGGCGTACCTGAAATATACCGGCATCGGCGACACCGCTTATTTCGGGCCCGAGCTTGAGTTCTTCATGTTCGACGACGTGAAATTCAACTCCGACATGTTCTCGCAATCGGTCTATTTGGAGAGCGAAGAGAACCCCACCAATTCCGCCAAAGACTATGCGCATGGCAATCTCGGCCACCGCCCCGGCGTGAAAGGCGGTTACTTCCCCGTCGCCCCCGTCGATTCCGCGGTCGATATTCGTGGCGAAATGCTGACGACGCTGGCCGAAGTGGGTATTGTGCCCGTGCTGCACCACCATGAAGTGGCCCCAAGCCAACACGAGCTAGGCTTCGATTTCAGTACCTTGGCTTTCACCGCCGACAACGTACAAAAGTACAAATATGTCATCCACAATGTGGCGCACACTTACGGCAAAACGGTCACTTTCATGCCGAAGCCGGTGTTCGGCGATAACGGTTCGGGCATGCATGTGCACCAGTCGATCTGGAAGGACGGCAAGCCGCTGTTCGCGGGCAATGGCTACGCGGATCTCAGCGAGACCTGCCTCTATTATATCGGCGGTATCATCAAGCACGCGAAGGCACTCAACGCCATCACCAACGCTTCCACCAACAGCTACAAGCGCCTGGTGCCCGGCTATGAAGCGCCGGTGCTGCTGGCTTACAGCTCGCGCAACCGTTCGGCCTCGATCCGCATTCCGTATGTGGCATCGCCCAAAGCCAAGCGCATCGAAACCCGCTTCCCGGATTCGAGCGGCAACCCTTACCTCACGTTCGCCGCGTTGCTGATGGCGGGGCTGGATGGCATCGAGAACAAAATCCACCCCGGCGAGGCGATGGACAAGAACCTCTACGACCTGCCGCCTGAAGAGCTAAAAGACATCCCCACCGTGTGCGGTTCGTTGCGCGAAGCGATTCACGCCCTGCAAACCGACCGCGCGTTCCTGCTGAAAGGCGATGTGTTCAGCAACGAACAGCTCGATGCCTATATCGACCTGAAAATGGAAGAATTGCTGAAGTGGGAAACCACCCCCAGCCCCATCGAGTTCAAGATGTATTATTCTCACTAAGCTTTGCTTAGTGAGAATATCTTGAGTGGCTTCGGGCATCCACCTACGCCAAGGCTTCGGTGGACATGGTCGGATACTGCCTAGCCCTGCGCGCCGCTCTCGCGGGCTGTTGGCACACTCGCCCGGCTCGTTGTGCCTGGCTGATGGCTGGCAAGGTCTCCTGACGTTGCTGGGGCCGCATTACAGCGGGGGCAAAACAAAGGGGGGCACAATGTGTATTGTGCCCCCTTTTCATTGTGTCGTGTAGTGCTTAGAGGGGTTACGCCCCGTGCCCTAATTGCCCCAGCATCAGCGCGATATTGGCGTGGCGGGTTTTGATGTCCTCGACATCCTGTTTTTGCATCATGCGGTCGAGGTTGAGGGTGGTGAATTCGACAAAATGGGCGATCACCTGTTCCAGCTGACGCTTTAGTTTTTTCACCACCATGATGGCGGCGTTTTTCTGGTCGCGCACGCGGGCGTGGAATTCGCGCATAGCGCCGTACACATTGCGCAGGGCCATTTCCACCCGGCGGCCCGAGCGGGTTTTGTCCATTTTCGCGTCCATCGGCCCGGCGTCGCAGAAGGCGATGTATTCTTCGGTCAGCACATCGCTCGTGGCGCCCACGGTTTCAATCAGCGGTTCAACGAGTGCCAGCTGTGCTTCGGGGTCGGCAGCCTGTTCCACGGTCGCGAGCAGTTGCTCGTTCAGCGCGTACAGCTCCATGATGTCATGGTATTTCTGTTCCCAGATATTCATTTGTTGTAACTGTGCGCTCATAATTCAGTCTGCCGGTTTGGTTGTTCGTTGTTCGTTTTACGCCCGTCCATAGTTCGCACCCTGTGCCCGTGCGGCATCGAGTGCGGCCAAATGGTCGGCCTGATTACTTTGCATCCGTGCGTACACAGCGTCTGCGTCCGCGCCTTTGCTGGCTGCGGCGGCAGCCAGGTGCGGCCCCGCACTCTGTTGCGGTACATCCAGCGAGCCGATCGCACCGAAATTCGATTGCAGTATGCGAGGTTTTATACCAAGCGCGCCGGTAATGCCACCAATCACACTCTCGGTACCCATGCGCACATGGCTACCCAAAGTACGCCCAGTTGCCAATCCAGATGCGGCGTTCCCCCACCACACCACACTTCCTAACCCTGAAGCGGATACGGCTGTATTTGTCGCGGTGGCAGCCGAACCTGCAGCTAATGCGGTTAATGCACTGCCGAAGCCGCCGCCCTTACGATCGAACAATGCACTGAAAGTATCGATTACTGTCCCGATGGCGCCGAGTGGAAGGGCTAGTAACGATCCTACCCAAGGGATGTACGTCGCGGTGTTCGACCACCGCGCAAACGCAGCGCCCCAACCAGATTGGCCGTCTTCGCCAGTCTTTACGTATCCGGGCCGCGATGTTGCTTCAATCAGTGCCATTTACCTTATCTCCTACCCTGCACTATAGCATCGTGGTTGGGCAGTAGGATGACAGTTTTGTGACAATTATAGAGACTACAGGCCAGAGGTTAGAAGACAGAGGATGGGGAATAAAGTAGATAAAACAGATTTTTATGTGAAACGAAACCTCGCAGATTCCATCCCTAACCCCTAACCTCTGGCCTCTGGTCTCTAGCCTCTGGCCTCTTCTCTAAATCTCACTCCCCAATGGCCGCTCCAGCAATTTTTCAATTGCGGCGCTGATGGGTACGGTGCCGCTTAAAATATCGCTGACGGCGAAAGCAATCGGCATCGCCACGCCCAGTTTGCGGGCCAGTTGCGTGACGGATTCGGCGGTCGCGACACCTTCGGTGAGACCGCCGCGGCGTTCGGCCAGCAATTGCAGCAGCCGGGCATCCGGCGCACGCCCCAGCGCCACGCCCAGCGCATAATTGCGCGAACGCTGGCTGGTGCACGACAGCATGATGTCGCCGATGCCGGACAGGCCCATCAATGTTTCTTCGGACCCGCCTTTGGAGCGCGCGAGGCGAATGATTTCGGCGAGGCCCCGGGTGATGAGCGCGGCGCGCGCGTTTTCGCCCAGCCCCCGCCCCTCCACAATGCCTGCCGCAATCGCCAGCACGTTTTTACACGCCCCGCCAATTTGCGTGCCCACCTGGTCGGCATTGGTATAGAGGCGAAAATATTTGCCGCCGAGGGCGAAGCAAATGCCTTCGGTAATGCTGGTGTGATGGGTGGCAAGCACGGTGGCCGTGGGCAGCCCCGCCGCCGCTTCGCGCGCGAAATTGGGACCCGATAAAATGGCGGTGGGGTTATGCGGCAGAATCGAGGCGAGCACTTCGCTCATCAACATCAACGATCCGCGCTCGATGCCTTTGGTGGCAATGACCAGCGGCAAATGCGACGGCACCCCGTCCGACAGCGCGATGGCCACGGTGCGGATGGATTGTGCGGGAATGGTGAGAATGAGTACATCGCAGTGGCTGACGAATGCACTATCGTGGGTGATGCTGATGGCCGGGTCGATAAAATGATCCGGCAGATATTGCGCGTTGTCGCGGCGCTCGGTGATCGAATCGATCACCTGATGGTTGCGCGTCCACAGCGTCACGCGGCTGCCCGCGCGGTTGGCAAGCATGGCCAGCGCCGTGCCCCAGGCCCCCGCGCCAATCACCCCCACATGCGGATCGGCGGTGGTCATGATGCCTCAAAATTGTCATTCCCGCGAAGGCGGGACTTGAGCGAAGCGAAAGGGCGATCCCGTATACTAGTTCTAAGCCAATCCAGCGCGGCGAGTCTTCGCCGCAAAATAATACTGACTTTATCCTGCTGCACGGTATCTGTTTTGCTTGTGCTCCGCACACTGGATCCCCGCCTGCGCGGGGATGACAAACAATAGTGATTTGTTTTCATCATGCCACCTTACTCAGGCCGATGACGAATTGTGCGCCGTCGAGTTCCTGGTGCACCTGCATGGCCGCACCGGCGCTGCCGAGGCCGAGCGACACGGCGAGTGTTTGCTCGCGGATGTAATCGCCATGCGCGTCCATGGCGGCGGCGAACTCCGTGGGCACATCGAGCGCGAGGGTGATGCGGTCGGCCACATGCAGCCCCGAATCCTTACGCGCCTGCTGAATCATCCGCACTAAATCCCGCGCCCGGCCTTCGGCTTCAAGCTCGGGGGTGAGGCGCAAGTCGAGCACGACCAGTGCGTCATTCCCCGAAAGCGGCTGCGCGCCGCGTGCGATGAGCGATTTGAGTTGCAGGTTATATTCTCCCGCTTCCATCGGTTCGCCGCCGACGATAATCTGTGCGCCTTCACGCTTCCAGTCACCCGCTTTGGCAGCGGCACCGACTGCTTTCATTTTGGGCCCAAGGCGTTTGCCCGCGACTTTAAAATCAATCGTCAGTGAATATTCGGCGACGCCTTCAAGCGTATCGGCGAAGCGGATTTCTTTCACGTTCAATTCGTCTTCCATTAAACCGCTGAATGGTTTCAAGCGGCTTGCGCCTGAGCCATACAATGTGGCCGAAGCCAGCGGTTGGCGGTTACGGATATTTTCGGTATTACGAATCGCGCCCATGGCCGTACACGCATCGCGCACGCGGTCCATATCAGCCACCAGCTCATTCGCTGAATCAATCGCGCTGACATCCGGGAAACTTTGTAAATGCACGCTCTGCGCATCACCATTCAACCCGCGATACACCGCTTCGCAGGTAAAGGGCAGCAGCGGTGCGGCGGCTTTCACCATCAAGTTCAGCACCGTAAACAGCGTGTCATACGCCGCTTGTTTGTCGGCGCTCATGGCTTCGCCCCAGAAGCGGTTGCGGCTGCGACGGATGTACCAGTTATTCAACACATCGAAAAACGCGGTGATGGCTTCCGTCGCGCCTGGCGTATCATACGCGTCCATGCTGGTTTTTACTTGGTTCACAGAGGCTTTGGCTTTGGCGAGGATGTAGCGGTCGAGTAGATTGCGAGCAGGCGCTTCAAGTTCGTAATAGGCGCATTCCAGCCCTTTAAAGACGATATTATCTTTACGCACGAATCCAAGAAATTCGATAATTTTTAAGGAACCAATATTTTCAGGAATTGTGGCAGCAACGATTTTGGAAAACCCATAACGATTAAATGCTAAATTCACCAAAAAGGCCGCAATTTCTTTTGCTATTCCCTTCCCCCAATATTCAGGCGAAACGATGTAATGCAGCGAACATTGAGGTGGCTGGTTAGGGTCTAGCGTTACTGAAGTAAAACCAGCTTTACCGATCAATTTACCGCTGGGCTTGTCGATCACTGCCCAAATGCTGAAGCCATGCTGGTTTTGATGGTCTACCACATAAGCGAGTTCTGCCTTCGCGGCTTCCGCATCGCGTACGCCACCGCCGATAGTTTTCATCGTTTCGGGATTGCTCACCAACACAGAATATTCTGCTTCATCCTGCAAGGTGAAAGGTCGCAACTGACAACGTGCCGTTTCTAATGTTTCATTGCTGGTGACTGGTGACTGGTGACCGGTGACTTCCTTCGCCCGCACCCCATCTGCATTCGCATAAAGCGTGAAGAAATTAAACGCGCTCCAGAGTGGTTTGATGTTTAGGCGCACCACGTCGCGGATGAATTTGCCGTCGGCGTCGACGCTGATGTCGGCCCCGCGCATGACGGGCGAACTCAGCATCATCCAGCGCAATGCGTCGGCGCCGTAACCGTCCATCACCTCTTTCGGGTCACGGTAATTTTTGAGGCGCTTGCTGTATTTCAGGCCGGTTTCGGAATCGAGCACCACGCCGTGGCAAATGCAATTCAGGAATGGCGGTTTGTCGAACAAAGCCGTGCTGAGCATAATCAGCGTGTTGAACCAGCCGCGCGTTTGGCCGACATATTCGGTGATGAAATCGGCCGGGAAATTGCGCTCAAACTTTTCTTTGTTCTCGAACGGATAATGCAGTTGCGCGAAGGGCATGGAGCCGGATTCGAACCAGCAATCGAACACGGCTTCGACGCGCGTGTAGGTTTCGCCGTCGCGTTCGAACGTGATGGTATCAATAATCGGGCGGTGCAAATCGTCGATTTTTTTGCCGCTGAGTTGCTCGATCTCGGCAATGCTACCCGGCACAATCATTTTGCCGCTTTCGCTGCGCCAGATGGGAATCGGCGTGCCCCAAAACCGGTTGCGCGAAATGCTCCAGTCCGGCGCGGTGGCCAGCATATGCCCCATCTGCCCGTCGCGGATGTGGCTGGGCACCCAGTTGATTTGCTGGTTCAGCTCCACCGCGCGGTCGCGGAATTTTGTCACTGCTACATACCAGCTGCTCATTGCGCGGTAGATAATCGGCGTGTCAGTGCGGTAGCAATGCGGGTAATTGTGTTTGTACGGCTCGTCTTTAACCAGCTTGCCATGCGCTTTTAACCACCGCACGATGCGCATGTTGGCGAGGCCGTATTTTTGCACATCTTTCTCGCTGATATGCTGCGCGCGGTCGGCGTCGCTCACGGTAATGTTCTCAAGCGCAATGCGCGTATCCGGCACGACGACGAGGCCTTGCAGCTTTAAATCCTCAAGGTCGAAAATATCGGTGGTGAATTTGCCCTGATTATCGACCGGCACCATCACTTCAATGCCGTTTTCAGCGCAAACTTTTTGGTCGATTTCGCCAAAGCCCGGGGCCATGTGAATCACGCCCGTGCCCTCGCCTTCCGTCACGGCGTCGCCACCATCAATCACTTTGAAGGCGTTTTTTGTGCCGGCGAAATAGGGGAAGAGCGTTTCGTAGGTGAGGTTGAGAAGTGCGGCACCCTTCAGGCTCACCGAGCACTCTGCTTTCAGTTGCTCTGCGATCTTTCCTTCCGCACTGCGTACGATAATATAACAATCGCGCGCCGCGGCATCGCTCCCCCCTTGCGGGGGAGCCAAATCGCCCTTGCGATTTGGTGGGGGGCTGCCGTCCAGCGCTTGCGAAATTTTCGTCAGCACACCGTCGATATTTTCCAGCACCTCGTTATTCCAAAAACGCAGAATGGCTAGGCCCTGCGATTCCAGAAACGCACTGCGTGTTTTATCGGCTTGCGACTGCGCGTGCTGGCCGCCATCCACCTCAATCACCAGTCGCTTTTCAGCGTTATAAAAATCGACAATGTAATTTTCGATCGGCTGCTGTCGGCGGAATTTATAGCCGAGTTGCTCGTTATTTAAATTGAGCCATAATTTTTTTTCGGCCTCGGTCGGCTCTTTGCGCATTTCCTGCGCTTTGTGGGTGGCAAACTCGGTTTTCCCCCCACCAAATCCGCTAAGAGGCGGATTTGGCTCCCCCGCAAGGGGGGAGCGAAGAACTGGCGCAGATCGTGTTACGTAACAACCATATTCCATCTCAACATTCACAGCCAAAGCCAAATTACTTGGCAGCGTCCACGGTGTGGTCGTCCACGCGATGATGTAGTAATTCTCGGCCTCAGGTGCGCCCTGCGGCTTTTCCTTCAACCTAAACTTCACATACGCCGCTTTGTCCTCGCGCTCACGCGTCGCGTTGTCCATGCGGATTTCGAAGTTGGAGAGGGTGGATTCCGCCGCCCAGCTATAGGGCATGACGCGGAAGGCTTCGTAGACAAGGCCTTTTTTATAAAGCTCGGAAAATGCCCAAATCACGCTTTCCATGAACGGCGTGTCCATGGTTTTATAGTCGTTTTTGAAATCCACCCAACGGCCTTGGCGGTTGACGTAATATTCCCAATCAGCCGTGTATTTCATCACGCTGGTGCGGCAGTAATCGTTGAAATTACCGATGCCGTAATCGAGGATGGCTAAGCGGCCTGCGATGTTTAGCTCTTTTTCGGCCCCCATTTCGGCGGGCAGGCCGTGGCAATCCCAGCCGAAACGCCGCTCGACCCGGGCACCCGCCATGGTGTGGTAGCGGGCGATGGCGTCTTTCACGAAGCCGGTGAGCAAATGGCCGTAATGCGGCAGGCCGTTGGCGAAGGGCGGGCCGTCGTAGAACACATATTGATTGCTGCTGCCACTGGCGCTCTGCGCCGAACGCGCGGCCACCGATTGCTCAAAAACACGCTTTTCCGCCCAGAATTTCAGGATGTCTTCCTCGAGCGCAGCGAAGTTCGGGTTGGCGTCGAGTTCGGGGTAATGCGGAGTCGTCATGAGTCTTCTTCGTTTTGCGTGAAGAAGCCTTCTACTTAAGCACGGCGCAAAAATCTAGCCTCGATTGCCTGCGAATGCGCGGCTGCGGTTGCATTCCGGGTGCGAGTTGCGTATACGAGCAACATCGCAGGACTGAAAAACAGATCGGCCAGAGCCGTGATGAATTGGATGGGCTGCATACAACCATAGGTTTATCATCCTCGCGCGCAGGTTGCAAGCGGGAAAAGGACACGCATGCAGCCACAACGCCTCACCGAACGCCTTACCCTGTACTGGAATCAGGTGCGAAAAGAAGCGCCGATGCCGGAATTTTCGCATTTCAACGCAGGCGCGGTCGATGATATCTGGCAGCAATGCGTGCTGTTTGTGGTGCAGCCGAGCGCGCCAGGGCAGCCGCCCGTGGTCAATTTCTACAAAGTCGGCGACAAGCTACGTAGCCTGTACGGCGCCGACATGACCGGGCGCACCATGACCAGCGGCCAGCGGCATTTCGAGGGGGCCGCAGTTATTAAGCGCATCGCTGAAGTGATTGCGCAACCGCAGCCGCTTGAAGACCACGGCCAGTTTGTGAATGCTCAAAGCCGCATGGTAAAATACCGCTCGTGCCTGCTGCCTTTTGGCCGCGATAATAAAGTCACCCATATTGTAGTCGGCCTCAGCTGGCGGGAGTTTTAAGGCAACACGTCATCGCTCGAAATTTCTCTAACCAACATTCGGGGAATGATTTAAGGGAAAAACATATACTAAACTGTCACCCCGGCTTTACGCCGGGGTCCCGCTTTTTAAGAAGCTGGATCCCGGTGTTTGCTCAAAAGCAAAACTGGGATGACACATTCAGAGTAGGATAGGCATGAACCACGATCACGACTCGACTGAACTCGACACGCAACTGGTGTATTTAGGCCGCGACCCAAAACGCGACCTTGGCTCCGTCAACCCGCCGGTCCACCGCACCAGCACGGTGATTTTCGACGATTACGCCAGCTTTCAGGCCTATGAAGACGGCAAGTTAAACCATCGCGGCTATGGCCGTTACGGCTCGCCCACGACGGACGGGCTGGAAGAGGCACTGACTACGCTTGAAGGCGCCGACCATGCCATTCTCACCGGCTCTGGCTTAGCTGCCATTACGGTGTCGCTGCTCGCGTTCCTGAGTGCTGGCGACCATGTGCTGATTCCGGATTCGATTTACAGCTCGGCGCGTAAATTCGTGGAGTATGAGTTGGTGCGTTACGGCATCGAGGTGCAGTTCTACGACCCGACCGTCGGCGCTGGTATCGAAGCCCTGATGAAGCCAAACACCAAAGTGGTATACTGCGAAAGCCCCGGCTCGCTGACGTTTGAAATGCAGGACATTCCGGCCATCGCGAACGTGGCGCACGCGCACGGTGCCATGCTGATTGCCGACAACACATGGGCCACGCCGCTGCTGCAAAAACCCTTCGCCATGGGAGTGGATATTTCGATTCACTCGGCCACCAAATACATCGCCGGCCATTCCGATCTCGTGATGGGGGCCATGCTGTGCAAAAAACAACATTATGCGCAACTCAACCGTGCGCACCGCAACTTTGGTGCGATTCCCAGTGGCGACAATGCTTACCTGGCGCTGCGCGGCCTGCGCACTATCGCGGTGCGCTTGAAGCAACATGGCGCGCACGCGCTTGAAGTCGCGCAGTGGATGGAAACGGTGCCGGAAGTGAAGCGTGTGCTTTACCCCGCACTGCCAAGCGACCCCGGCCATGCGCTGTGGAAACGCGACATGACCGGGGCTTCGGGGTTATTCGCAGTGGAAATCGGCAAAGTCGATAAACACGCACTCGGCCTCATGCTCGACGGCTTAAAGTATTTCGGCATGGGCTTCAGCTGGGGCGGTTTCGAATCGCTCATTATCGCCTACGAACCTTTCAAATCCCGCGCCGCGACGCGCTTCACGGAAGGTTCGACCTTCCTTCGCCTGCATATCGGCCTTGAAGCGCCGAAGGATTTGATCGCGGATTTGGATGCGGGTTTTGCGCGGTTACGCGCGGCGGGCAAGCAGGCTGCATAACACGAAAATTCCGGCTGCCACCACCACCATCATCGGCCCACTGGGTGCGTCGATTTGTAGCGAGGCGAACAGCCCGCCGCCGATGGCCGTCATGCCGATGAGGCTCGCAAGCACGGCCATGTGCGCCGGGGTTTTGGCGAGTGTGCGCGCACTCGCTGCCGGCATAATCAGCAGCGCCGTAATCAGCAACACACCGGTGAGTTTGATGGCAACCGCAATCACTGCCGCCAGCATGAGTGTCAGCACCAGCTGCATGCGCGCGGGGTTAATGCCTTCGACGCGGGCGATGGCGGGGTCGATGGTGGCGACCAGCAAAGGCCGCCAGAAGCGCCACAGCAGGCCAAGAATAATCACCATCAGCCCTGCCAGCACCTGCACATCCGCCCAGTCGATGGCCAGAATATCGCCAAATAAAAATGCATTGATGTCGACGCGGATTTCACGCGCGAGTGCCACCAGTACGAGGCCCAGCGCCAGGCTGCCATGGGCGAGAAGGCCCAGCAACGTATCGGCATGAAACCGCGTGTCGGCAGTGAAACGCGTCAGCACTAGCGCGATGGCTGCGGCCACGGTGAACATGGCCAGCGTCATGGGGATGAGCCCGTTGCTGAGCAGTGAAATCGCGACACCCAGCAACGCCGCATGCGCAATCGCATCGCCGAAATACGCCATGCGTCGCCACACTACAAAACTACCCAACGGCCCCAACATGGCGGCCAATAACAACCCGCCGACCAAAGCACGTAGCAAGAATTCATCCATGCGCGCACTCCTTTCCGCTCTCCGTCATCGCCTGAATCGCGCAAGCGATTCTAGGGCGATCCAACGATGCCGGTTTCTGGATTGCCCTAGAATTTGCCAAGACAAATTCGGGCAATGACGGATAGGGTGATGACGCGCTTGCCCTACCCATGCCCATGCCCCGCATGGTCGTGGTGGAAGTGTTCTTCGCCCAGCGCGTGGGTATGGGTGTGGTGGTGGTGATACATGGCCAGCTGGTCGGCCAGCGCATCGCCAAACAGCGCGCGGAACGCCGCGTCGCCGCCGACATGGCTGGGGCTACCTTCGCAGCAAATATGGTGGTTCAGGCAAATCACCCGCTGCGTCGCCGCCATCACTACGTATAAATCATGGCTCACCATCAGCACCGCAAAGCCCAACTCGGCGCTCAGGCTTTTTAGCAACCGGTACAACTCGCCTTGCCCGGCCACATCCACCCCTTGGGTGGGCTCGTCGAGCACCAGTAATTGCGGCGCGTTCAGCAGCGCGCGTAGTAGCAGCACACGACGCAATTCACCGCCGGAAAGCGAGGCGAGTGGCTGGTTCAGAAGCGTTTCAACTTCCAGTTTTGCGGCAAGCTCGGCAATCACTACGGGGCTGTAAAGCGCCAGAAAACTCGCCACCGTCAGCGGCATCGAGGCTTGCGGGGTGAAATGCTGCGGCACGTAGCCGATACGCAAACCGGGCACGCGGATGATTTCGCCGTTATCGGGCGGCACTAGCCCCAGCAGGCAATGTAGCAGCGTGGTTTTACCGGCCCCGTTCGGGCCCACCAGCGTCACGATTTCGCCGGGGTAAATGGCGAGTGACACGTCGTGCAGCACTTCGCGCGTGCCGTAAAACTTGCACACGCCGCGCGCCTCAAGTAGGGGCGTCGGGGTGGGTAGCAACGGAGGGTGTAATGCGGTGGGTTCAGTCATTAGGGTGGTTGATAGCGGCAATGCTCACCTTCGCGCAAGCCTCGTATGCCGGAACGGAAATTCCAAAGGTAGTAGTGAGTGTTGCGCCGCTGAAGCCTTACGTCGATGAAATCCTGAAAGGCATCACCACGGCGCAAAGCCTCACCCGACCGGGGCAGGACCCGCATAATTTCACGCTCGCGCCAAGCCAGGGCAAAATGCTGGATGAGGTGGAAATCCTGATTATCCCCGATCACGGCCTCAGCCCGCTGCTTGCGCGCCTGATGAAAGCACGGCCGAAAGTGCGCATCATCGAACTGAGCACATTGGCCGGGGCCGATGCACTGCCTTATGCACCCGAAAACCCGTGGATCGCACGCGTGAAATTGAAAGGCGGCGAGGCTGATGACTTATTCGCGGCTGCCCCCACACACAAATTCAAACCCTACAAATCCATCACCGGCAAACTCGATGCGAAGCCAGCGGTGACGCCGGACGCCACCGCCGCTATCGACCCGCATTTCTGGCTCGATCCCGAGCGCATGGCGGCCCTCGCCGAGCCGGTGGCCGAGGCCATCGCACAGTTCGCACCCACCCAGCGCGAGGTGCTAACCGCGAACGCCCGCACCCTAGCCAAACATTTGCGGAGTGACGTGATACCGCCGCTGCAAGCGATGCTGAAACCCTCGGCGGGCGACGATATCGTCGTCACCAAACCGGAAATTCCGTTCATCACCTACCACGCCGCCTACCAGTATTTTCTGGCGCGTTTTCATATCGTGCCCGAGGGTGAAATCACTGCCCGGCCTGATGAGTATCTGGGTGCCAAAACCCTCGACCAGTTACTGCAGGCGGCGAAAGCCACCAAAATTCGCTGCATCATCGGCGAGCAGGATACGCCGATGGTACGCCGTATCGCGGCCCTATCGCAGGCACGCATCGTGCTGCTCAGCCCCGAACAGCTGGTGGTGGGCGAGGATATTCCGACTTATTACTGGATTCAGAACGACTATGACCGCCTGCTTTACCTTACCGCCAAACGCTTCAGCGAGTGTCTGTAACGCAGACTGATCCTGCATTTTATCGATTGTGACAGTTAGATGAAGTTTGCCCGCCCCCCATTGAGGGCCGGGGCCCGCAGGCGTATACTAAAGGTTTGACGAAAGGGCTTTTCAGAGCATTTGCATGCGCGTGTACGTGAACACTGCACCGGCCTCACCGATCGCCTCCGTCGAGTTTCAGACGGTGGGTGGCGCAACGCATGCGTTTTTTCGCCTCAGCCCCGGCGTCGACCCAGCCACGACAGCAGCACGGCTCACGGCAGCTCCCCTGCATCAACAGCTATTGTCACAAACGCGGGTGGGCAACGCGGCGATGATTGTCACCCGCAGCGACGCCGCACCGCAAACCATACTCGACACATTGGCCGCGCAAGGCACCGCGCTTGCTGCACTCGCCCCGCCGCCCAAAAAATTTAACCCCTGGGCATGGCGCGGCTACACCAGCATTCTTGGCCAAAGCCTGCAAATCGCTTCAAGCGTCAAGGGTAGCGGCACTGCAGCCGACCGCGTGGCGGTGGGCGGATTCGCGGTTCTCAACCTCACGGCGAATTTCATCAACATCATTTTCGGCGGACAGGAGAAAAACGACCCGCACCAGCTGCGTTTTCTCAAGCAGGCATTCAACGCGCAACTGGCCGCACATGTGGGCGCGAGCGCCTTGCCGAATGTGGATAGCACCGCACTCAGCCAGTTTTCGTCCGAGACCGACCACCGCTCGTTCGGGCAGAAAACCCATTCTTTCCTGCAAAAATATTCCGTTACATTCGGCGAGATTTTCCTGCGCACGCTGGGGGCAATATCGCTTGCGTTCCCGGTCACGCGCTGGAAAGCCGGGGCGCAAATATTGCGCGAAACCGGCTCGTTTAGCCGCACACTCGAAACCGTGCGTAACCCCAATTCAGTCACCTTCGCGGCGGGGCTGATTACGCTGCTAGGAAAATTCACCTCCTTCACCGCCAAAGAGCCCGACCCCTACAACCCCAACCCGCCTAGCCTGATTGACCGTTTTCGTGAAAAAGTGGCATTTCGTGCAAGTTCGGTGATTGAGGCTTATGGCGCAGCGCGCATGGGCTACGACCGCTTCAAGACCCAGAAAATTACGCTGGGCGGAAAAGTGCGGCCCGATTATTTCGGCGGCTACGGCAACGCAGTATTCGTCGGCGGCTACGGCGTGCGGTTATTCGCCCCTTACGGCACGCTTGAAGTGAACATGCCCGAGCTTTACGCCCATATTGGCAGCACCCTCTCCCATGCCACGCCCGAGCAATTGCCCGCCCTGCTGAGTGAGAGCGCGCAGCACCTGCAACAGCATTTTGCCAACAAACCGCAAACCGTGGGCGATTATTATCGCGCGCTTGCCGAGGAATTACAAAAACACCATGGCATTTCTGTGAGTGCGCCCGCGGCAAAATCGCCATCGCCGGAAATCGCGACGCCCCTGACGTCCGTGCCCGCGACGACGCTCGATGGCGCGCGTGTCCACCACCAGCTTCTTTCGGCGCCTCAGCCCAATGTTCCGGCGTTGGCCTAGAGAAAAATATCGCGGATGAAGGCGACGCGTGGGGATTGTTTCAGCCGCTCCCACGCGGCTTCGTTATCGCCAAACAGCGTGACCCCGAAGGCGACGGAAATAGCCAGCACCATGCCGAGCGACAGCAACACGCCGATAAGGTAATACATCGGGTTCGCGATCGACGGTAATTGCTGCATGTAAAACCCGCCGAGATGGTAGCCGAACGAGGCCAGCACCAGAATCATCAGCACCGAAAGTTTTTCGCGCGCGATGCCGACCAGCAAACTCATGCATAAAATGGCGCCGAGGATAAAATAGCGCATGACCGGGAACTGCGCCGCGTCGAGTACCAGCATGCCGCCGACCATGATCATGAGGGTGAAGGCGACGGGAATCAGCGCCAGCCCGTCGCGTGGCAGCAGGGCTGAAACCAGGCCCACCACCATCAGCAGCAGTAAAATCGCGACATGTTCGAGCGGTGCGCTGAAGCCAAGGCTAAGCCCCGCACTCGCGGCCGCCGAGGGTTGCGCGATCAGGAACGGCAACGCACCCAGAATAAACAGGGCGATGGCAAAAAAAATGAAACGCCGACTCGACATGAAGCAATACACAGTGGGTGAAAAATACTCTCTCTCATGATTACTCCCGCGTCGCGTTTCGTACCAGTCAAAAAATGCTGCAACACTTCGCGCAATGCGCTACGTTGCGCGCATGCGTTTTCTCATGCTCGTATCCGCGCTTGTTTTCCTGCTGGGCAGCCGCCCCGGCATGGCTGAGGAAATGCCTGAGCATCACGATACCAAACCAAACCTCACCTTGCTGGTCGACGAAGAGTTACTGCTGCCCGTCAGCCAACTGGCGCGCCATTATGCGTCGCACAGCGCTACACCCATCACCGTGCTACCGAAAGACGGACCAATGGCCGCGAACCAGATTGGCCAGGGGCTTGAAGCGCATGTACTGATTACCGCCAACAGCGAACTGCTCGATAACCTAACCTCCCAGGGACTGACGGATGTGTCGAGCAACCACGCCGTTGCACGCACGCAACTGGCGTTGGTGGGGCCTGAGAATTTGCAGCGCCAAGGCCTGTTTGCGCGGCATATTTCGTTTGCAGCCATCCTGGTCGCCACGCCGGAATTGCCGATTTACATTACCGGCGCCGACCATGTGGAGGGAAACCGCGCCGCGAAATTAATGGAGGGGTTCGAGTTTTCCGATGCGCTGAAAGCGCGCGCCGTGATCGTGCCCGATCGCGCCGCCCAGCTTGCGGCCATGCGTGCAAAACCTGGCCTCGCCCTGATGCTCGCCGCCGACGCGATTGGCGTGCCGGACATGGCGATTATTAGCCTATTGCCCAGCGAACTTAGTGTGCCGGTCGATTACCGCGCCGTTGTGCTAGCCAGCGAGTCGATGCAGGATTCGCGTTTGCTGAACAGTTTTCTCAGCAGCCCCGAAGCGCTCGAGATTTTAAACCATTTCGGCTTTCAGGCCCCACCCGCGAAATAGCCGGGTGCGACAAGCTCCGTCAGCGGCCAGCGGGCGCGGGGTTCGATATTTAATGCATCGCGCGCGCCGAGGCGGAAGCGCTCGACCCCGGCCCATGCGATCATCGCTGCATTGTCGGTGCAGAGTGCAGGCGGTGCCACTACCAATGGGACGCCAAATTCTGTAGCCAGACTCTCAAGCCCTGCGCGCAGCGCCTGATTCGCCGCTACCCCACCCGCGACCGCGAGCGCCGTGATGCCGGGCGGGCATTGCGCAAGTCCACGGCTCACCCGGTCGGCCAGCACGTCGATCACGGCCAGCTGAAAACTCGCCGCTACATCGTGAACGATTTCTGGAGTTAACTCGCCTGCACGCACCACTTCTTTTTCGATGGTCAGGCGCACGGCGGTTTTCAAACCCGAAAACGAGAAATCGCAATTCTCGGTGCCCATGAGCGGGCGCGGCAGTGGGTAAGCTTTCGGGTTCCCCTTTAACGCCGCGCGCTCGAGCGCGGGCCCGCCGGGATAAGGCAGGCCCAGCATTTTCGCGCATTTATCGAACGCTTCGCCGAGTGCATCGTCCTTCGTGCCGCCAAGGCGCACATAATCGCCCACGCCACGCACGACGAGTTGCTGGCAATGCCCGCCCGAAATGAGGAGCAGGTAATAAGGAAACTTCAGCTGGTGTGTTAAGCGCACCGTCAGCGCGTGACCCTCGAGATGATTGACCGCAATCAGCGGTTTCTGCGCCGCGGCAGCCAGCGCTTTTGCGAACATGACGCCCACGATCACCCCGCCGATAAGTCCGGGCCCGGCGGTGACGGCAATCGCGTCGACCTGCGCCAGCGTGATGTTCGCTCCAGCAAGTGCCTGCACATACAACCGGTCGATTTGCGCCAGATGTGCCCGCGCCGCAATTTCCGGCACCACGCCGCCATAAGGCGCGTGTTCGCTTTGCTGCGTGGCGAGCGCCTGCGCCAAAATAGCCCCGTCCTCGCGCACCAACGCGACGGCGGTTTCATCGCAACTCGATTCAATGCCGAGAACGATACGTGGGTGGTGGATAGTGAGTGGTGAGTGGTGCATCATGCCAGTAAAGGAGTAAGGTGGTGGAAACTTGTTGGTATTCGAGTTTCAGGTGAGTACAGAGGCAAGATGCGGGTTTCACGACTCACCACTCACCACTCACCACTCACGCGTCTGCGCATCGGCACGCGTGCCAGCAAACTCGCGCTCGCGCAAGCGGAAATGGTGCGCGCGGCACTTACTGCCTATGCGCCCGACCTGCATTTTGAAATCGTGGCGATGACCACCGCGGGCGATCGCGAACTACACAAAACCCTCGCCGACTGGGGCTTTAAGGGTCTGTTCACCAAAGAACTAGAAGACGCGCTGCTTAACCGTACCATCGATTTCGCCGTGCATTCGATGAAAGACATGCCCAGCGAATTGCCTCCGGGCCTGAGCCTCGCGGCGCTACTGCCCCGCGCCGATGTGCGCGACGCGTGGGTGAGCCCGCATTACGCCACACTCGCCGATTTGCCCCAAGGCGGCATAGTAGGCACTTCGTCGGCACGGCGCGCGGCGCAGTTGAAACACCGGCGGCCCGATGTGCGCCTTGTGCCCCTGCGTGGCAATGTGCAAACCCGTCTGCGCAAGCTGGATGAGAGTGAGGCTAGTGCGACGTTTTTGGCAGTCGCCGGGCTGCAGCGTTTGGGGCTGGAAGCGCATATCCGCGATTACCTCGCGCCGGAAATCATGCTGCCTGCTGCCGCGCAAGGCGCCGTCGGCATCGAGTGCCGCAGCGACAACACGGTGATGCGCGATTTACTTGCCGCCATCAACCACCACGACACGGCTATCTGCGTCGCAGCCGAACGCGCCATGCTACTCACGCTCGACGGTTCGTGCCGCACTCCCATCGCCGGGCTCGCCATGCGCGAGGGCACCGAGATTTTTTTGCGCGGCGAAGTGCTCTCGCTCGACGGCTCCGTTCGCCACCACGAATCGCTTCGCGGGCCGGTCGGCGACGCCCCTGCCATCGGCCTTGCACTCGGGCGCATTTTGCGCGAACGTGCGGGTGAGGAATTATTACGCTATGTCTGATCCCGCCCGCATCTGGCTCACCCGCCCAGCCGCCGACAGCGCCAAACTTGCCGCGCGCCTATCCAATTTTCCCACGCTGATTGCGCCTGTCACCACCATCGAACATGCGGCATTGTCCGTGCCCGAAAAGCCCGACGTCCTATTGATCACCAGCCGTCACGCGGCCGCATTTCTGGCGCAGATGCCGCCCGACTGGCGCGAACTCGCGGTATATTGCGTGGGTATCGCCACGGCAACTGCGGTACGGGCGCAGGGCTTCACCAACACCCATACTGCGGGTGGTGATGTGATGAGCTTACTGGTGCAACTGAAAAAATTACCGGCAGGAACGCGGCTGCTGTACCTTGCAGGCACCGACCGGCGGGTCGATGTTTCGGCACTACTTTCCGCCCACAGCATTCAGGTGCAGGTGCTTGAGGTGTATCGGGCGGCGGCTTTATCGTCGCTCGGCCAACCGGCGGCAAAAGCACTGGCAGCGGGCGGCATTTGCGGCGTGGTGTTTTTCTCGCCGCGCACCGCGAAAATCGCCTGCCACCTCATGATGCAGGCGGGGCTCGCCGACGAAGCCAAACGTATCAATGCCTATTGCCTGAGTTTGGCGGTCGCCCATGCGGCAGGCGCATTGCCGTGGCGCGGGGTGCATGCCTGCCATGTGCCCACGGCCAACGCCATGGTCGAACTCATCGCTTCGCAGGCCAGCGCGGCCATGGTATGAACACGCCCATGGAACCTACGCCCGCATCGCGCCACTGGGTCGCACCCGTGGCGATTGGCATTCTCGCCGTCGCCGTCATCGCGGCAGGTGGGTATGCGTTGCGCAACGAAATGTTGGTGCGCGAAGCCGTGCAGCAGCGGCAATTCACCACGGCAACAAGTGCCCTCGCCACCCGCCTCGACCGGCTTGAGGAGGAAATGCAAAGCCTCGCCAACGCCACGCCCGACCCGGCGCCGCTGCAACCCATCACCCAGCAATTAGGCGAGGTGGACGCGCACACCACCGCGCTTGCTGCGCGCATCGAGGCGTTGGAGCATCAACTCGCGGCAGTGCCTGCGCCGGTTGCGGTGCAGGTATCCACGCCAGCCGCACCAGCGCCAGTACCCCCAGTGATGGTGAATCCCACTTCGCAACCGGGCACGGCCGAGCACATGAGCGAGTTTCGCCGCATCGTCGATAGCCTGCCACCCGCTACCCCCGCCGATAGCGGCACGCTGGCACGCATCAACCAGCATCTGGGCGGTTTGGTTCGTATTCATAAAACGGTCGCCGATCCCTACGAACCACTTCGCCACGCGCAGGATATTGCGGCCGCGCGCGCCGCTATTGCCACCTTACCCATCGCCCAGCGTGCACCGTTTGCGGGTTGGCTTACCACGCTCGATGCCGCCGATACGGGAGCGTATTAATGGCGCGCTTCATTCTCTTTTTGCTACTGCTGGTGCCGCTGGTGTTCGCGGGCGACTGGCTAATGGCGCATCCGGGCGAAGTGACCGTGCGCTGGTTCGAGTACGAAATCACCCTGCATGTCGCCGTGGTCGCGCTACTGCTACTGGTGGCCGCGATTTTCCTGTCGGTCGTCACCAGCCTTCTGTGGCAGCTCACCACCTGGCCCGAGCGGCGGCGCGCCCGACGTAAATACCGCACATTGGCCCGTGGCCTCACGCAGCTAACGCACGGCGTCACGGCGCTGGCGCTTGGCGATGAAGCAGCCGCGCACGCGGCACTGGGCAAAGCGCTGCTGGCGCTGCCCGGCGAACCGCTACCGCAATTACTAAGCGCCCAGTTGCTGCAACGTGAGGGCCGCCACGACGAAGCGCGTGTGCATTTGCGCGCCCTGATGCGCCACGAAATCACCGCCCCACTCGCCACCCGCAGGCTCATCGAGCAACATGTCGCGCGGCTGGAATTTATGGCCGCCACCAGCCTCGCCGAACAAGCCCGCGCCGACGCGCCGAAAGACCGTTGGCTGGTGCTGACGCTACTCGACCTCTATGCCCGCCAGCGCAACGTCGCTTCCATGCTGGCGCTCACCGAAGGCTGGCACTGGCAATCGCCGCTATCGCGCGACGAGCGGCATCATTACGCAGCGCTCGCCCATTACCTCAGCGCTAGAGGCGAGCCCGACGCGCATAAAAAAGCGCAGGCGCTGCGCCACGCCACGGGCTACGCCTCGGAATTCCTGCCCGCGACACTTGCCTATGCGCGGTGGCTGATCGACGAAGGGGACGCAAAAAAAGCACGCAAATGGCTGCGTGCCACGTGGAATGCCGATGCGAACTTGCTGCTCATCGCCCCCATCCTTGCAGCCCTGCGGCCGGAAACCCCGCGTGCGCAACTGCGTTACCTGAAGCCGTTCCTAAGCGGCGAGCCGACGCTTGCGGCGCTATTGCTTGCTGCACAACAAGCGATGCAAGTGGGCGAGCCCGAACGCGCCAAACCGCTCGCCACCCAAGCCGTTGCGCTGGAAGAATGCCGCGAGTCGTGCGCCGTGATGGCCGAAGTTGAGCGGGAACTCAATGGCAGCGTCGGCGCGAACCCGTGGCTGGCGCGCGCCATGCATGCACCGCAGGCTGCCTCGTGGGTATGTGCCGATTGCGGAACATTGGATGAAAACTGGCAGCCGCATTGTAACCATTGCCAGCATTTCGACCGCATCCATTATGAACGGCCTGAAGCGCGCATCACCAGCGTCGAGCTGGCCACTGCTTAATTAACGCGGTTTGGCGGGTTTGATAATCGGCGCGGTGGATGCCGGTGCAAACGGCGCATTCGGCGGCGCGAGCGTTGTCACCGTCGGCGCGTCGGAGACAATAATCGAGCTGCCGACTGTGTTGCTCGCCACCGTTGGCGACACCTGCACATCGTGGCTCACGCGCGCGGCATTCGGCACACCGCCGCTGGCACCCAATGCGCCACCGCCGGGCTGCACCCACGAAATCTGGTCGCCATCCTGATAGCCCACGAGGCGTGCGGTTTGGTCAAGCTGTACGCTGTCGTAGCACACCACGTCGGTCTGCATTTTGTAGCAATACCGTGTTTGCGGCGATTGCGGGCCCGCTTTGGGTTTATAGGTGAACACGTCGCGCCAGCTACTCACCGTGTCGTTAAACGCCGTGTGCGTGATGTCGGCCGCTGTGTTCGACGAATCGACCAGCGCGTTGCAGCCCATGAGCAGCAGCGGCATCAACATCAATAGAACTCGGCGCATGTCGTTCACTCCAAACGGATTTTTGTTCTCTTGACGTTCCTCTAAGCAAGTTTGTTGCCAACTGGCTCCACGCATCCAAATAAAATCATGAAATCAGTATTTTGTATATGAGGATTGCACTCTCCCCCGCAGTTCATTACACCCAATAGTATGCAAAAAAATTTCCTGCGCACCACTGCCCTCATTCTCATCGCCAGCCCGGCATTGGCGGCGGCTACCCTCGTCGCTTCGCCCGCCTATAAGGAGTGCACGGCGCTTGCCACCAGCAACCCGACAGCAGCGCTCGCCAAAGCCGATGAATGGCTGAAAATTGACCAGGGAATCGCGGCCCAACATTGCCGGGCCATGGCACTGTTCGGCCTGCGGCGATTTGACGAAGCGGCGACGGGCTTAAGCCAGGTGCGCGATTTGCTGGGGCCGGAAAACCTGTCGCTTCGCATGTACGTGACGCGTCAGACGGCCCGGGCGTGGATTCAGGCCAATCGCGCCGATGCAGCGCTGGCCGATTACAGCGCACAGCTCGACTATCTGGCTAAAATACGCGGCAACAACGCCATCGCGGCGGAATTAAGCGCCGGGCTATTGCTCGACCGGGCACGCCTCAACATCACCTACGGTAAGCTCGCCGAAGCCGCTTCCGACCTCGACCATGCCGTCAGTCTCACTCCACTCAACCCGGATCTGCTGCTCGAGCGAGCGGGCGTGTTCGAACAACTGGGCGACCGCGCCCTCGCGCGCCTCGACGCCAAATCGGTGCTGAAGCTTCGCGCCCACGACAGCAAGGCTCAGGCACTGCTGGCCCGCGTTTCCGACAAACCCGCTGCGGGATTGGCGCCGATTCCTGAAGCACAAACTGCCCCTGAGGCAGCGCCAGCAGCCAGCATTGCGGCACCGGTCACACCGGTCTCGTCTGTGCCTGCGGCAGTCTTAATCGCACCGCCGCCAGCTACAAAAGCGCCTGCCCCGGCCGCAGCGAAATAATCCTACCACTATTTTTTTTGCAACCCCTGCAGCAACCCGCCCACGCCTTGCAAAATCGCGTCGTTTTTCGACGGTTTGGGCGCAGGTGCGGGTGCAGCACCGGGCGTTGTAGCGGGTACTGGCGCCGCTTCATTCCCACCACCCAGCAAGGCTTTGCCGATGTCTTTCGGGCTGTTGTACTTCCCAATCGTGTCCTTGATGCCTTGGATATTCTGCTTCAGCGCCGCCGGGTCCTGCAGGCCTTTTTGCAACGCGCCCGCGAGGTCGGGCGTCACGCTCGGGTTGCTCCACGGACCGGTAATCAGCAGCGGAATTTCAAGGCCGCCAATCGCGTCGCCGCCCTGGCCCTTGATGTTCCCAGCCACCACCGGAATCAGGCGGTAGTTCACGCTTTTGGCGGGCAAGTTCACCGTGCCTTCGCCCTTCGCACTGACAATCGGTGCTTTCATCTGGAAGTCCTTGTTCGTCACGATTCCCTGCGCGATGGTGAAGGTGAGGCCCAGCTCGCTGAAATCGGTTTTCTGCGACGAATTATCGGCGAATAAAAACCCTTTGCGCGCCTCACGCAAAAACTGCGCGAGGTTGATGCCTTTGATCGCACCGTCCGTGACTTTCACGCTGCCATTGCCGCCGAGCGCGCCAACGATGGAACGTTGGCTGGCACCGCTACCATGTAGGTTTAGTGCAATGTTCGCCGTGCCGGTGAGTTTCGACGCCCCACTCAGCGCCGTCATGAGCGGATCGATCTGAATGCCGCTAAGCGCGATGTCGCTGCCGATGCCGGCACCTGTCCCGCTGCCATCGATACTCACGGTGCCTTTGGCGTTGCCGCCATAGAGTGCTGCGTTGGTGAGGTTCAACCGCATCACCCCGTTTTTGAGCACAAGCTGCGCCGCGATGTCGTTTACCTCAATTTTGCCGGAGCGTAATTTACCGATTTTCAACGCCAGATCGGCATTGGCCGCACGCAAGCCCGACGCGTCGATGGGTGCCGTGCTCCAGCCGGTGTCGAGCGGTGCGCTGGCGCTGCTACTGCCGCCACCATTATTGCTGCCCGCCGGTTTGCCGCCGCCCAGTGCGTCCAGATTCAACTCGGCAAATTGCAGCGCACCGGTGATCGCGGGCACTGCGCCCTTCATATCCACCGCCAGTTTCCCGGTGGCACTAATTCCGTCGATTTTCGCGGCTAGTTCGTTCAGTGCGATGGATTTCGGGCCGCGCACCGCCAGTTTAGTTTGCACGCGCACCGCTTGTGGCAGGCCCGCACCCGGCGTTTTTCCGGTCGCCCAGCCCATCAGGCCCGGCAGCGAATCGATCACCGTCTCTAAGTTGCCGTCGAGCGTTGCGCCGTCCTTCAGACTGGCATTGCCCGCGAACTGAATCGCGCCACCCGGCAGCGTGAGCTTGGTGCTGAGGGGCGACGCATCGCCCGCCAAAAACGTTCGCGATTCGTCGATGCCCAGTTCCACCCGCGCGGTTTCGCCTTTGTAATCAAGCGCGCCACTGAGTTTCAGCGGGCCATTTCCATCCGCTCCGCTCAGCAGCAGCGTGATATTTTTCACCACCATGTCGGGTTTGCCCGCCACGCGGTAGGTAATGTCACTTTTGCGAATGCTGATATCGCCCACTGCAATCGTCCGCTTCGAGGCGGCTTTCGGCTGTGCCTGCGCTTTGTCGCTATTTTCCTGCGCGGCATCCTTTAATTTTTCACTGGTAAATTCCCAGTTTTTCGCACCGCTTGCCGTTTGCTCGAGGTTGATACTCGCGCCCTCGAGCGTGAGCCCTGTGATGTCAAGGTTGCCCGACAATAATGGCCGCAGCGCCGCACCGGTTTCTAGTTTCGCTAAATGCACTAGGTAAGGGCTTTTGAACCCGGCGGGGTTACCAAGCGTCACGTCTTCGGCGCTCACCGCGATGTTGGGGAATAGCGTCAGCGAGGTGTTGCCCTTAATTTGCAACTCACGCCCGGTGGCCGCTTTCACCTGGGTCATCAACTGCGCTTTCAGAAACTCCGCTGAAATAAATAATGGCACAACGAGCAATGCCACAATGACGAGGGCGATAATGCCGCCAAAAATTTTCGCGAGGGATTTAAGTTTCATGCGTTCCTCCAATGTCATGCCGAACTTGATTCGGCATCCATCGCGGCGTGTCTACGCCGCAATATTTTTTACGATGGATCCTGAATCAAGTTCAGGATGACGCCTAAGGCGTCAATTTCTTCTTCAATATTTCGTTCAGCATCGCCGGGTTGGCTTTGCCGCCGGTGGCTTTCATTGCTTGCCCGACGAAGAATCCGAATAATTTATCTTTGCCGGATTTAAACTCGGTAACTTTGTCAGGGTTCGCGGCGATCACTTCGTCAATCGCTTTCTCAATCGCGCCCGTATCCGTCACCTGCACAAGGCCTTCTTCTGCGACGATTACCTTCGGCGCGCGGCCCGTTTCACACATGCGCTCGAACACGGTTTTAGCGATTTTGCCGCTGATGGTGTTGTCCTCGATCAGCCCCACTAATTCACCCAACGCAGCCGCACTCACGGGCGATTGCGCGATGTCGATGCCGTCTTTATTCAGGCGGCCGAACAGTTCGCCCGTCATCCAGTTGGCGGTGAGTTTGGCGTCGTGGTTTTTCGCGGCCAGCTCAAAAAAGTCGGCGTTTTCTTTCTCCGCCGTCAGCACGCCCGCGTCGTAGGGCGTGAGGCCCATGGTGTCGATGTAGCGTTGCTTTTTCGCGTCCGGCAATTCCGGCAGGGTTTGGCGGATCGCTTCGACATAGTCTTGGCTAAAAATCAGCGGTAGCAAATCGGGGTCGGGGAAATAGCGGTAATCATGCGCGTCTTCCTTGCTGCGCATGGTGCGGGTTTCGCCTGTGGTCGAATCGAACAGCCGCGTTTCTTGTGCAATGGTGCCGCCTGCTTCGATAATTTCCACTTGTCGCGTCGCCTCGAATTCGATGGCTTTAAAAATAAACCGTACCGAATTCACGTTTTTAATTTCGCAGCGTGTGCCCAATGCGTCGCCGGGCTTGCGCACGCTTACATTCACGTCGCAGCGTAGATTGCCTTTTTCCATGTCACCGTCGCAGGTGCCCAGATACATCAAAATCGTGCGTAGTTTTTTGACATAAGCCGCCGCTTCTTCTGGCGAGCGCATGTCGGGTTCACTCACGATTTCCATCAAGGCGACGCCGCTGCGGTTGAGGTCGATAAAGCTGTATTTCGGGCTGTGCTCGTGCAGCGATTTCCCGGCGTCCTGCTCGAGATGCAAGCGCGTGATGCCAATGGTGCGGCTGGTGCCATCGCTAAGTTCAATCAGCAACTCACCTTTACCCACGATAGGGTCGAGGAATTGGCTGATCTGGTAGCCTTGCGGCAAATCCGCATAGAAATAATTTTTGCGGTCGAACACCGAATTCAAATTAATTTGCGCATTGAGGCCAAGCCCCGTGCGCACCGCCTGCTCGATGCATTTTTCGTTGATCACTGGCAACATGCCCGGAAATCCCGCATCGACAAAGCTCACATTCTCGTTGGTTTCGGCACCGAAACCCACCGCCGCACCCGAGAACAGCTTGGAGTTGCTTGTCACCTGCGCGTGCACTTCGAGGCCCAACACCACTTCCCACTCGCCGGTTTTGCCTTGGATGCGATAGGGGGAGGTCATGCCCCTCCTCCCAGTTTTGTCATTCCCGCGAAGGCGGGAATCTCCTTAACCACAAGCGCCAAGGATAGAAGGAGATTCCCGCCTTCGCGGGAATGACAAGCAAAAAGCTTTTGCATCTTAAAACCCCTCCGGCTTGGCGGTGAAGCTGGCTTCGCGCTCGATGACGTCGGCGACTTTGAACATGGTTTCCTCGTCGAACGCGCGGCCGATGAGGTGCAACCCCAGCGGCAGACCGGATTTGGAAAGCCCGACGGGCAACGACATGGCAGGCAAGCCCGCGAGGCTGGCCGGAATGGTAAAGACATCGTTCAGATACATCGCAATCGGGTCGTTCTGGTTTTCGCCAATCGCGAAGGCTTCGCTTGGCGCAGTCGGCGTCAGCATCACGTCGCACAGCTTGAACGCTTCGGTGAAATCCTGCGCAATCAGCGCGCGCACTTTTTGCGCTTTTTTGTAGTAGGCGTCGTAATAGCCGGCGCTCAGCACATAGGTGCCGATGAGAATGCGGCGCTTCACTTCGGCCCCGAAACCAGCCGCGCGTGTGCGCTCGTACATATCGTTCAAATTGTCGCCCTCGCCCACCACGCGCAGGCCGAAGCGCACCCCGTCGTAACGCGCGAGGTTAGAGGAACACTCGGCCGGGGCAAGAATGTAGTAAGTCGGCAATGCATATTTCGTGTGCGGCAACGACACATTCACGATTTCCGCGCCCGCCGCTTTCAGCATGGCGATGCCTTTGTCCCACGCCGCGAGAATTTCGGGGTTCGTGCCGTCCATGCGGTATTCGTTCGGAATGCCGATTTTAAGGCCCCGCACGCCCGCACCCAGTACCGCTTCAAAATCCGGGACGCTAAGCGTCGCTGACGTTGAATCCTTCGGGTCGTGGCCCGCCATTGCGTTCAGCGAAATCGCCGCGTCGCGCACGGTGCGGGTCATGGGCCCGGCTTGGTCGAGCGAGCTGGCGAACGCAATAATGCCCCAGCGCGAGCAGCGACCATAGGTGGGCTTGATGCCGACAATGCCGGTGAACGCCGCAGGTTGGCGAATGGAACCGCCCGTATCCGTCCCCGTCGCCATAAACGCGAGGCGGGCGCTAACGGCAGCGGCGGAACCACCGGAGCTTCCGCCGGGCACCAAATCTTTTTTCGGTTCGCCATTGCGGCGCCACGGGTTGATGCAGTTGCCGTAAGTGCTGGTGATGTTCGCCGAGCCCATGGCGAATTCGTCCATGTTCAGTTTGCCCAGCATCACCGCGCCTTCACGAAATAAATTCGCGGTCACGGTCGATTCGTATTCGGGCTTGAAGCCGGTGAGAATTTTCGACGCAGCTTGGCTGTTCACGCCTTTGGTACAGAATAAATCCTTCACGCCGATGGGAATGCCCTCGAGCAACCCGGCTTCACCGCGCGCTAATTTGGCATCGGCCGCGGCGGCTTGCGCCAGCGCGATTTCCGGCGTGTGGTGCACATAGGCGTTCAAGCCCGGGTTATGCGTTTCAATTGCCGCGAGATGCGCCTGCGTCAACTCGACCGCGCTGATTTTTTTCGCCTTCAGCGCATCGCGCGCTTCGGCCAGCGTCATGTGGGTGGGGTTATTCACGCACGCCCCCTTTTGTCATCCCGGCCTTGTGCCGGGATCCGGCGTGCGAAGCACAAGCAAAATTGCTGAAGCTCAGCAAACGGCATGGCTGGATCCCGGCACAAGGCCGGGATGACAGGCTGAGTTTATTGAAACGCATTGCCATTACTCAATCACCTTTGGCACAGCAAAACAGCCATATTGCGCGTCGGTCGCGTTTTTCAAAATGGCTTCCTGCTGGGCCCCGTCCGTCACCAAATCGGCGCGCCACGGCAGCGACTGGTTCGACACGCTGGAAAGCGCCGCAACCCCGTCGGTATTCACTTCCTGCAACTGCTCGATCCATTTCAGAATGCCGTTAATTTCGCCCATGTAATGCGGCACCTCCGCTGCGCTCAAGCGGATGCGAGCCAGCCGGGCGATTTTCTCAACGTCTTTTTCGTTTAGCGCCATGGGGTTCCTGTGGGGTGAGGGTGGGGTTGTAGACGGATTAGAAGAAATTGCAAGTGAGTGGTGGATAGTGGGTCGTGAGTAGTGTTTCGCAAAAAGCATGCTAGTAGTATCACCACGCACCACGCACCACGCACCACGCACCACGCACCACCCACCACCCACCACCCACAGCATGACTCATCCCCACGCCACGCACGACATCCTCGCCTTCGCCGCCCAACTGCCCGAACGTGGGCGCCTCGTCGGCCTCGATTTTGGCGATACCACCATTGGCATCGCGCTGAGTGACGGCACACGCCTCATCGCCACGCCCCACTCCACCATTGCGCGGCGCAAATGGAGCGATGACGCAGCCGCACTGCAAGCGGTGCTCAGCGAGCACGCAGTCGCGGGCATCGTGATTGGCTACCCCATGAACATGGACGGCACCCCCGGCCCCCGCGCCCAAGCCACCCGCGCATTTGCCCGCAACGTGCATGCGCTGCTGGCCAAGCCGTTACCGATTTTATTCTGGGACGAGCGGCTTTCCACCGCCGCCGTGACGCGCATGATGATCGAGGGCGACTTAAGCCGCGCGCGCCGCAGCGAGCTGGTCGATAAGCTGGCGGCGAGTTACATTCTGCAGGGCGTGCTCGATGGAGTGCGCGGTTAGAATTTAGTTTTTCCCTGGCCTTCGCCGGGTGCATCTTCACCAGGTTTAGTGACTCTCAGCGCCCATTCAGCGTCGTTAGCATATTCACTTTTTATGCGATCCACGAATGCATGGAAATCTGGCGCGTTCACTCTGGCATCGAGAAGATCTTTTATCTCCTGCGGCTCCGGATTTCTTCCTGATTCTGTAACAAAATCATCTATTATTGTTTGCCGCACTGCTCCAGATTCACGTTTATTTTTATTCGCCCACTCATCGAAGCCAAAAATTTTCCATGAACGCTTCTCGGGCTTTACCCGTTCGCTCAGAATCTTATCCAGCCAGTCTTTATTGGCGACGATCTGGTCGCGCAGCACTTCGATCGCCCGAGAGCGCCCAATGGCGCTGGTTGCTTTCGACCGCGCATGGGTTTTAGGGAATTGCTCGCGGGCTGCGTCGAACACGGCCTGTTGTTCGCGCGGATTAAGGCGGGAAAGGCGAGTCTGCGGGTCATCTTCCATTACCCAACTATAGCATATTTTGCCACCTGCATCATGACAAATCCATGACAATTCAGCCAAAAACCGCCCGTAAATAACCTGCTTGCTATTGGTTTCGGGCAACCGCTACGCTCGTACACGTACGTGAGGGGACCGCAATGATCGAGTGCCTGCAGATTATAATCATGGCCTATGCGCTGGGCAGCGTGCCGTTTGGCGTGGTGCTGGCGAAGCTGTTTCGCCTGCCGGACCCGCGCTCAATCGGTTCCGGGAATATCGGCGCGACCAACATGCTGCGCACTGGGAGGAAGGATGTGGCGCTGCTGACACTGCTGCTTGATGGCGGTAAAGGGGCAGTTGCTGTGTTGCTCGTCATGTACCTATTTTTACCTCTGTCAATCGATCCTTCCCAAACCTATTTAGGAATATCTAAAACTGACTGTATGCCCAATCGTGGTCCATGTGTAGGGTGCATTTTGATGTGTCCTTTAAATGGTGGCCCGTGTGTTGATGATTTACCGCGTTCTGGTTTAGCAATAGATAAAAAATCAATTGAAGTTTTGATGCATCCGCTTCTTTCTCTCGCGCTTCTTTGCGCCGCAGTTGGCCACATGTACAGCCCGTGGCTGAAATTCAAAGGTGGTAAGGGCATGGCAACGCTTCTTGGCGGTGCGCTGGCGTTCAGCTGGCCGGTCGGCATGGCGATGCTGGTGGTGTGGATTTTGGTCGCGTTCACCACGCGCTATGTGTCGGTGGCAAGCATCGCCGCCCTTGCCCTCGCGCCGTTCACTGTGTGGCTTCGGGTCGATGGCCCGAGCGCCTTCATCATCGCCATCGCTTGCGCCATCGCCATCTGGCGCCATCGCGACAACATCAAACGTCTGCGCGATGGGTTTGAGCCGAAGGTGAAATTGGGGGGTGGAAAATGAGTACCCTCAACCATACACTCAGCCTGTCGCCCCGTTTTTACAACGGGGCCCAGCTTACAGCTATAATAGCGGGATGCCGTTGTAAAAACGGCATGACAGATTTGTTATTGGGAGTTGCAGCATGACCCACGCATTCATCCCCAATCCGTCGCTACGCGGGGCTAATCCGCTCGATGTACTCCGCCTTATCCGTAGCGAGGGCGTGGGGCCGATGACGTTTTTTCATCTCGTAAAATTCGCGGGCTCTGTCGCGCGCGCGATTGAAATGGCGCCCGACATGAGCCGTCGCGGCGGACGTAAAAAGCCCATCGTCATTACCCCCAAAGCCGAGGCCGAGCGCGAACTCGAGGCCATTAAAAAATTCGGGGCCGACGTGATTTTGTACGGCGAAGAACGTTATCCGCGCCTGTTGCAATTCATCGCAGATGCGCCGCCGCTGCTCACCGTGCGCGGGCATGCGCACATTTTCGCGCAGGAAAAACAGGTGGGCATTGTCGGCGCGCGCAACGCTTCCACCAATGGCTGCATTTTCGCCAAAAAACTGGCAATGGATTTAGGGGCGGCAGGCCACGTCGTCGTTTCGGGTTTGGCGCGCGGCATTGACGCGGCAGCGCATCGCGGCGCACTTGCCACCGGCACCGTCGCCGTGATTGGTGGTGGGATCGACAATATCTACCCGCCGGAAAATTCCGCGCTGTTCACCGAAATCATGGCGGCCGGTGCGATCATTTCCGAGCAGCCGTTTGGCGCCTTGCCGCACGCAAAAAGTTTCCCCGGCCGCAATCGCATCATCGCGGGCATGAGCCGTGGCGTGGTGGTGGTGGAAGCCAACCTAAAATCCGGCTCGCTCATCACCGCCGATTACGCCAACGATTATGGCCGCGACGTGTTCGCCGTTCCCGGCTCGCCCATGGACCCGCGCTGCCAGGGCACCAACAAACTGTTGCGCGACGGGGCGACCATGGTCGAATCCGCCCGCGACATTTTAGGCAACCTAAGCCCCATGGGCGTTCTGCCCCTCGCCGAGCCGGACGGTTCAGGCTTTCGCGAAGGAACACCTGCCATTCCCGATGATTCGACGCTTGCGCAAGCCCGCGAAACTTTACTCACCGCCCTCAGCGCCAGCCCTACCTTGCTCGATGATTTGCTGGTCGCCACCGGCCTGAGCCCGCACCTGCTACTCGCGGTTTTACTTGAACTTGAGCTGGCAGGCCGTATAGAACGCCACGCCGGTTCGCGCGTTAGTCTGGTGATGGAAACGTAATGTTACATATTATTCCTCAGCAACGCCACTTACTCTGCACTCCCCCCTTGCGGGGGAGTCAAATTTCCACTTGGGAAATTTGGTGGGGGGTGCTGCTGCCTAAAAATCCCCCCACCAAATCCGAAGACGGATTTGGCTCCCCCGCATGGGGGGAGCGGTCGACCGACCGAAAAATATTGCCTAAAAATAGAGTTAAAGGAGTTCCCGCGTGAGCCATAACGTCGTCGTCGTCGAATCGCCCGCCAAGGCGAAAACCATCAACAAATATCTCGGCAACGATTACACCGTGCTCGCCAGTTTCGGCCATGTGCGTGATTTGCCGAGCAAAGACGGTTCCGTCGAGCCCGACGCCGATTTCGCCATGCATTACGAGGTCGATGCCGATTCGAAAAAGCAGATGTCGGCCATCTCTGCCGCCCTCAAAGGCGCGGATATGCTCTACTTGGCCACCGACCCCGACCGCGAAGGCGAAGCCATTTCGTGGCATGTGCTCGAAGCCCTGAAGGAATCGAAAAAACTGCCCAAAGACATCGGCGTGAAGCGCATTGTGTTCCACGAAATCACCAAAAAAGCAGTCACCCACGCGATTGAAAACCCGCGCGACATCGACATGGATCTGGTGAACGCCCAACAGGCCCGCCGCGCGCTCGATTACCTCGTGGGCTTCAACCTCTCGCCGGTGTTGTGGCGCAAGCTGCCGGGCAGCCGCTCGGCGGGCCGTGTGCAATCTGTGGCGCTGCGTTTGTTATGCGAACGTGAATCCGAAATCGAGATTTTCATCGCGCGCGAATACTGGGACATCGCGGTATCGCTCGAAAATTCCGGCCGCGAAAAATTCAATGCGCGCCTGACCGATTTCAACGGCAAAAAACTCGACAAGTTTTCATTCACCACCGAAGCGCAAGCGCGCGAGGTCGAGCGCACGCTGAAACACACCGCGTTTCGAGTCACTTCCGTCACCCCTAAAACTTCGCGCCGCTCGCCCTACGCGCCGTTTTCAACCTCCACCCTGCAAATGGAAGCCAGCCGCAAATTGGGCTTTGGCGCGAAACGCACCATGCAAGTGGCGCAGAAATTGTACGAGGAAGGCTACATCACCTACATGCGGACCGACGGGATTACCGTCGGCATCGACGCCATTAACGCCGCGCGCGATTTGATTGCGAAGGAATATGGCCCGAACTACGTGCCAGCAAGCCCGCGCATCTACAAAACCAAAGTGAAAAACGCGCAGGAAGCACACGAAGCCATTCGCCCCACCGATTTGTCGCGCCGCCCCGGCAGCTTGCCGCTCGAGGGCGAACTGGCGAAACTGTACGACCTCATCTGGAAACGCATGATGGCGAGCCAAATGGAAATGGCCGTGTATGACCAGGTCGCCGCCGTGATCGAGGACATTACCCACCAGCACAAACTCCGCGCCACCGGCTCGGTTTTGAAGTTCGACGGATTTTTAAAACTCTATCAGGAAACCGTCGAGGAAGACGAAAAGAAAGAGCCGGTCGAAGGCGAAGACGAGGACGACGCAAGCCAACGCCTGCCAGTCCTCACCGTCGGTGAGCCTTTACATAATGACAAAGTCGAAGCCGCCCAGCATTTCACCGCCCCGCCACCGCGTTACTCTGAGGCCACGCTGGTGAAACGCCTCGAAGAACTCGGCATCGGCCGCCCCTCCACTTATGCCAGCATCATCTCGGTGCTCATCGACCGCAGCTATGTGCGCCTCGACAAACGGCGCTTCGTGGCCGAGCCGCTAGGGCGCATCGTCACTGCGTTTCTAATGAGCTATTTCACCCAGTATGTGGAGTATGATTTCACCGCCAGCATGGAAGAAAATCTCGACCTCATTGCCGACGGTGAACGTGACTGGAAAGACGAACTGCGCACATTCTGGACGGCATTCCACGCCAAAATCGAAGACAGCAAGAAACTGACGATTTCCGATGTGCTGACACGCGTGCAGGAATTACTCGAGCCGTATATTTTCGGCACCGGTGAAGCCGCCGCGAAAGCCAAAATCTGCCCCACCTGCGGCACCGGAGCGCTGAATCTCAAAACCGGAAAATTCGGCTCTTTCCTTGGCTGTTCCAACTACCCCGAATGCAAATTCACCCGCCAAATGACCAGCGGCGGCGACGGCGCGGCCGGTGGCGATACCGGCGGCGAAGAATTCCCAAAAATCCTCGGCAACGACCCCGTGTCGGGCGACGTGGTGAGCATGCGCAAAGGCCCGTATGGCGTGTATGTGCAATTGGGCGAAGCCGCAAAACCCAAACGCACCAGCTTGCCTAAAGGCACCACACCCGCGAGCGTCGATTTGGAAAAGGCACTCGCGCTGCTGTCGCTGCCACGTGAACTGGGCTTGCACCCTGAAACCGGCGAAACAATCGTCGCTAACATCGGCCGCTTCGGCCCTTATTTGCTGCATGCTGGGAAATACGCCAATTTAGGGCCGGATGATGATGTGCTCGGCGTCGGCATGAACCGCGCCGTGACGCTGAGTGCCGAAGCGGCCGAGAAAAAGAAAAACGGCGGTGGCCGCGGCGGCGCACCCGAGCCGCTGAAAGATTTAGGCGCACACCCCGAATCCGGCGAAAAAGTAATCATCCTCAAAGGTCGCTACGGCCCCTACATCAAATACGCCGGTAAAAACATCACCCTGCCGAAGGAGATGAAACCTGAGGAAGTAACCATGGAGATGGTGACACCACTACTACCCGCAGCAGGCGCCAAAAAAGGTGGGAAAAAGAAAGCGGCGGCAAAGAAACCCGCTACTAAAAAAGCGCCTGCTAAGGCTGCTTCCCCGAAAAAACCGGCAGCGAAGAAAAAAGCGTCTTAAATATCGTCATCGCCTGAATTTTGTTTTTTACAAAATTATAGGGCGATCCATGCGGCCATTCAGCATGGATTCCCCTAGAATTCGTAAAGAACGAATTCGGGGAATGACGAAGCCTATTGATTCTGCCAATCGGCGCGCTAAAGTGTGGCCTATGACCAATCTCGCCCGCATCTATCGTCCTGCCAAAACCGCTATGCAATCGGGTAAAGCCAACACGCGGGTGTGGCGGCTGGAATATGTAAAACCCGCCCCCGGCGCGCCGGATGCGTTGATGGGCTGGAACACCATGCCCGACACTATTACCGAGGTGAAACTACGCTTTGCCACCTGCGAAGAAGCCATCGCCTACGCCACCGCAAAACACATCCCTTTCGAGCTGATCGAACCCAAAGCCCCGCACGTGCCGCCCAAGGCCTATGCCGAGAATTTCAGCAACGGCAAACGCAAAGCGTGGGATTCAGGCTGCTAAAGCGCTGCAATTTAGGAAAATAATTCCGCTGCCAGCCTCCCCATTGTCATCAAACTGTCATAATTGCGGTGTATAGTGTATTATGTTGAATTACGTCATTGCGAGCGAAAGCGAAGCAATCCATCTTTGCCACGCGAAGAAAGCTGGATTGCCACGTCGCTTCGCTCCTCGCAATGACGGACGAAAGTTGCCTAGCTTACGGAGAATTTATGAAACGTTTTACCGTCCCTTGCGACTTCAACGGTGTGAAACACCCGTTCCATGTCTATATCGGCGAACCGCACCCGAAAAAACACCCGCTGCAATTTCAGGGCTGGTGGTTGTCCTCCGAGCGCGGCGGCAACATTCCGCAGGACGTGATGGATAGCTTCGAAAAGCTCTTCAAAATCAGTCAGGAAAATAACGTGTCGTTCGAGGATTTGTGCGTGTACGCGCTGGGCGCCGCGCAGCAGGAAAATGCCGAAGGCGGCGGTGACGTGCCGCAGGAAGCATAGCACGAGCAACCCTCCATGGCCGACAACATCACCTTCGACCCCGAAAGTTCCGATGCGGCGGCAGGCGATTTGGCTGCGCTCGACGCGGCACTTGAGCAGGCCCGCATTGAGTTACAAGCAATGACCGATGCGGCCTCCACCGCTTCGGTCGCGGCCAGTGCGGCGCCGGCCAATGCCGCGCCGTTTTCGGTGCACCAAGTCGAGGGTGTGGGTCGCTACATTGTGCCGCGCTTCACCGGCTGGCGCGCACTGGATGCCTTGATTCACGACCCCTTAGCCAACATCGATTTTTCGGAAATCGAGTTCCCGCTGTTCGATAACGTCATTGCCAATCGTTTCAATAGCCCCCCCTTCCTCGACCCCGCGGATGACGGGTTCCCGAGCTACCAATCCCTGCGCGACAACATCGCCGCCGTGCGCAATTTCCTGATGGAAAGCTTCTACGGCAGCGACGTGACCGGCCTCACCCCCGAACAGGCCAAAGCCGCGCTTGAGGACATCGCGACGTTCGTAGGCGACGGGTTGTATAATAACTGGCGCGTGACGGTGCTGGGCATTCCGATTTTGGGTTACCACGACCCCAACAAACCGTTCCTGTCGATCAACGAAGCGCGCGCCACGGGCGGTGCGGGTGCGCAGTATATTTACGAAAAAATCCTCGAGCGCCAACGCCGTTCGGACTGGCTGAAACCGTTCGACGCAGTGCGCGAGTTTTTTGGCTGGGGCAAACCCGCCCATTGGCATTTGCCGCCTGCCAACACGACGGGTTTCACTGATATTTTTGCCAAAGATTTAGCCGCTGGTACGCCCAGCAAAGCCCAGATCACCAGCGCCATGCTGGCGGCAGCGGCCGCGAAAGTAAGTGCCCTTGAAGCCAAACGCAGTAACGTTAATGGCAAGTTGCAGCTTAACCATATGTCGGGCGATCTTGATCATATCGGCGACCAGTTGCTGCACACCGCCCACAGCCTCGACGACGTTTCAACGCTGGCCGAACCAGTGCGCATGGATGCCATCGCTATCGCCCGCGATATTCTGAACAAACTGAAAATCAGCATCGGCAACCAGAATATTCTCGATGGGTTGAAACTGAAACCGACCGACGGCCTGGCTACCTTCGGCGCCATGAAGGGCGTGAGCGAAGTGTTTACGCGCCTGCTGGCGTGGGGTCGTGGCATCGACCCCACCATCCTCAACCACCCGGGCATTCAGGCCGCGACGGAGGCGATCGGTCAGTTGGGTTATCTCGCCAAGCTACAGGCGCTCGAATATGCCAAAGCTGCTGGGAATACGCCGCGCGTGCAACAGCTCAGCGCGCAGCTCAAAGCCATCGACCAGCGTTTTGCGGCCGCGACGGATGCTACCTTCGGCGGGTTGCTCGGCAAAGTTGAAAACGGAATCAACCTGATTCTCGAGCGCGTGAATGCCAAAAACGTACCCGGCGCCAGCGCTTCGCACTCGCTCGGCAACGAGCTTGGCAGTTACATGAGCGGCACGCCCACCGCCGGGCTTGGCCTTCAAGTCGGGGGCGACGGTAATGGAGCGCAGCGCGATGCGGTTGGTAAACGCAACGCCGATATGCAATTAGCCGAGGAAGCACATCTGCAACAAGCCATGCAGTTGCAGCAGCAAAATGCGCAGCGTGATAAAAATCGCGGGCAATCATCGGGTGCGCAAACCGCGCCCGCGCGTCCTGCCCCCGGCACGGGCCGGGTGGCCGTGCAGCAGGCGCAGCGCCAACAGCGTCAACAAGCCACCACGGCCGCAACCACTGCTACTACACAGGGTACTGGCGCACTCAGTGCCGCGCAACGCCAACAGTTGGCGCGCAATGCGCTACTGCATGCCAACCATGAGGCCGAAGAGCGTCACGCCCACGATCAGCATCAACAGCAGCTATTTATGCAGCAAAAAGCCATGCAGGCCGCGCTGCAAAAAGTGAACATGAATAAAATTCAGCAGTCTGTTTCCACGGCGGGCCTCAACACCGCGCCGGTGACCACCAACCGTGCCGCATTTGCGAAAATTCAGGCGGAGCAGGCCGCGGCGGCCGCCAAGGCAAAAACGGGCAATCCCGATGCGATGAAAGACCCTCAGCAACCACCGCCACCCCCGAATAAAAACAACGGGCGCGGGTTTTAGCGACTGTACTTGCCAGCCCTAACGGCAGGCGCACCGCACCACACAACAAGAATTATACTTGCGTATTGTCATTCCCATTCAGCGGGCGTTTTGGGCCGCAGGGGCTGTCGTCGAGCCCCACGCACGGGCTTTTCAGCACCTCGACCTTTTCCGAGTTGCAGGCCGAAAGTGCCATTGTCGTGGCGAGTAATAACGTCAGCATTGCCAATTTCATAACGACTCCATCGCGGTTGCCACCTGCTTAGCAAACTACGCAATGGCTGGCCACCCACTTTTTAGAAACGCCCGGAATACTACTTCTTGGGCGGTGGCTGATTGGCCGGTGGCGATGGCTGCGTAGGCGCGCTAGAAGTTGGCGGAGGGGCTGGGGGTGCCACAGCGCCGGGCGCGCGCCCCGCGCCACCAGTACCGCCGCCTCCGCCACCACCGCCACCGGGTTGCTGCGGCCCCGGCCTGCCCTGACGTTCTCTCGTTACCGGCTGCTGCTGTTCGCCGCCTTTCTTATTCTGCTCGGCGAGGAACTGCTCGAGCTTACCACCCGCATCCAGCGAGATTACCGCGTTCGACAGGTCGATCGCGATGTTTTTGGTCACCCCGGCGAAGCGGTCGGCGATGTACATCAGGATCATAAACGTCAGGATATCGATGATGTTGATGGGGAATTCGGGGCAATCGCCTTTTCCGGTAATGATACAATCCAGCGACCCTTTCCAGGTCATCTCGGAAGCGATCGGGTCTTTGGTCACCGGATCGACGAACTTCCAGAATGCCAGTTTATTGGTAGTGCCCGAGAAGCTTGCCCCCTCCGTCCAGCATAGTTCGGCTTTCAGCATGTCTTTGGTGGCCGACTGCATCATGAGGATGAAGAATGACAGGAAGGTGAACAGCAGAATCGGCTGCAGCGACAAGTTGATGAGCGAGTTCACCCACGCCATGAACAGGTTTTTGGTTTTCTCAAACAAAAGGAAAATGAAGAAAATCGGCGCGACACCCAGAATGAGCGCTTTCGCCACGTAGCTCACCGCGTAGACGCGCAAGGCACCGATCAGCAACTTCACAAACGTCGTCATTGCCATCAGCAGCAGCACGCCAACGCCCAGGCCAAACGGCCCGCCATTGAGGAACGAACCCATCAGCGCGATGATGGTGTCGGGCTGGAGGATGTAATTCGCCAGCGCATCGAGCTGGTAGAATGGCGAGGCGCCGGGAGGCTGGGTGGTGCCGGTGCCGATGGCCATCACGCCGCCCACCAGTTCGTCGGTGCCGCCGTTAAAAAAATTGACCACGGTGGTATTGAAGAAGTCCCAGCCCGAGGGTGAAATTAACGCCCCGATGACCGCAAATTTGAACAGGCGGGTGAGCGCCTGCTGGTACGTCAGCTGCACCACGCCGATGGTAAAACCCACGCCGAAAAAGATGATGGCGAGCGACATCGAGGCAAACACCGCCTGCTGATAGACACTGCTTTTGGTGAAAGCGACGAACAGTTTTTGCGTCGCGTCGCCAACGGTTTCCTTGATGAACTGGTAGATTTCAGTCAGCAGCCCGTCATTCACGGCTTGCCCGCTGCCATCGACTTTGAGGTCTTTCGCACGGTCGGCAAAGTTGGTGCACACCGCGGCATTCGGCGAGGGCGGGGTGGTGCCCGTCGGGGCGGTGGGTGTGGGTGTCGCAGGTGTTGGCCTCGGCGCAGGTGTTGCCCCCGGTGCAGGCGTTGCCCCCGGTGCAGGCGTTGCCCCCGGCGCAGGTGTTGGCCTTGGCGCAGGCGTTGCTCCCGGCGCAGGAGATGGGGCAGACGCAGGTGAAGGTGTCGGGCTAGGGGACGGTGAAGGGGCGCTGCCATCGGGCAGATCGACTCTTGTAAATGGAGGAGGGCTGCCACCGGGTAGCTCAACCCTCGGGGGTGAAGGGGCAGGTGTTGGCTTGGTAGGAGCCGTCTGCGCCACCGCACCTGCCGCGAGGCTGAGCATCAACATCCCTGCAGTGAGCAGGCTGATCCATTGGGTTCGCGTTGTCATCGACTGCCTCATTGCTACCATTATCATGAACCGGGGTTGATTAATTGTTTCACCGACCCCTGAATTGCCGGCCCTATTCGCTGGGCAAAACCAGTATCTCCCTCATCGCCCTTTAGGCCCCGTGTAAGTTCAGATTTCGCATTTTGCACGCGGCCTTGGAACTCTTGTTCCAACTTGCCGCTCGCACTGAGCGACGAGGTCGGTGCCGAGGTGGGCACCAAGGTACGGATGTTGTTGGTGAGGGTTTTTAAACCCTCCTCGATCAGGATGGCCATCACGAACAGTTTGATTGCAGTTTTAAATAAGGCGGTAAAGGTTTCCTTGCCTTTTTTAAAGGCATCCGAGTTCACCTTGCCGAGGTCAAACGTTGGCACTTGCAATCCTGCACATAAATTATTCGAGCCGGAGGAAAGGACGTTGCTGAAATTCTGCATGAACGGATTTTCCATCACTTTTTTCAGGGCGTCCGCCGTTGCCCCGGATCCAGTACGGGAGTTCGACAAGCCCGACACCTGCTTATCGCAGACTTGTCGCGGTGCGTTTTGGGCCTGCTTCACTTTATCGTAATTGAATAACTCCTTGATCAGTGCTTTATCCGAAAACAACAGTTTGTCGTACATCAGCATCGCGAACATGGCGTAGGCCGTGACAATCACCGGCAGCAACACGCCGCCCAGCATGAGTTTCCACCACTGGTCGAAAAACTGAGCCGTTGCTTTAAGCAAAATGAGTGGCAGGAACAATGGCGAAATAATTAGCATCAGGCACACGATGAGATAGCCGTTGATGAAGGCAAGCGCCACCTTCAGCACCAGTTGCAATATCGACCACAACACCCCAACCAACACGAAAAACAGCGCCACGCCAAAGCTGCCACCAAAGAAAATCCCGCCCATCACCCCGAGCACACTGGCCGCGAGCAGCATGTTGGGTTGTTTGTTGCCGCTGCTATCGGCCGCCCCGGTGGTGAAGCCATACAGCTTGCCCACCAGGCAATCCATTTGGGCCCACAGTAAAGGCGTATTCCCGTCGCGGTATTTGGCGATGTCGCACTTGATGCCATTCTCGCCCACGACGGAGGTGACAATTTCCTGACTACTCGCGATGGTGTCATACACCACCGGCACGCTTTTGGGGATAATGTCCATCAGCGCAAGGACAAACCCGATTTTAATCAGCAGCAGGAATCCCTCTTTGTAAATCTCGGGTCCACTGCTTTGCACCACCTTGACGCCAAACATCGTAATCACGAACGTCATGAAGGCGAACACCGTCGGCTTCAGCCAGTCGATCATTTTCTGGCTGAAGGTGACCGTCGCGCCTTCGATGGTTTTTACCATGCAGGGAATAATATAGCCCAGCAACACGCCCGCTTTGGCCTCTTTCACCTCGGCGCAGCGAATGGATTTGCCATCCGCGCCTTTGGTTTTAAGGTCACGATTGGCGGGCGAGCCGGTGGGGTTGCCGCCGGTTGCGGGCGCAGCCGTTTGCGCATAGGCAAGATGTGCACTTGGCATCAGCGTGAACGCCAGCATCGCGGCGAAGGAAGCGAGGATCAGGGAACGTGTCATCGCTTCCCTCGCCCAGTGAGTTGCTGCGAGATGGCATTCTGAATTCCGCCGAATGCACTTTTCGCTCCGCCGCCGATCTGCCTGCGGCCTACGCCTCCCACCGCCTGGGCGAAGTTTGGTGACTGGCCGAAATCACCCAGCAGATCGTAGGCCACGATGGGCACAATTTTAATCAGTCCGTTCATCACGAACACCACAATGCCACAAAAAATGGCTGCCGACAGGCATTCGCGCGCCAATTGGTCCTCCACCGTTTTCGCACCATCCGAGATCGTTACCTGCGGGTCGCGTGCTTCCGCCAGCTTTTTCCAGTCGATGGATTTATGCCATTTCTGAATCGGGTAGCTTTGCGCGCATTGATCGGCGATTTTCTTATCGAAACTCGACGATTTTGGGTCGATGATCGATTGCACGCATTTGCTTTCGCACAGGCCATTTACCAGCGTCTCGCCTTTGGGGCAGTTTCCTTTGTCAATATTTTCGCTGTTTGCCTTCACCTCCACCAGATTCGCCGGCTTATTGATGATGGCTTTTTTATCTTCAAGGTATGTATTGATGTTAAATTTGGGTTCCCGTGAGGCTTTCCCGGCCAGGCGATACATCAGCGAATAATCCCCCGAAAACGCCGCGAGGTCGACCGCACCAATGGTCATCGACACGAAAATCAGCATAATCACCGGCTGCAGCGCGAACGAAATGATGAGCTTCACCCATTTGTCGAAATATTCCTTGGTCGAGCGCATCAACACCAGTGGAATGAAAAGCGGCGACAGAATCATCAGGAATGCGATGCCCATATAGGCCGCCAGATACACAAACAGGGTTTTGATAATCAAAAACACCAGCCCGTAGAGAAAAATAAACCCGATGATGGCAAATACCGCACCCACGACCGAAGTTTGCATGCCGCTGAAAAACACATAGAGCAGTCCGCGCGACAAGCCGTTCTGCTTGGGGTCGAAGTTTTTGTTGTAGTACTCGCGCGCACCGGCCTGGGTGCTGGTGTCCGCGTCAGTGGGTTGCTTGATGCCGATGACCGTGTCGAGAATACAATCAATCCCAAGCCATGGCCCACTGCGCATGTTGCCCATGCAGTTAATCTTGCTCATGTCGGTGTTGGCGCTGTCGGCAATGCCGCTGCCCGGCGTGTAACTAATGGCCGCCGCCGAGGCCGAATCCATCGCGTTCACCACCTCCTTATACAGGTAATCGGTATTGGTCGTCATCGCGCCGATAAAGGCGATTTTCATCAGCAGGTAAATGGTATCCTGCCCCACCCGCTCGACCGCGCCGCTCGCCACCATCACCCCGTAGATAATCACGCCTAAGGTAATGAAGGCCGTGATGGCCTTGCTGACCAGTTTATAAAAGCCAGTGAAATATAGCTTCGTCGTCTTGTCAATCGTCGCCCGGATACATTGCGCCACGCGGTTGGTCAGGCCCGGATATTGTTTGCAATCGGTGCCGCTGGCGGCGCTGGCGGTACCGGGCGCAACAGGTGCCGCCGCAGGAGGCGTCGCAGTCGGTGCCGTTTGCGCGTGCGCACTTGTTGTCGCCAGCATCAGGCTGCATGCCGCGAGCATCAATACGCCAAAAAAACCAGTGCGCAGGTGCCTCATATCTGTTTCACCCGTTTGGTAAAAATGGGCAGCCATACATTCACATCATCGCCCACTTCGGCGCGGATTTCATCGAGCAGGCCTACCGTTTCGGCCCGGCCCGACAGCACATTAATCACATCGTCCATGCCGCCTAAATCAATCCGTGCCACCACCACGTCCTTGCCTTGTTTCACGAGGAAATAACGCGTGGCCGGGTCGGTGTTTTTTAGCAGGCTGAACTCGCGCTCACTGAGCATGAACGCTTTGCGGTAAGGCTCGGTGGCTTTAGGGTTGGGCAGGAAAATCTGCGTTGCCGTCTGCTGAATCAGCGTATCCGAAATACTCGAATTCACCGCGTCCTCGACCGATTGGGTGGCGAACACCACCATGCCGTTCAGCTTGCGCAGCGTCTTCAACCAGTCGCGGATTTTCCCAGCGAAAATCCGGTTGTCGATCAGCGCCCACGCTTCATCCAGAATAATCATGGTGGGCGTGCCGTCGAGCGACAGCTGAATGCGGTGAAAAAGATACAGCAGCACCGGCACCAGGCAGGCTTTGTTGGTCAGCACATCGCCCATCTCGAAACCGAACACGGTGTCGGCCTTGAAGTCGATCACGTCGACGGCATTGTCGAACACCGGGGCAAAACGCCCGGCCGAGTGCCATTGTTTCAGGCGCCCCGCAATCGTGCCAGGTCCTTCGAGCCCGAAGAACGGCGCGATGTTGCGCAGAATGCGGTCTTCTTTGCGCAGCTTGTAATTGCCATCGATCGCGCGTTGCACCACGTCGAGGTCATCGGCGGAAATCGGCTCGTCGCCCACGGCAATCAATGAGCCCAGCCATTCAGAAATGAAGCTGCGATTCTCCATCGTGTCGTCGAGCTGCAGCGGGTTGAAATGGCAATGGCGGCCGGGGTCGATATGGGTGTATTTACCGTCAAGCGCGCGCACGAAAATTTCGGCGCCACGGTCTTTGTCGAACAGGAACATACGGCAATTATATTTGCGTGCCTGTACGCACAGAAAGTTCATCAGCACCGTTTTACCGGCACCGGTTGGGCCGATGATGGTGGTGTGCCCTACATCGCGCGCATGGAAATTGAAGAAGAACGGCGTGCCCGACGTGGTGTCGAACACCGTCACGGCATCGCCCCAGTGATTCTGGTTTATTTTGCCGACGGGATAATTGTGCATGGCCGCAAAGCCCGCGATGTTCAGCGTATTAATTTTCGCTGGTCGCCCGATAAACTCGAAATTCGCAGGCAGTTGTGCCCAGTAGCACTGCTCGAGCACCAGCTTTTCGCGCACCGGGTTTACGCCCACATTCACCAGCTCCGCAATCGCCATCGAAATCGCGCCCTCAAGCGCGTTCAGGTTATCCTCGACGCAGAGAATCGTGAGGTGGTGGTTGCCAAACGCGATATGGCCCGACATCGCCAAATCTAGCGCGTCGTGAATTTCCTGCACCTGGCTTACGGCCACGTCCTGGCTTTGCTGCATGCGGCGCTGCTTCAGTTGCATCGAGCCGATGTTGGTCTGGCGGTTTTCGAACTGGAAACTTTGGCTGATGATAAATTCGAACGGCAATTGCAAAAACGCATCCATGATGCCTGCGGCCGTATGCGGCGAATATTCCTTGATGCTCACGATGCCCGCGTATTTGGTGCCAGTCGCTCCCCGGATTTCAATCGCGCGGCTGCCGAAATAAAGGCGATTCACCGGCAGGTAATCGGCGATCGGAATCGTCGGCACCAGCATGGGCTGTGCGTAGCCGCCATTGACCAGCCTGCCCAAAAACTCCAGCGGTTCGGACACCGGGCCGAACTCGCCCATTTTGGTGGTCAGCACCCGCGCGCCGTAATCCTTGAAGGTCGCAAGCACGCGGTACACTGCCTCCTTCAACTCCTTATGCATTTCACGCAGCTGCTCAGCGTCGGCGTCTTTGTTGGTTTTCTGCTCGAATTTCTGAAAAATATTTTCGATTTTCGCCGCACCCTTGGTGTCCATCTTGCGGATCACTGTGATATACAGTTCGTTGACGAACGTGCTGCGCGTGTGGTGTTTTTTCTTCCATTGGTCGTCGACATATTTGGCGAAGCCCGGTGGCATCTCGCCTTCGGGGTAAGCGCTCTGGCGACGGCGCACCATATGGAAATACAGACCGAACGTGCCGTCGGCCATGCTTTTATACAGCGAGTTACGGACCATTTTTTTCATGTCCACCACGTCGTCATCGGCGGTCTCGAACGAGAATCCGTCGAGCTTAATGATCTGTAGCAACTCGCGGTTTTTGGTGATGACGGTTTCTTTGTCCCAGTGATGCTCGTAGGGAATAAATTCAGCGGCGCGCACCTCGCGCTTGGCGTATTGCGCTTTGGAAACCGTGCGGCGTTTGAGCGGCTTTAAGAGCATGCGTTAAAACACGTCATACGAATTGGTGTGGTGATAAAATTTGCGGTTCCAGCTGCGAAACCCGTATTTCATGCGCAACATCCAAAGCTCGACCGAGCGCGGTTCGCGCAGGCACAGCAGGTAGCCGAAAATGTGAATCACCACCCCGACCGGCATGGCAAAAAACGATTTGGTGTTGATGAACAGCACCGTCACCGTCATCGCGTTCACCACGAAATACATGTAGCTGACACCCGCGATCATCGTTGGTCGCGCCAACCCCTGAAACAATGGATCGGCCCGTAAACGTCCTCCAGCCATAACACCCCTCGCCTGTCCTGCGCCACCTAGCGCGCATGGTATTGATTTATGATGATTCTACCCGAATCCTTACGATTTTACCAAGAATTTACTAAAATTGCGTAAAGATCGCGTCGATGGCATTAAAAATCGTGGTAATTTTGTTTTGGCGGAAACCTATCGTGTTTCCAAATAAAAATGAGACATTTTTATTTGGGGTCACGCTCGCTTCGCGGCGGAATTCCTGCTTCGCAGTCATTCATAGTCGTCCCAATTAAAATTGGAACGACTATAGCTAAAGCGGTTACGCTGTCAGCCCCACCAATGCCCGGGCAAAATCGCCGGCCATGAAGGGCTGCAAGTCCAGGGCCCCCTCGCCGACGCCAATGGCATGAATCGGCAGGCCAAATTCTGCTGCCAGCGCCACCACAATCCCGGCTTTTGCCGTGCCGTCGAGCTTGGTGACGATGAGGCCCGTCACTCCTGCTACGTCGCGAAACGCCCGCACTTGCGCCAGCGCGTTTTGCCCGGTGGTGGCATCCAGCACCTGAATCACCGCGTGCGGCGCATCCGGCACCAGCTTGCGGATGACTTTGAGGATTTTCGGCAGCTCTGCCATGAGGTTATCTTTGGTATGCAGTCTGCCTGCGGTGTCGATAAACACCACGTCCGCACCATCGCGCAAACCCTGCTCAACTCCTGTAAACGCCACCGAAGCCGGGTCGGCGTTGGCCGCCCCGCTCACAAACGCACAGCCTGCGCGGCTGGCCCATTCCTGTAACTGCGCAACCGCTGCCGCGCGAAATGTATCTGCTGCTACCAGCACTACTTTTTTACCCTCGCCTGTTAAGCGGTGCGCCCATTTGCCGATGGTCGTGGTTTTGCCGTTGCCGTTCACGCCTACAACAAGGATGACGCAGGGGCTCAGTCCATCGGTCTTGAGGGGAACCGCAAAGGGCTCCAACCGCCTCGCCACAGAAGCCGCGAGCAATTCCTGCAACTCGCTGGCCTCGATGTCCTTATCCACTCGCCCGGCGGCGATTTCTGCGACGATGCTGGCGGCCACCTTGGGCCCCATATCGGCCATAATCAGCGTCTCTTCGAGCGCTCCGAGCGACGCCGCGTCGAGTTTACGCTTGGTGAACACCTCCGTCAACGCGTCTGAGCTTTTGCGCAGGCCTTGGCCCAGTTTGGAAAGCCAGTTCATATGCAATTCCTACCTCTCCCTCGGGAGAGGTCGAAATCATCCTTCATGATTTCGGGTGAGGGCGTACGAAGTTGAGGCCCCACGCCCTCACCCGAAAAAACCGAAGGGTATTTTTCGACCTCTCCCAGGGGAGAGGTAAAGTTTCTGCTAAGCCGCATAGAGCCGCTTTTCATCGCTGCGAAAAATATGCACCTGTTGAATACTGCCCACTGGCATCGCTGCCGCTAGGCGCACCGGCGCAAAATTTTCGGCATGACCGCTAAGCCCATCCTGCTCGACCACGATGGCAAGCGCGCGCCCTACATGCTGGCGCAACTGCGCCGCCAGTTGTTTCTCGCCTTCATCACGCAGAATTTTCGCACGGGCCTTTCGTACTTCTTTCGCCACCTGCGACATTTTGGCGGCGGGTGTGCCGCTGCGCGCGGAATATGGGAAGACGTGCAAGTAACTCAACCCCGCCTCCGCCACGATGGCGCGCGAATTTTCAAACATCGCTTCGGTTTCCGTGGGGAAGCCCGCGATGATGTCGGCGCCGAACATGACCTCGGGCCGCACCGCGCGCACCTTCGCGCAAAATTCCAAAATGTCGCGGCGACCGTGCCGCCGTTTCATGCGCTTTAAAATCATGTCGTCACCGGATTGAATGGACAGGTGTAAATGCGGCATCAGCCGCGGCTCGTCGGCGATGAGGCGGAACAGTTCGTCGTCCACCTCCACCGCGTCGATGGAACTCAGGCGCAGCCGTTTCAACTCCGGCACCAGTGCCAACACCCGGCGCATCATGGCGCCAAGGCTCGGCGTGCCGGGCAAATCAGCGCCATAGGCCGAGACATCGACGCCCGTGAACACCACTTCGTTGTAGCCCGCCTCGACCAGCGCGCGGGTTTGTTTTACTACTTCGCCGATGGGCACGCTGCGCGAATTGCCGCGCCCGAACGGAATGATGCAAAAGGTACAGCGATGGTCGCAGCCATTTTGTACCTGCAAAAATGCGCGGCTGCGCCCGTCGAAACTCGTCACCAAATGCGAAGCCGTTTCGCGCACGCTCATGATATCGTTCACCTGCGCTCGCTCACTATCAAGACTGAAATAGGGCGCCGCCTTCATTTTCTCGTCGTTGCCCAACACCGCGTTCACTTCGGGCATCGCGGCGAAGGTTTCGGGGTGCACTTGCGCCGCGCAGCCTGTCACCACAATCCGCTTGCCCGGATGCGCGCGCCGCGCCCGGCGAATGGCCCGCCGTGCCTCGCTTTCCGCTTCCGCCGTGACGGCGCAGGTATTGAAAATCAACGTGTCAGAAAGCCCGGCCGCCAGCGCATGGCCTTTCATCACCTCGCTTTCGAAGGTGTTGAGGCGGCAACCGAAGGTGACGATGTCGATGGTCATAAAGACAGTGCGCGGTGAGTAGTGGGTAGTGAGTGGTGGCGGTAATAGCGAGAAATCGTGCGATTGCCTACTAGCAATTCACCACTCACTACCCACTACTCACCACCCACATCAAATTTCAATTTCACCCTCAAACACCCGCGCCACGGGACCACTCATCAGCACGTCACCCGCATCGCCGGGTTGCCAGTCGATGGCGAGGGTGCCGCCGGGCAGTTCCACATCCACCTGCCGGTGCGTGAGGCCGCGAAGCGTGGCCGCCACCACCGCCGCGCACGCGCCCGAGCCGCAGGCCATGGTGAGGCCTACGCCGCGTTCCCACACCATCATTTTCAGGCGATTATCGCCCATCACCTGCACCGCACTCACGTTCACGCGCGCGGGAAACAGGGCGTTATGCTCCAGCTTAGGCCCCCATTCGGCCAGTTTTATGTGGTGCAGATCATGCACAAAAAAAATCGCGTGCGGGTTGCCCATGTTGATGGCCACGGGGTCCATCAGCAACCCCTCGGCGAGGCCCAGATGCATGGTGTTGCGGCTTTCGCTGAGCGGAATATCCGCCCAGCCCCATTTCGGTGCGCCCATGTTCACGGTAATGCCGCCATCCGCCGCACGGTGTGTTTCCAGCACGCCCGCTTTGGTCTCAAGCCTTGCGTCGCTGCGACCGGTTTCACCCATCACCAGTTCGGCCACGCAGCGGCTGGCATTGCCGCAGGTGGCGGACATGCTGCCGTCGGCGTTCATGAACTCCACCGCAACATCCACCGTTTTCGAGGGGCGTAATATCACCAACGTGTCGCAGCCGATGCCGAAATGCCGGTCGCACAAACGCACTGCTTGTTCCTTAGAAAGGCTGACGCCCTGCGTCCGGCCATCGAGGATGACAAAATCATTGCCCGTGCCGTGCATTTTGAGAAAGGGAGTTTTGGTCATGATATGCCTATGAACCGTCATTCCAGCGAACGCTGGAATCCATCTGCTCTAGGCGGTGCCTGAAATAGGTGGATTCCCGCTGGAGTTTACCCCGTCGTATGACGGGGCGGGAATGACGCCCGGGGAGAGGGTTGCACCTAAAACGGAATCTCATCGTCCATTTCGGCTTCCACCGCACGGGCGCGTTGGGGCTGTTGGGCGTAACCGGCGTTACCGCTTTGGCTGTAGCCGCTATCAGCCCCGTAATCGCCGCCGCCGGCACCTTCGCGTTTGCCATCCAGCATCGTCAGGTTGCCGCCATAGCCTTGCAGTACCACTTCGGTGGAATATTGTTCCTGGCCCTCTTTGTTCGTCCATTTGCGGGTTTGCAGTTGGCCCTCGATATAGACTTTGCTGCCTTTATGCAGGTAGTTTTTGGCCACACGCACCAGATTTTCATTGAAGATCACCACGCGGTGCCATTCGGTTTTCTCTTTGCGCTCGCCGGTCGATTTATCCTTCCAGCTTTCGCTGGTTGCGATGCGCAGGTTGCACACTTCGCTGCCATTTTGCAGCGCGCGCACTTCCGGCTCCGCCCCAAGGTTTCCGACAAGAATGACTTTGTTGATGCTGCCTGCCATGATGGTCGCTCCCGTAAATTCAGTGAATTGTTTTTGGTGAATCGTGAATCGAAAATCGTTGCGACATCATAGGGGCCGGGGGCAAACTGGCAAGCACCATAGCGGGTGTGGATAAACCGCTTCCCATCATGACAATTTATTCATGCCATTTTTTACCGGTTCGCGATTGACTAGGTGCGTGCCTTCCCCATATAAACGTTCTCCCTCGAAACAAGCCGTCAATGCGGCTGGGCTGTCATCCCAGGCTCGTCCCGGGATCTCCTTCAGAATGGGCGCTGCCTGTTGCGGGATATCCCGGGACGAGCCCGGGATGACAGTTTTAATAACGCGCGCAGCCTACTTTGCGTGCATACGAAAGGTTCCCATGACCCAGGACGTGATTTCCATCCGCGGTGCGAAGCAGCATAACCTCAAAAACGTCGATCTCGATTTGCCGAAAAACAAACTGGTGGTGATCACCGGCCTGTCGGGTTCGGGCAAGTCGAGCCTCGCGTTCGACACGTTGTATGCCGAGGGCCAGCGCCGTTACGTGGAATCGCTATCGGCCTATGCGCGGCAGTTCCTGAACATTCACGACAAGCCCGATGTCGAAAGCATCGAAGGATTATCGCCAGCGATTGCGATTGATCAAAAAACAACGTCGCGCAATCCGCGCTCCACGGTCGGCACCGTGACTGAAATTTACGACTATCTGCGCCTGCTCTACGCGCGCATCGGCGTGCCCTACTCGCCCGCCACCGGCCTGCCGATTGAAAGCCAAACCGTCACCCAAATGGTCGACGCGATTAAAGCCCTGCCGGACGGCACGAAGCTGATGCTACTGGCCCCCATTGTGCGCGGTGGCAAAGGCGAGCACCGCAAGGAAATCCAAGGCCTCAGCAAGCGCGGCTTCACCCGCGTGAAGGTCGACGGCCAACTGCATGAAATCGCCGATGTGCCGCCGATGGACAAAAACAAAAAACACGACATCTCCGTCGTCATCGACCGTATTAAAGTGAGCCCGGAACTGGGCAACCGCCTCGCCGATTCCATCGAAACCGGGTTGCAGATTTCGGACGGGTTGATGCTCGTTGAAATCGTCGAGCTGCCCGCCAGTGCCGCGCCTAAAAAGGGCAAAAAAACCGACGATGTTGCGTATACCAACGGCCAGATCATCACCTATTCTTCCAAATTCGCCTGCCCGGTTTCGGGCTTCACGCTCACCGAAATCGAACCGCGGATTTTCTCGTTCAACAGCCCGTTTGGCGCCTGCCCCACGTGCGACGGGCTTGGCACGCAAATGTATTTCGACCCGGCGCTCGTGGTGCCGGATCACACGCTCAGCCTGTCGCGCGGGGCGATTGCGCCGTGGGCTTCCGGCCATGCGAAATTTTTCCAGCAAGCGCTTGAGGGCGTGGCGCGTCATTACCAGTTCAGCCTCAACACGCCGTTCGCTGAACTACCAAAAAAATTCCAGGACATCATTTTAAACGGCAGCGGCGACGAACCGGTAAAAATCGCCTATTTCGACGGCGCGCGAACCTTCCACAGCAACAAGCCGTTCGAAGGTGTGATGGGCAATTTGCAGCGCCGCTATCAGGAAACCGACAGCGAGTGGACGCGCGACGATTTGAGCAAATACCAGTCGACCTCGAACTGCGAGAGCTGCCTCGGCGCCCGCCTGAAACCCGAATCGCTGAGCGTGAAAATCAACGGCTGCAACATTTCGGAAGTGACCAAACTGCCGATTGACCAGGCGGTGGAATGGTTCGGCGCGCTGCCCAAAAAACTCAGCGTCAACCATAATAAAATCGCCGAGAAAATTTTGAAAGAAACGCGTGAACGGCTTGGCTTCCTGCAGAATGTCGGGCTCGATTACCTGACGCTGAACCGCGAGTCTGGCACGCTTTCAGGTGGTGAATCGCAACGCATTCGCCTCGCTTCGCAAATCGGTTCCGGGCTGTCGGGCGTCGTGTATGTGCTCGACGAGCCTAGCATTGGCCTGCACCAGTGCGATAACGAACGGTTGCTCAAAACGCTCGAGCATTTGCGTTCGCTTGGCAACACCGTCATCGTCGTCGAGCATGACGAAGAAACCATGAAACACGCCGATTACCTCGTGGATATGGGCCCGGGTGCCGGTGTGCATGGCGGCCATGTAGTGGCCAAAGGCACGCCGCAACAGGTGATGGACAACCCCAAATCCATCACCGGCCAATACCTTTCCGGTAAGCGCGAAATCGCGGTACCCACCACGCGTCGCGCAGCCCCGAAACACAAGCGCATCGTGATTCACAACGCGCGCGCCAACAATCTGCGTAATGTCACGGTCGAGATTCCGCTGGGTGTGTTTACCTGCGTCACCGGTGTGTCGGGCGGCGGCAAATCGTCGCTCGTGATTCAAACGCTGTACAAGGCCGTCACCAAGCGTTTGCACGGCACGAAAGTGACGCCGGGCGCGCACGATAAAATCGACGGGCTCGAGCATATCGACAAAATCATCGAGATCGATCAGTCGCCGATTGGCCGCACGCCGCGCAGTAATCCTGTCACCTACACCGGCGCGTTCCAGCCGATTCGCGACTGGTTCGCGGGCCTGCCGGATGCTAAAACCCGTGGCTACCAATCGGGCCGCTTCAGCTTCAACGTCAAGGGCGGGCGCTGCGAATCGTGCCAGGGCGATGGCATGATTAAAATCGAAATGCACTTTTTACCGGATGTGTACGTCACCTGCGACCAGTGCAAAGGCGCGCGCTACAACCGCGAAACGCTCGAGGTGAAATACAAAGACAAATCCATCGCCGACGTATTGGGCATGACGGTCGACGAAGCAGCGGAGTATTTCGTGGCACACCCCACCATCCGCGAAAAACTATCGGCGCTGTCGGAAGTGGGCCTCGGCTATATTCGCCTCGGCCAGTCGGCCACCACGCTGTCAGGCGGGGAAGCGCAACGCATCAAGCTCGCCAAAGAACTCTCCAAACGCGCGACGGGACGCACGTTGTATATTCTTGATGAACCCACCACAGGGCTGCACTCCGAAGACATCCGAAAGCTGCTGAAAGTGCTGCACACGCTGGTTGATTCCGGCAACAGCATGGTCGTCATCGAGCATAACCTCGACGTGATTAAAACCTGCGACCACATCATCGACATCGGCCCCGGCGGCGGTAACAAAGGCGGCTATGTGATGGCCGTCGGCACGCCCGAGCAAGTAGCGGCCGAGCCCAAATCCATCACCGGCAAATACCTGAAGCCGTTGCTGGCGAAAAAAGTGAAGCCCGAGGCGAAAGCTGCTGCAAAACCCACCGCTACCAAAGCCGGGAAAGCAAAGAAAAAAGCGGCCTAGCGCTCTAGCGCTTCGTCGCCCGCGCGGGGGGCTGTGATTTTCAATCCGCCTACCGCCAGCTTGGTGCTGCCGGGAAATTCCGCGCCCAAGCGCGCGGCTTTCAGCATTTCGGCATCCGTCGCGAGGGTGACGGGGACGGTTCCGTTGCTGGGCTCGCCCACCGCGCAATCCCAGCCGCGGTTTTTGAAACACCCCTCGAGCTGCGCGGCGAAACTGCCATGATACCCTCTGCCGTTGCGTGGGCCAACGTACAGCACCATCTGGCCGTCGATAAGTTCGCCCTTGGCCCCCTTCAGCACATCCGCCAGAAAAATATGCGCCTGCACGCTCAACGGTGTAGCGAGTTCAGGAAAACGTTCGTCGTGAATTGCGATGGGTTCGGCCATGGGCTTACTATAGCGGCAAGTGATTAACTAATCGTTACAGCAATGGGCTTATGCGCCAAGCAGCCTCGCCGGACACTAGCATTAGCGTTGCAATCCATGGCTTTACGCCAAAGAATCCTGCCGCCAGCACCAGCACGCCACCCACAGGGGTGGGGCCCATAAATAACAACCACGGCAACCACGCGCTGGCCACGTGGCGTATTGTTTCAATCCGCGCCTGTTGCGATGCATCGCTGATATGCTTGGGCAAACGCCGCAGACGCACGCCGATGAGGTACAGCAGCGTCGAAGCCAGCAGCGCGCCCATGGCCGCCCATGGCGCGCTGGCCTGATACGCCGCAACGTCCAGCGACTGCATCGCACGCAGCGTCACTTCGGCATGCGCGGGCCATAGGCGGTGGAGGAATGCGTCGGTGAGAATTTCAGTGGATAGGGTCACGTAAAACCTCGAATCAATTTCAGAATGTCACCCCAAGTTTATCCCGGGGTCAATCTGTTTTAAAGAAGATGGATCCCGGCACAAGGCCGGGATGACGGGTTTATTGTGTAATACTGCATTGCCCTACAACTTTTTCGCCACGAGCAAAAACTCGACATTCCCCTTCGGCCCGGTGATGGGACTGGTGGCGATGCCGTGTACCTGCCAGCCTTGCGCGCCCACCCACGCACGAATGTCGTCGCACACCGCCTGATGCAGGCCCGCGTCGCGAATCACGCCTTTGCCGCGGCTCACTTCGGCCTTGCCCACTTCGAATTGCGGTTTAATGAGGGTGATGAGCGTCGCCTCCGGTTTCGCCAGCGCCAATGCGGCAGGCAGGACTTTTTTGAGCGAAATGAACGAGGCGTCGCAGACAATGATATCGATGGCGTCAGCAATCATGTCGGCCGTTAAATGCCGCGCGTTGGTTTGTTCCATCACCACCACGCGGGGATCGGCGCGCAGTTTGACGTCGAGCTGGCCGGTGCCCACATCCACCGCGTAGACTTTAGCGGCACCTTCATGCAGCAACACATCGGTGAAACCACCCGTCGAGCTGCCCACATCCATCGCGATTTTACCTTTGGCATCGATGGGGAATTGCGCAAATGCATGCGCCAGTTTCATGCCGCCGCGGCTCACCCACGGGTGCTCCTTGCCGCGCACGGTCAATTCCAAATCATCGGAGAATTCCGCGCCGGATTTATCCAGCTTACGCTCGCCGGAATAAACCAGCCCGGCCATAATCAACGCCTGCGCCTTCGTGCGGTTTTCGGCGAGGCCGCGGGCCACGAGCAGATGGTCGAGGCGCGTTTTAGCCATGATGAAACCCGTCATTCCCCGAATTTGCGTCGCAAATTATAGGGGAATCCATACGGCCTCACAAAAAATGGATCGCCCTAGAATCGCTTTCGCGATTCAGGCGATGACGCACATAGAACTAATTCTTCCGCGTCACCAGGAACCGCGCCAGCTCACGCAGCTGGTCGGCGCGGGCATCGAACGGGCTCAGGTGATCGATCGCCTGGTTGGCGAGGGTTTGGGCGTGTTCGCGGCAGCGGTCGAGGCCGAGCACGCTCACCATGGTGGCTTTGCCTTTGGCTTCGTCCTTGCGCACGCCTTTGCCGGTTTCGGTGCGGGTGCCCTCGACGTCCAGCAAATCGTCGGTGATCTGGAAGGCGAGGCCGATATCGTGCGCGTAACGTTGCAGGCGGGCGCGCATGGCGTCGGGCGCTTTGCCCAAAATCGCGCCAGCTTCACAGCTCACCGCGAACAGCTCGCCGGTTTTCAGGCGCTGCAGGCGAATTACTTCCTCGGCGCTTAGGTGCTGATGTTCGGCGTCGAGGTCCATCATCTGCCCACCCACCATGCCGCGCACGCCCGAGGCTTTGGCGACGGAACGGATGAGTTCGCAGCGCACATTGGCATCGGCGTGCACGCGCGGGTTAGCGAGTACTTCGAACGCATAAGTCAGCAGCGCATCGCCCGCCAGAATGGCCGCAGCTTCACCGAATTGTTTGTGGCAGCTGGGTTTGCCGCGACGCAAATCGTCGTTATCCATCGCGGGTAAATCGTCGTGGATGAGCGAATAGGTGTGCACGAACTCAATCGCCGCCGCCGTCATCATGGCCGCCCCGGCATTCACGCCGAACAATTTGGCCGATTCCACCGTCAGGAACGGGCGCAGGCGCTTACCGCCCGCGAGTGCCGAATAGCGCATGGCTTCCATGACTTTCGCTTCGCCCTTGGGCGCGTCCGAGGCGTCGTTATCCTCCTCGCGGCTATGCATGGAAATGACTTTGGTGGTGAGTTGCAAATTGCTGGGCAGCAATTCGTCCATCATCTGGTCGAGCGCGGTCGAAGTTTCAGCGAGGGCGTTTTGGAGGCTTGCGGTCATGGAAGTCTCGTGCGTGGTGAGTGGTGAGTGGTGCGTCGTGAAGGCGAATGGGGTTGGCTGTAGCGATTTACGCGCGCAAACGCAACCCGCAGCTCGCGTTACCCCCTAGTTTTCATGCGCAAAGGGCGTGGTGCCGAGGCTCCCATCCGCGTTTTTGCCGATTTGCTCGACCTTCAGTTTCGCCTCGGCGAGCTTGGCGAGGCAATGGGTTTTCAGCGCATTGCCACGCTGGTAATCGGCAATCGCGCGGTCGAGGTCGGCATTGCCGGATTCCAGCCCGCGTACAATGGCGTCGAGCTCCTTCATCGCCGCCTCGAAACTGAGGGCGGCAATATCGGCGGGCGTGGCGTCGGTTGGTTTGGCTTTGGTCATTGAACGTCCCATCAAAGGCGTGCACCTTAAGCATATTTCTCATGCGCGGCAAGCCCATCCTCTGCGTCCATTCCCGCAGTGCCCTCCTCTCTTCACAAGAGGTCAAACGCAATGCCCATCGCACAAAAATATCGATGTCACCCCGGGTTCGTCCCGGGGTCCAGCCCCGCCGAACCACTGGATCCCGGGAC
>JBJXEM010000035.1:0-3935 GCA_046154225.1 Rickettsiales bacterium
CCCGCGCCCGTTCGCAGCTTCACGCAAGGCAATTTTTCGCTCCGGCCCTACTTCTAGGGGCTGGCTAGTATTATCTGGAAGTTTTTGGCGCTCATACCAAAGCCTGTCATGTACTGTTACTACAGCATCCCTGATGGTATCGCGCTGCGCTGCATCAATATTTAGCCGAACATGCCCAGGTACCACCACTCCATAGGCACGAGCCTCCCTAGCGATGGGACGGTTAAACTCATCATGCTCCATGCGCTTATCGGAAAGTGGCATTTGCCACATATATGCAGTAAATTTACCCAGTGTTGGGTGGTCAATAATGTGGACTGTAGGATTTTCTGAATCTGCCGCTTTATTGACACCGTAAAAAGCATCCGTGTTGGCTACTTCAAACAGGCTACGGTAACCGTAGCCCTTAAAGTTCCCTGATCCGATGAGATACGCATCCATATCATTATTCTATGGTATTTGATTGAATATAACAACGTTTATCAACTCATTACGTTCGATTTTTGGAGCGGGTGAAGGGAATCGAACCCTCATAGCCAGCTTGGAAGGCTGGTGCTTTACCACTAAGCTACACCCGCATGTCGCCGTCATAGGCAATTGTGTCGCGTGACGCAACTCTCTCTATTTTCTATTTTGCAGCAAAAATCCTACGCCGCGCGCACGTCGGCGAGGAAACTGCCCATGGCCGCTTGCAGGCGGGTGGTGTTGGCCGACAGCACCTGCACCGCTTCCATCGCCTGTTCGGCGCAGGTCGAGGCCGTGCCGGACGCGGCGTTGACCTCGAGAATGTCGTGCGAAATTTTCTGGGTGCGGCTGGCCGCGCCGGAAATATTATGGGCAATGTCGTCGGTCGCGCTGCGTTGCTGTTCGATAGCAGAAGAAATAGATACCGCGAAACTATCCACCTGCGTGATCGACTCACTGATGCTTGATAGCGCGCCCATCACCTGCCGGGCGACGTCCTGAATATTCACCACTTGCGTTGCGATTTCCTGCGTCGCTGTATCGGTTTGGTTGGCGAGGTTTTTCACTTCGTTCGCCACCACCGCAAAGCCTTTGCCCGCTTCACCCGCGCGCGCCGATTCGATGGTGGCATTTAGCGCCAGTAGGTTGATTTGCCCGGCGATGGATTGAATGAGCGAGACAATCTGGCCCACACGTTCTGCCGCCTGCCCCAGCAACGCCGCCACTTTACTGGCCCCTTCGTTCGCCGCGACCGCCGATTTCACCGACAGGCTCGATTGCTGAATTTTATCGGCCACTTCGCGCACGCTGGAGGAAACTTGCTCGGCCGCCGTCGCCACCGTGTTCACGTTGCGCGAGGTATGCTCGGCATCGGTCGCGGCGGCGCTGGTTTTGCCGGAATTTTGCTGGATGATCTGGTTCATCTGTTCGGCCAGCTGGCGTACTTTCGCCACTTCTGCCACAACCACGTCGATAATCACCTGCACCTGCATTTCAAAGCGGGTGGCCAGCTCTTCCATCGCCTTCTTTTTCTCGGCGCGCGTCAGGCTGTCGCTTTCTTTCTGCTGACGCTCCAGCGCCACTTTCTGGATGGCGTTCTGTTTGAATACTTCCACCTTGCGCGCCATGCTGCCGATTTCAGTTTGCTGGGTGACGTAGGGAATTTCCAGCTCCAACTCGCCATCCGTCAGGCGGCGCATCACGTCGCTCAGGTTCTTAATCGGCCGGGTGGTAATTTGATACAGCACCACGGCGACCACGGCGTTGACAAGTAGCGCCGCGCCAATCTGCAACAACAGATCGTGGTAAAATGTCTGCGCCGCTTCATCGCCGAACTCGCGCATCACGTGGTAATAGGTTTTAACGCCAAACGCGACCCCGACAAAGGACAGGAAAATCGCCACGGCCTGCAAACGAGCTGACAGGCTGGAGAAGAATCGGGAAATCGACATGGTATAATCTCACTCATGGGTGATACGAACAATAACGGGAACAGCATTTTTGCATTCGCCCGCTCTTGGGGCGCAACATTGGGCAAGCGCGCGTTGCGATGCAACATCAATCGTGCGGATGGTTGCGTTTCTGATGATGCACTGTGTCCTGGCTTCAACAATTTTATGCTTTTTTCGCGCCTTGGTTGTAGGGTCTGCAATCAGACCGCGATAAACTTCTACTCGCAGCGCTGCGGTGCTGATGACAAGCCAACCGGAATCGTCTAGCCTTGCGTCCATGAACCACGACCAACAGTCCCATCACGACCATTTTGCCCACGCCGCCAACATAAACGCAGAGCACCCACACGCACAATTGCTGCGGCGTGCGACCTATGCCTCAATGTCGGTGGCGACGGTGCTGCTGGTCGCGAAAATTGTGGCGTGGTGGTCGACGGAATCGCTCGCCATGCTGTCGTCGCTGACGGATTCGCTGTTCGACCTCGTCGCTTCCATCATCAATTTTTTCGCGGTGCGTTATGCGCTGAAACCGGCGGATGACGACCACCGGTTCGGCCACACCTCGATTGAGGATTTAGCAGGCCTTGCGCAGTTCGTCTTCATCAGCGCCAGCATGATAATTATCATCCTGCAATCGGTCGAGCGGTTGTTCAACCCGCACCCGATCGAGAACCAATGGCTGGGGGTTGGGGTAAGCATTTTTGCGATTATCTGTACTACCGGTCTGGTGCTATTTCAAACCTACGTGTCGCGAAAAACCAAATCGCTGATCATCGCGACCGACCGCATGCATTATGTGGGCGATGTGTTGTTCAACCTCGGTGTGCTGGTGGCCATTGCTTTAAGCGCCGGGGTGGGCATGAGTTGGGCTGATCCGGCCATTGCGATCCTCATTGCGGTGTTGGTGCTGTGGGGCACGATGCCACTGGGCCTGCGCGCCTATCACAACCTGATGGACCGCGAAATGCCGGAAGCGGAAAAAGACAAAATCCGCGAAATCGTGAAAACCATGCCGGAAATTAAAGGCGTGCATAATTTCAAAACGCGCTACGCCGGCGCCAAAGCCTTCATCCAGATGCATGTCGATATCGAGGCGGCGCTGAATTTCCGCGAAGCGCACGACATCACCGAACGCCTCGAGCATGCCTTGCTAGCCGCGTTCCCCACCGCTGAAATTATCATCCACCCCGACCCGACGGATGCACCGCGGGAAATGATGATTTAGACTGAGCTCGTGCTCGACTCAGTACGCCCTCACCCGAAAATCGTTGGCGATTTTGGCTCGGCATTGTTTTTTAGATCGCCTCTCTCTCTTTGCTCGGGTCGACCTCTCCCAAGGGAGAGGTTAGCCAAGCCACACCCTATGAGCGCCACGTTACCGCACTGTTACCTCTCCCTTGGGAGAGGTCGAAAAACCACTTCAGGTTTTTCGGGTGAGGGCGTGCAGACTAAATATGTAGAAACCCGCGCCCCACTGGTCTATGAGGGGCGCATGGGGAAAGAAAAACGTAAATTCAGCAAGCAGCCGCCTGCTTTGCCGCGTAAAAGCGAATCCTTCAACGCGCCCGGGCGGCACAAGCATAAGTCGAACAACGCCCCCGCCGCGATGGCGGGCGGGCAATACTGGCTGTATGGCCGCCACGCGGTGGAAGCGGCGATGGGCAATAAAGAGCGCCGCATTGCACGGCTGCTCGTCAGCCCGGCAGCAACCGAGCGACTCACTGCATCACGCGCCGGGCTTAACGCCCAAACGGTGGAGCCCAGCGAACTCGACCGCTTGCTCGGCGCGAGCGCGGTGCATCAGGGCATTGCCGCATTGGTGCATCCGCTCGAGCCGTTTGTGCTGGAAGACGTGCTGCATCAGGAAAGCCCCAGCGGCCCCATGTTAGTGCTCGACCAGGTGAGCGACCCACAAAATGTCGGCGCTATTTTGCGCTCGGCGGCGGCGTTTTCGGCCTGTGCATTGCTGGCACCGAAGGATCACAGCGCCCCCGAATCCGCCGCCATGGCCAAAGCCGC
>JBJXEM010000036.1:0-29693 GCA_046154225.1 Rickettsiales bacterium
GTTTTTACAGTTAGAAGATGGATTCCAGCTTTCGCTGGAATGACGGAGATTTATGAACGCGAACCTTAACGCCCTCCTCACCCGCCGCTCGACGAGTGTGCGCGATTTAACCGCCCCCGCGCCGAACGACGCGGAGCTGGAGCAGATTTTACGCGCCGCCACCCGCGTGCCCGATCACGGCAAACTGGCCCCGTGGCGCATTGTGGTGCTGCGCGGCGAGGGGGCAGCTAAACTGGGCGACCTCGCCGCCGATATCTATATGCGCAATACGCCCGAGGCCGAGGAAAAACACCGCGAGCATGAGCGCCAGCGTTTTTTGCGTGCGCCGCTGTGCCTCGCCGTCATCGCCACCCCGAAAGAAAGCATCAAAGCGCCGGACTGGGAGCAGTATTTAAGCGCCGGGGCCGTGTGCATGAACATCCTGCATGCCGCCCACGCGCTGGGCTATGGCACCAAATGGCTGAGCGAATGGGTGGCGTATGACGCTGAGATTTTAGCGGCGTTGCTGGCCCCGGCAGCGGTGCCGGGCAACGCCCGCATCGCCGGGTTTATTTATCTCGGCACCAAAACCGCCGAGCCGGAAGAACGCGAACGGCCGGAGTTGGGGGAGGTGGTTGAAGAGTTCCGCTGAGTATTCACGCAATTGTCATACTTCCGCTGTGTTTTATTGGCTAATGGAGCGTTTGCATACCCGATCGCTGACACAATCTATCAATACAACAATAGAGTTACTTATGAATGATCGTAATCGCTTCGTAGATTTGTTGGCGCATGATGGTTCTTTAAAACCGCTAACCCAATTGCCGGAGTTTCAAGGCTGGGTGAATGAAAAACGCGAACGGGCCGAGGTGCTGTTTTGGACCTTGCCGTGCCCAGCATATGGACAGGAATCCACAGCCATGCCCGAGGTGTCACGCTTGATCGCGCTCCAACAGGCTATCGGTGCATTACATAATTTTGCCTGCCGTGGCCCAGATGAGGCGAAAACATTGCGCCAATGGCTTTTTGACGACCCGGCCACCAGAGTTGCCAACCCTTCTAAAAGAGCGCTGCTGCCAGAGAACGGCTATCCCGCAACCATGAGCGACAGCTGGAATGAAATCGAGGCGTTGTACAAAGCTCATACCCATTACGTAACAGCGCTGTCGCAACTTCATGGGCCGCAAAAGTTGATTGCCGAAGGGGCGTTGCGGCAACTCGACAAAGCCGTTCAGCCCGTAATCGATGCAAAACTCGATATCATCCGTGAAGGTTTCGTGGAGCTGAAACATCGCGAAGAGGCCAACCTTGAAGCACTTGGGGCTTTTCCCGATGCGCCTGTATGGTTTCGGCAAAGTCTGGAAACCGCCCGGGACATTTGCGACCTCGCCATCCTGCATCTGGATAGAAAACCAGTGCGGCTTGAAGCTGTCATCGCAAAAGCCTAGGGGTTCGGCGCGAGTGTAAGTTCCAGCCCTTCGAGCGATTCGTTGAGGATAATCTGGCAGCTCAGGCGTGAATTATCCTCCACGGCCATGGCGTCGTCCATCATCATGGTTTCGTCGGCATTCGGGGGAATGAGCTTATCGAACCACTCCGGCGATACATAGACATGGCAGGTGGCACAGGCGCAAGCGCCGCCGCATTCAGCCTTGATGGGCAGGCCGTAATCGCGAATCACTTCCATGGCGCGCCAGCCGCCGATTCCCTCCAGCGTGTGACGGGTGCCCTCATAATCAGTGACGTGGATGGTGACGGTTTTCATAGATACCAGTGAGTGGTGGGTGGTGAGTGGTGGGTAGTGGCAGCAGGTAGTTCACTACTCACTACCCACCACCCACTATTTAACGCCCAGTTTCTTCTGCAAATCGGTCGAGCTGGTGGTGTATTGGAACCGCAGTTTTTCGCCGGGTCGGGCGATGCGGAAGGCGGCTTGGGACATCAGCGCCGCTTCGTGGAAGCCGCTCAGGATGAGTTTCAGTTTGCCCGGGTAGCTGTTAATGTCGCCGATGGCAAAAATGCCGGGGGTGCTGGTTTCGAATTTTTCGGTATCCACCGTAATCAGGTTCTCGTGCAGGTTCAGGCCAAAATTGGCGACGGGGCCGAGCTTCATGGTGAGGCCGAAAAACGGCAGCAGCGCGTCGCATTCAATTCGGTGGGGTTGCTTTTCGTTATCGGTGAGTGTGATGGCGGACAATACGCCGTCTGCACCTTCCAAATCACTCACCTGACCGAATTTAAGGTCGAGTTTGCCAGTGGCGGCGAGGTGGTACATTTTCTCGACCGAATCGGGCGCGGCGCGGAATTCGTCGCGGCGGTGGATGAGGGTGAGGTGGCTGGCCAGCGGCGCGAGGTTCAGCGTCCAGTCGAGCGCGGAATCGCCGCCGCCCACGATGACGAGGCGTTTGCCGCGGAACTGTTCCATTTTGCGCACGGCGTAGAATACGGATTTTTCTTCGAACGCTTCGATGCCTTTGATCGGTGGCTTTTTCGGCATGAAGCTGCCGCCACCTGCCGCAATCACCACCACTTTAGCGGTGATAGTCGTGTCGTAATCGGTGGTGATTTTCCACTCGCCGGATTCGAGCTTTTCCAATTTCTCGACCATTTGCGAAAAGTGGAATTCGGGCGAAAACGGCTTGATTTGTTCGAGCAGCGAATCGGTCAGCGCCTGGCCGGTAACGATGGGCAGTGCAGGAATATCGTAGATCGGTTTTTCAGGATACAATTCGGCACACTGGCCGCCGGGGCGGTTCAGAATATCGATGAGGTGGCAGCGCAGGTTCAACAGCCCCAGCTCGAACACAGCGAACAGGCCGCACGGCCCCGCGCCAATGATGGCGATGTCGGTGGTGTGGTGCCCGCCGGGGGCGTGAGTGGTAACGTTTGCGGGTGTGCTCATGGCCGCGTGATATGCAATGCAGGTGGGTTGTGTGCAAGTGTTTTGTTTTGACGTGGGGGGGATTCAGCATTAACTACAGAGATGTAATATTCAAAAAACAATGTCATCCCGGGCTTGTCCCGGGATCCAGTCCTAAGGCTTGCGCGCGCGGTAAAGCTGGATCCCGGGTCAAGCCCGGGATGACACATCAGAGGAGTTTAAGCATGGCACACGAAAACGCGAAATTTGACACACGGGCCATTCACGCGGGCTATAGCCCCGACCCAACGACGGGCGCGCGGCAGGTGCCTATTTACCAAACCAGCGCCTATGTGTTCGACGACGCGGAAGACGCCGCCGATAAATTCGCGCTGAAGAAATTCGGCAATGTCTATTCGCGCCTCACCAACCCCACCAACTCGGTGCTGGAAGCGCGTTTGGCCGCGCTTGAAGGCGGTGTGGGTGCCACGGTCACCGCCTCGGGCCATGCGGCGCAGTTGCTGGTGTTCCAAGCCCTCGTGCAACCCGGCGAGCGGTTCGTGGCCAGCAAGCGCCTGTATGGCGGCACCACCGACCAGTTCCAGAATACTTTCCCCATGAGCTTTGGATGGCATGCGGATTTTGCCGACATGGACGATTTGGCCGCGGTGAAAGCCGCCATCGGCCCGAAAACGAAACTGATTTTTGTGGAATCGCTGGCCAACCCGGGCGGCGTGATTACCGACCTCGAGCCCATCGCCAAACTGGCAGCCGAAGCGGGCATTCCGCTGGTGGTCGACAATACCATGGCCTCGCCATATTTGTGCCGCCCGATTGAATGGGGCGCGAATATCATCGTGCATTCGACCACGAAATTTTTGAACGGTAACTGCACGGCCCTCGGCGGTGCGGTGATCGACGCCGGGAATTTCGACTGGAAAAAACACGCCGCGAAATACCCCGAACTGGCGCAACCGCACCCCAGCTATAACGGCGTGAATTTCGCCGAGCAGTTTGGCACCATGGCGCTCGCCGTGCATAATCACGCGATTGGCCTGCGGGCGCTCGGGCCGACGCAATCGCCCTTCCATTCATTCCTGACGCTCAACGGCATCGAAACGCTGGGGTTGCGTATGGAACGCCATGTGGCTAACAGCCAGAAAGTAGCCGAATGGCTGAGCAAAAACCCGGATGTGTCGTGGGTGAATTACGCCGGGTTGCCGGATAATAAATACCACACACTCGCTAAAAAATACCTGCCCAAAGGCGCCGGTGCCGTGTTCACCTTCGGCGTGAAAGGCGGGTTCGAAGCCGCGAAAACGACCGTGGAAAACCTGAAACTATTTTCCATGCTGGCGAACATTGGCGACACACGTTCGCTCGTCATTCACCCCAGCAGCACCACCCACAGCCAACTGACCGACGCACACAAAAAACAAGTCGGCGTGCTGCCGGAGGCGATTCGTTTATCCATCGGTATCGAGGACGTCAGCGACATCATCGCCGACCTCGACCAGGCGATTAAAGCGGGTGCTGCAGGTGCAAAAAAGGCGGCTTAGGCATTTTTCCGCATGGATTCTTGATGCGGTGGCGCTATAGTGAATGCGAACATTCACTAAGGAGCAAACCATGTCGAACAAACCCGTCACCGACGCGCTGAAAAAAGCGCTGGCCGATACCTACACGCTGATGATTAAAACCCACAACTATCACTGGAATGTGGAAGGGCCGGATTTCCGTGGCCTGCACATGATGTTCGAAGAGCAATATACCGAATTGTTCGCCGCGGTTGACGTGATTGCCGAACGTATCCGTGCGCTGGGCGAGAAAGCGCCTGCAAGCATGAGCGAATTTTCGAAACTCACGAAAATTAAAGACGGCAATAATGCCAACGACGCCGCTGCCATGCTTGCAGACTTGCATGCGAGCAATCTTCAGGCCGCCGAGACTATGAAAAAACTGTTCGAAGTCACCGAAAAAGCCGAAGACGGTGCGAGCAACGACCTGAGCAACCAACGCCGCGCCGCCCACGAAAAAGCGGCATGGATGCTGCGCGCCAGCCTGCCTAAAGGGGCGAAACTGAAACTGGCCGTATAAGGCACAGCCGCTAATTTATTCCGACATGCGCCGCAGGCTTGACCCCGGCAGGCCTTTTCGTTATGCACACCGTCCACAGTGCGGCTGGGTAGCAAAGTGGTAATGCACGGGTTTGCAAAACCTGTATGCGGCGGTTCGATTCCGCCCCCGGCCTCCACGCTTCGCCCCCAAGGGGGCTACGCGTGGCGCAGCCACCGTTGCCACCTTGGTTTGGGCGAAGCAGTGCCCGGCGTAGCTCGATAGAGCGAAGCCTGGGCTGACAAAGCGCGGTCTTGCAAAAGCGAGTGTCCGCCGTAGCCCGACAGGGCGAAGGGGGACGAGTCGCCATCCCCGCAGCCGCTCCGTTTGCGCCACAGGCAGCTATTTATTGTCGCGTAACTGCCAAAACCACGCGCAAAACATAGACGCGCCGGGGCTCATGCGTTACATTGCCGCCAATGGGGAATCACACGACAACACTTACTTTGCGCCGTGCCGTGATGGCACTGGCGTGCGGCATGCTGGGCCACGTGGCCGAAGCCGGCACGTTCGAGGATATCCTCACCGCTACTTACGCCAACAACCCCAGCATCAAGGCAGCACGTCAGCAGCTTGAAGTGACGGATGAATCGCTGGCGCAGGCGACGTCCGGCTTTCGGCCAACCATTGGCGGGAATTATAACCGCGGCCAGCAGCGTACGTCGTTTGGCAACTCGGATTTCAGCTATGGCGCCAGTGAAACCGGGCAAGTGCGTTTCAGCCAGCCGTTGTTTCGTGGGGGCGGAACGCTCGCCTCGCTGAAAGCGGCGCGCCAGCAGGTGAAGGCCGGTCAGTTCGCGCTGGAATCGACCCAGCAACGGGTGTTGTTGCAGGCGGCAACGGCTTACATGGACGTGGTGGCAAACAGCGCGATTTTGCAGCTAGCGCGTGAAAATCTGGGTTTGCACGACAAACAGGTGGACTCCGCACAGGAACGTTTCAAGGTGGGCGAGGTCACGCGCACCGATGTGTCGCAGTCGCAAACCCGCCAGCTCGACGCCAAGTCGGCGATGAATTCTGCCGAAGGGCAGTTGCTTAATAGCATTGCCACGTTCGAGCGGGTGGTAGGTTTCCGCCCCGAAGGCACGCTCACCGTGCCGGAAAAACTGCCAGAACTGCCCGTCAGTTTAAGCGAGGCACTCATTATGGGCCACCACGCCAACCCGCAATTGCTCGAGGCGATTCACACCGCCAAAAGCGCCAAATTTGCCGTGGGCATCAGCGAGGCAAGGCTGTTGCCAACCGTGTCGCTGGTGGGTGAATTGTCGCGCCAGCAAGGGGCCGGGGTGCAAGGCAACAGCCGCTTCGACCAGGACGCGCTGACGGTACAATTCGCGGTGCCGCTGTATCAGGGGGGAGCCGAATGGTCGCAGGTGCGCCAGGCTAGCGCCACCGCACGCCAGCGCGACCAGCAATCGATGGACATGCGCCTCATCATCGACCAGAGCGTCACGCAAAGCTGGAACGATCTTGAAACCGCATTGTCTCTCATCACCACCCGCGACGCGCAAGTGAAAGCCGCGCAGACCGCACTCGATGGCGTCACGCAGGAGCAGCAGTTCGGTGCCCGTACCGTGCTCGACGTGCTCGACGCGCAGCAGGAATTGTTCAGCGCCCGCACCAACCTGGTGCGCGCCCAGCGCGACCGGATTATCGCCGCTTATAATTTAAGTGTGACGCTGGGCCAGATGACACCCGCGAATCTCGGCCTCAGTACCGCCTCGTACGACGCCAAAACCCATGCCGACGATGTGGAATGGCAGCCCTTCGGGTTTTAATGCGCGCATTTCGCCACTTGCACACATGACGAGCAGCAGTCGGTTGGCAGTAAAAGGAAATTTCTTGCTTCTGCCCCCACACGTCGCATAACCTGTCCACAAAATGGGGTGCATCATGGCCGAAGCTGCCAAAGACCAAGACCAGTCGATGGAGGAAATTCTCCAATCCATCAAGCGCATCATCGCCGAGGAGGGGGACCCCGTGCCGCCCACGGCCGGCGATGTGCTGGAGCTGACGGAAATGCTCGCCGAGGACGGGTCGGTGTCGCACACCGAGCCGATGGAGCCTGCGGCGACCGAAACGATGTCGCTCGACGAAATTATGGCAGCACCAGCGACCGCCGCGCCTGCGCCCGAACCCATGCCTGCACCAGAACCTGCACCCGCGCCCGTACCCGCACCATCCGTAGTCGCCCCGGTGACAGAAGACAGCCTGATTTCCGACGTGACGCGCGAGGCTTCGGCGGCCGCACTGAGTGCCCTGAAGCAATCGTCCGCCGCACCCACCATGCCGCTTGGCAGCATGGGCTTTCGTTCTGGCGCCACCGTCGAGGATTTGGTGATCGAGTCGCTGAAACCGATGCTGCGCGAATGGCTTGATTTACACCTGACCGGCATTGTCGAGCGCTTAGTCGAGCGTGAAGTGCGTCGCCTCGGCGGCCAATAGCCCCACCACTTATCCACAGCCCTTTCCTGCCCATCGTTGCTCGCCGGTGTGGCGAGGCTTCGCCATTGTGTCCTTGGGGTCACTATGCGCATGCAAACGATTTGGTTTACGTGAGTTGAAGCGTTTTCCTGATGCGCTGAATGAACAGCGGTATATATTCGCTTACAACATGAATAAAATATTACAACATATTGGTATTCATAAACAAAATTACTGGTTAGTGACGATCCTCGCTTGGGGTTTGTGCTTTGCAACACAGGCACAAACCCCATCTTTTTCGCCCAGCTCGTTGCCGCCATTGCCTCCGGTTGCCTTGGCCACTACGCCCAGCGTGCCATTGTCGCCTGATCCGGTAAAGCCGGTGAGTTCCCCTGAACCCTTGTCCAGCCAATTACCCAACCCGGATGCAGGTGCACCCAAAGCGTTTCCGCCGCTCGAACCCTCCGGCCAAACGAGCGCAGCCGCGAAGGATGCTCCACCAACCCCGCCACCCGTAAGCCCGCTCGCCGATTTGCCGCCGCCCTTACCAGAATCGAGCGCGCAGGGAGCGACAAACACAGCCCTGCCAAATGCAGGAACTATCTTAAGCGATAGCCCGCCGCCACCTCCGCCGGGGTTCGATTTGCCGACACCTCCGATCGAGCGTGCCAGCCCGATTATCAGCCCGCCACCGCCCCTGGGACTAGCTACCTCGTTGCCGGAGGTGACGGTAACGGCGGAAAAACCGAAACAAAAAACCTGGAAAACCGTATTGGCGCCCACGGAAATTCCGACACGCACTAATTTTAATTACCGCCGCGTGGTGTTGCCCGGCACCATTTACCGTGAGGCATACTCCCCGGAAAATCGCCATTTGCCGGTGGCTGTGAACCGCGAGCAGTATGTGGCGCTGCTGTTCCAACGCGTCGCCGCGAACGACGTGGAGGCAACCCGCGCGCTGCTGAACACCGGCATCAGCCCCAGCCAGCCCGACGCCTCGGGCCAAACCCCGCTTAGCATCGCCCGCCGCTACAACGCCCCCGACACCGCCCGCCTGCTGATCGCCCGCGGTGCGCAGGGCTAGAATGGTTAAAACTTGCATGCAGACCCCTGCCGTTATATTTTCTGGCTTATGAAATCACGCAGCGCGTTCAGTCTGGTCGAGCTTTCCATCGTGCTGGTGATTTTGGGCCTGCTGACGGGCGGGATTTTAGCGGGGCAATCGCTCATCCGCGCGGCGGAATTGCGGTCCGTGGCTTCGGAATATTCACGCTATGTAGCGGCCACCCAAACCTTCCGCGACAAATATTTTGCCATCCCCGGGGATATGAGAAATGCTACGGCGTTTTGGGGTGACGATAACACCAATTGCCCGGACGCCGCCGTAGCCAATGGCATACCCGGCACCTGTAATGGCAACGGGGATGGAATCCTTGCGGCCGCTAGCGCGAACGGTGCCACGGGTGAAATTTTCCAATTCTGGAAGCATTTAGCGCTCGCCGGGCTGATCGAGGGCAATTACACCGGTATTTCCGGCAGCGGCAGTACCATCGACATGACGGTCGGGATCAATATTCCAAAATCGAAGCTCAGCAGCGGCAGCTGGGGCGTGCGTGAAAGTTTTGGGTCTTTTTATCCGGGTTTTGCGGGCGATGTATTTGCCGGGTCGTTCGGCAATATGATGCAAATGGGAAAATCATCATCCCCCACCGACAACGGCGGGTTAGTATTAAAACCGGAAGAGGCCTGGAACATCGACACCAAGCTCGATGATGGAAAACCCGCCACCGGCAAAGTCATCACCCGTGCCTATCCTACCTGCACTAATGCCACGGGTGTGACTGATTATGCCTCAACCTATTTGCTTACCTCTTCTTCGGTCGGCTGCGCACTGTTTTTCCCCAATGCATTCTAGCATAACCTTCTGGCATGTCGCGTGTTGAATCATGCGCGCTATTCTGATAGACTGATGAGCATAAACATTAATCTGCAAGGATGGGCATGCACCGCATGAAATCACGCGCTGCGTTCAGTCTGGTCGAATTGAGCATCGTGCTCGTTATCCTCGGCCTGCTAACGGGCGGGATTTTGGCCGGGCAATCGCTCATCCGTGCGGCGGAATTGCGCAGCGTGGCCGCCGATATGTCGCGGTTCGTGACGGCATCCTACACGTTTCGTGATAAGTATTTTGCGCTGGCGGGGGACATGACCAACGCCGAGAGCTTTTGGGGGACGGATTCAAGCGGCTGCCCTAGCGGTGGCGGCGCAACGGGCACTTGTAACGGTAACGGCGACGGCATTCTCTCGGGCACCAATGAAGGTTCGCGCTATTGGCAGCAGCTCGCCTTCGCGGGGCTGATTGAGGGGAAATACACGGGCACATGGACTGCAGCCGGGGCAGTGCCCGGCACCAACGTGCCGCGCGGTAAAATCTCCAATACGGGGTTTTCCGCCAGCTATCTGAATTATGTGCCGGGCGATGCAAGCAATACGCAAATGAATTATGGCAACGAGATAACCTTTGGCGGTGTCAATCCAGGATTTGATACGTCGAACGCCGTACTAAAGCCCGAAGAGATGTGGAACATCGATACCAAAATCGACGACGGCAAGCCCGGCCAAGGCAATATCATTGCTTTGTATTGGGATACGTGCACCACGGCGGCAAGTTTTACAGACCTTAATGGTGCGTATGCACTGGATGTGAATAGTATTCAGTGTTCCTTTCGCTATAAAAATGGCGCGGGCTAGTGGCTTGTGCCAAGGCGGATTTCGTTATAGCTAGGTAGCGACGAATCAGCATAAGGCACGCCCATGTCCGACAAAACCTACGGAAAATCCAAACTCGTCTCGCGCCATGTAACGGTTGGGCCTGAGCGCGCACCGCATCGCAGCTACCTCTATGCCATGGGGCTGGGCAAAGCGCAGATCGCGCAGCCGCTAATTGGTGTGGCGACCACGTGGAACGAGGCCGCGCCGTGCAACATCGCCCTCATGCGCCAAAGCCAGGTGGTGAAAAAGGGCGTGGCCGCCGCCGGTGGCACCCCGCGCGAATTCTGCACCATTACCGTGACGGACGGCATTGCCATGGGCCATCAGGGCATGAAAAGCTCGCTGGTGTCGCGCGAGGTGATTGCCGATTCGGTGGAACTCACCATGCGCGGCCATTGCTACGACGCGCTGGTCGGCCTTGCGGGCTGCGATAAATCGCTGCCGGGGTTGATGATGGCGATGGTGCGTCTCAACGTGCCCAGCGTGTTCATGTATGGCGGCAGCATTATGCCCGGCCAGTTCAGGGGCAAAACGGTGACGGTGCAGGACGTGTTCGAAGCCGTGGGTTCGCACGCCGCCGGAAAATTTTCGGATGAAGAACTGGAAGCGCTTGAGCAGGCCGCGTGCCCATCTTCCGGTTCGTGCGGTGGGCAGTTCACCGCCAACACTATGGCCTGCGTCAGCGAAGCCATCGGCCTTGCGCTGCCCGGTTCCGCAGGGGCGCCCGCGCCGTTCGAATCGCGCGACGCGTACGCCTTCGCCAGCGGCGAAGCGGTGCTGAACCTGCTGAAACACAAAATCCGCCCGCGCGATATTGTCACCCGTAAAGCGCTCGAAAACGCGGCGGCTGTGGTGGCGGCAACCGGTGGCAGCACCAACGGCGCGCTGCATCTGCCCGCCATCGCGCATGAGGCAGGGATCGATTTCGACATCCACGCCGTTGGCGAAATTTTTGCGCGCACGCCCTACATCGCCGACCTCAAGCCCGGCGGAAAATACGTCGCGTTCGACCTGTACGGCATCGGCGGCGTGCCGGTGGTGCTGAAAGCCCTGCTCGATGGCGGCTTCCTGCATGGCGACTGCCTGACGGTGACGGGCAAAACCATGGCCGAGAACCTCAAAAACATTTCGCTGCCGGGTGAGCAGGATATCGTGATGCCAACGAAAGCACCCTTGTCGCCCACCGGCGGCGTCGTCACGTTGAAAGGCAACTTGGCTGCCGAAGGTGCGATCGTGAAAGTCGCCGGTATGAAAAACCTCACATTCAGCGGCCCTGCGCGCGTGTTCGAGTGTGAGGAAGACGCGTTCGCCTGCGTCGAATCGCGCGGCTACAAAAACGGCGATGTGTTCGTCATCCGCAACGAAGGCCCGCGTGGTGGCCCCGGCATGCGCGAAATGCTGGCGACCACGGCAGCGTTGTACGGGCAGGGCACGGGCGACAAAGTGGCACTCATCACCGACGGGCGCTTCAGCGGTGCGACCCGTGGCTTTTGTGTAGGGCATGTAAGCCCCGAAGCCGCCGTCGGCGGTGTGATTGGGTTGATTGAAGACGGCGACATCATCGAGCTCGACGCGCGCGACGGTATTCGTACCATCACGCTGAAAGTGTCGGATTCGGAGTTGGAAAAACGTCGTGCGAACTGGCAGCCGCGCGCACATGATTACCAATCCGGCGCATTGTGGAAATACGCGCAAACGGTTGGCAGTGCCGAGCGTGGCGCAGTCACGCACCCGGGTGCGGCCGCCGAAACGCACGTGTTCGCGGATTTATAGTGCCCCATCGCGTACTTCCAAAAACATTGGCGGATGGCTACATCAAGTTTCGCCAGTTTAAATATACGAGGCACGCGCAGCGCTACATTGACCTCGCGGTGCGTAAGCAGCAACCGCACACGATGGTGATTGCCTGTTGCGATTCGCGCGCCGCGCCGGAAACGATTTTCGATGCGTCGGCCGGTGAACTGTTTGTGGTGCGCAATGTGGCGAACCTGGTGCCGCCTTACGCGCCGGATGGCGAGCGCCACTCCACCTCCGCCGCGCTTGAATTCGCGGTGCATTCGCTCGGCATCCAGACCATTGTGGTGATGGGCCATGCGCAATGCGGCGGCATCGAGGCCATCGTCCATGCATCGAACCCGCTTTCCGGCAGCGATTTCATCGGCAAATGGATGGCGGATGTGAAGCATGTCGCCGAACATATTTCCGTGCCGGCGGACTGTTCCGAGCATCAGCGCAGCACGCTGGTCGAGCGCGCGTCCGTCGTGCGCTCGCTCAACAACCTGCATGGCTTTCCGTGGATCGCGCGGCTGGTGGAAGCGAAGGAGATCAGCCTCATCGGCGCGTGGTTCGACATCGCGTTGGGTGAGTTGCATGTCTATGACGCGCCCCGTGAACAATGGATCCGCGCGGGCAGTTAGGATAAAAAAAAGCCCGCGATTGCTCGCAGGCTTTTCGTTTCAGGTTATCGGCTCGACGGCGCCCGCCATTCAGGCCGCATTTTTTTCTTCGTTCCCGATGCCCAGCATTTTCAGTTTGCGGTGGAGCGCGCTGCGCTCCATGCCGACGAAGTTGCTGGTTTTGGAAATGTTACCACCGAAGCGGTTGATTTGGGCGGCGAGATATTGCTTCTCGAACGTCTCGCGGGCTTCGCGCAGCGGCATGCTCATGATGTCGCTGGAAAGTTCGGGGCGCAGCACGCTAATGTTGCTGTCGATCAGTTCCGGCGGCAACGAATCGGCCGAGATTTCGCTGTTGTTGCTGGCGGGTGCCATGATGAGTAACCAATCCATCACGTTGCGCAACTGGCGCACGTTGCCGGGCCAGTTATAGGATTGCAACACGGCGAGTGCTTCTTCGCCCAGCACCCGTGGGGCGAGGCCCATGGAATCCGCTGCGCGCTTGAGGAAGTGCGCCGAGAGGCTCGCGATATCGTCGCGGCGCTCACGCAAGCTTGGCATACGCAGCGGCACCACGTTGAGGCGGTAATACAAATCTTCGCGGAAGCGGCCGGCGGCGATTTCTTCCTGCAAATCTTTGTTGGTGGCGGCGATGACGCGCACGTCGACCGACACGCGTTTGTTGCCGCGCACACGTTCGAACGATTGCTCCTGCAGGGCGCGCAGCAGGCGGCCTTGCGTTTCAATCTGCATGTCGGCGACTTCGTCGATGAATAAGGTGCCGCCATGCGCGCGCTCGAGCACGCCCAGGCGGTCGGCGCCGCCGTTGGGGTTAGTGTCCTCGGTGCCGAACAGTTCGGCATCGATGTCGCGGGTGCTGTTCAGGCGCGCGGCGTTGAGCGGCACAAAATTCGCGTGCGCGCGCATGCTGCGTTGGTGAATCAGGCGGGCGATGAGCTCTTTGCCGGTGCCGGGTGCGCCGGTGATCAGCACGCGCGAATTGGTGGGCGCAACTTTTTCGACCATTTGGCGCACGGTGTTGATGGCGGCGGAGCTACCGATCAGTTCGCTTTCATTGCTTCCGCGTTTTTTCAGTTCCTGATTTTCGTTACGCAGTTTCGCTACTTCCAGCGCACGACGCACGATGAGCAAGAGGCGGTCGGCGGTGAAGGGTTTTTCGATATAATCATGCGCACCCATTTTAATCGCGGTGACGGCGGTTTCGATATTGCCGTGACCCGAAATCATGACGACCGGCACATGCGCGAATTTTTTCTGCACGATTTCCAGAATGCCCAACCCGTCGAGCTCGGAGCCTTGCAGCCAGATGTCGAGGATGATGGCGGAGGGAACACGTTCGGCCAGTGCTTTCAGCGCACGATCGGAGTTGTTCGCGGTGCGGACGTTAAATTTTTCGTCCGTTAAAATGTCGGAGATGAGCGCGGTAATGTCGGATTCATCATCGATGACAAGAATGTCTGCAGCCATGGTTCGCAACCTATCCTAGCGTGTTATACTTTTTTTGCTTGGCCGAATGGTGCATCTTTTTGCTGTTGTACGAAAGTTACAGCAGCGCAGAATTTTGTCCAGCGGATTTTTTATGAATCGTGCAGTAATTTTGCTGCGCATTTTTTCGTGAATTATTTTTTTTGGAGTTCAGGGGGCATGATAAAATCTCGGTGCAGTCCAAAAGTTTTGCTCAAGCGTTGGCAATTTTATCGTGCACCCGGTGCATCGGTGCACGTGCCCGCAAAGGGTGCACATTAAAATTGCCAATCGGATGCTGCGCCGGGGGTGAGGGTTGAGCCGGCAATTTAATTATGCCCCCTTAGCTCCCCCCTTTGCTCGCTCTACGATTCACAATTTCGGTAACGTGATTGTGATGACCGCGCCACCACCCTCGTGGTTGGAAAGTGTGAGCGTGCCTTTATGTTCTTCTACCGTGCGCTTGACGATGGCGAGACCAAGCCCGGTGCCCTTCACGCGAGTGGTGACATAAGGCTCGGTCAACGTCGCGATTTTATCGAGCGGGAAGCCGGGACCGGTGTCGCGCACCGTGAGGATAACTTCGTGCTCGGAGGCGGTGAGGCTGAGGTGAATTTCTTTTTTTACCGTAGCGTCTTTGGGTAATGCGTCGAGTGCTTCAGCCGCATTTTTCATCAGGTTGAGAAGCATCTGGCCGATTTGTACTTCGTCGCAGGCGAGCAGCACAGGGTGCGCAGGCAGCTCCATCGCGTAGCGAATTTCGGGATGCACGGTTTGTTCTGAGAACACGGATTTGCGAATCAGTGCGACGAGATTTTCCTCGCGGAAAATACTGGCGGGCAGGCGGGCGAAGGAAACAAACTCTTCCACCATGCGGCCGATGTCGCGCACGTGGCGGGCGATGGTGTCGAGGTAGCGCTCGAAATTTTCGCGCTCTTCGCCGGCGGGCGGCGAGAATTTTTTGCGTAGCCGTTCTGCCGAAAGCGTAATCGGCGTTAGCGGGTTTTTGATTTCGTGCGCGATACGGCGTGCCACGTCGGCCCATGCGGCGTTGCGTTGTGCCGACACCAGCGCGGTAATGTCGTCGAACGTCACGATGTAGCCTTCCACTTTGCCATCGAACCGTTCGGCGGCCACGCGCACATGCAACGTGCGGCGGCGCTCGCCCTGCGCCAGCACGACGTCGCCACCGGTCACGCGCTCAGGCTTTTTCTCTGTTTGGGCGACGAGTGCGGCGATGTCGGGGGCCAAGGTAGCGATGGGCTGGTTGAGAATTTCTTCGCGCTCGAGTAATTCAAGCGCTGTGCGATTATGCAAGGTAACAATTTGCGCCGAATCGAGCGCAAGAACGCCCGCCGACACACCCGACAACACGGCTTCGCTGAAACGGCGGCGCTCGTCGATTACGCGGTTGGCGTCGAGCAGGTCGCGCCGTTGCGCTTCGAGCTGGCCCGTCATGCGGTTGAAGGTGCGCCCGAGATTGGCGATTTCGTCTTCGGCGCGGCCTTCAGGTACGCGGGTGGAATAATCGCCGGCGCGCACGCGCTCGGTGGCGCTCATCAGCGCACGCAGTGGCTCGATGAGGCGCACTGCAAGCAACATGCCCGCCCATAACGACGTGAGCAGCACGATGAGTGCGACCAGCACGAACACGATGAAAAACTGGCGCTGTAAACTGGCGAGTGTGCTTTCCAATGCGTGGTAATCGTCGACCGTTTGCCGTGCGGTTTGCATGTGGCTGAGCACCTGCGGGTCGACCACGCGCACGACGAGTAAGTAGAGATCTGGTAGGTTGGTAATTTTAATCACCGCCTGGATTTTATCCTGGTCGTCGCCGAAATCGACGATTTTTCCTTCGTCGGCGCGGGCTAGTACCGGCTCGGGGAAACGTTCGAACATCAGCGAGAAACTGAGCGCGCTGCGGGCCAGCACACGCTGGCGGTCGAACACAATCACTTCCGATACGTCATGTTTTTCCGCGAGTTCGCTCAGCATCGCGCTGAATGCTTGCGGGTTGCTGAACAGCAGCGACAATTGGTTGTGCACGAGTTGGCTTAAGGTGCGCGCATCGCCGCGAATGGTGTCGCGGTGCTCGTCGATATAGGCCGTCGCGACGCTGACGGAATCCTGCAACGCGGCGCTCACTTGGCTGTCGAACCAGCTTTTAATGCCGACATTGAAAAACAGAATCGAGAAGGTGGCGACCACTAACGTGGGCACAATCGCGATGATGGAGAACATGAGGATGATGCGCGATTGCAGGCGGGTGCCGATATGGCCGTCGCGCGCGCGGTGCCATAATTGTGTGGCGCGGCTGGCAACGGCGTAAGCAAGTAGCAGCACAAGGGCGGCAAGGTCGAACACGATGAAACGCACCGCGTCGGGCGGTTGCATGGGCGCTTTGAAATGCATATCAATCTGCAGCAGCAGCACGGCGAGTACAATAAAGAGTAGAACAACCGCGACGCTCAGCACGCGCCCGCCCGGCGTGCGGTAGGTGGCGCGCGCCTGCTTCATGTATGAACTGGGAACGGTCGTGTTCACGCAGCGCGGCTCAGCAGGTGCCGTGCGTCGATGCCCAGCGCCCGCATTTTTTTGCGCAGCGTGTTGCGGTTGAGGCCGAGAATTTCGGCCGCCTTGATTTGGTTGCCGCCCGTGGCGCGCAGGGTTTGCGCGATGAGAGGTTTTTCCAGTTGCGCCAACAGGCGATCATACAGCCCCGGTGCTGGCAGGCTGCCTTCGTGCGCGGCGAAATACAGCCGCAATTGTTTTTCCAGAAACGCGTCGATGCTGGCGGGCATTGCCTCGGGCGATTGCGCCGCTTGTGTGAGTGGCAACACGCGTGCCGAGCCATGGCCGGAAAGCAGCGGCGCAACGTCATGCCCACGCACCGTCGCGAGCGTGTTCAGCGCGCAGAGGCGGTAGATGAGATGCTCGAGCTCGCGGATATTGCCGGGCCAAGTGTGCGCGCCAAGCAAGGCGAGCGCTTCGGTGTCGAGCGTTTTGGCGCTGAGGCCGCGTGTGGCCGCCTGCGCCATGAAGTAATGCACGAGTGCAGGTATATCGTCGGCCCGCTCGCGCAGCGGCGGTAGGGCGAGGGGCACCACATGCAGGCGGAAATATAAATCCTCGCGGAAGCGGCCCTGCGCGATGAGCGCGCCGATATCGCGGTGGGTGGCGGCCACGATGCGCACGTCGGTCGCGATGGCGCGTGTGGCGCCGATGGGGGTGACCTGCTGTTCCTGCAGCACGCGCAAAAGTCGCGTTTGCGCTTCCATCGGCATGTCGCCGATTTCATCGAGGAATAACGTGCCGCCCATGGCCTGCTCGAACGCGCCGGTTTGTTTACTATGCGCCCCGGTGAACGCGCCGCGCTCGTGGCCAAATAAGGCCGATTCAATCAGCTCGCGCGGGATGGCGGCCATGTTGAGCGCCACGAACGGTTTGTCCTTGCGACGGCTGAGGCTGTGCAGCGCGCGCGCCACCAGCTCCTTGCCCGTGCCCGATTCACCAGTGATGAGCACGGTAAGGTCGTTGCCGATGAGTTTGGCGAGGGTGGCGAACACGGTTTTCATCGCGGGCGACTGACCGACGAGGGTGAGTGTTTCGCTGATTGTTACCACAGAAGAGTCGTGAGTGGTGAGTGGTGTGTCGTGAGGATTGCTGCTCACCACTAACGACTCACGACGCACGGCTCGTTCGAGCGCTTCCAGCAGTTCTTCCAAGTCAAACGGCTTGGGCAGGAATGTCACCGCGCCCAGTTCGGCGGCGCGGGCGGCATTCAGCAGCGTGTTGTGCGCACTCATGACAATGACGGGAAGCTCCGGGCGACGCGCCTGCCAGCGGGCGAGCCCCTCAAGCCCGTTGCCGCGCGGCATGGTGATGTCGGTGACGACCGCATCGCCCAAGCCTTGCGCCACCCATGCATCGACATCCGACAAATTTTCCGATGCCATGACGTGATAACTACGCTGTTTCATCGCGCGCGTGAGGACGGTGAGAATACCCGCATCATCGTCGGCGAGAAGGATGGTTTTTTGGGTCGGGTTCATGCGTGCCTGCCTTTGTTGTAGCACATTATGGAACCACTTATGCAGCGTGTCATCCCGGCCTTGTGCCGGGATCCATCTTTTAAAAAGCTAGATCCCGGTGTTTGCTAAAGCAAAACCGGGATGACAGGCTGAGCTGGGTAAATGCGCTGCCTAAATTTTAGGCAGTGCTATAGCGGGGGCCGGGGAGAATGGCAACGACAAACGAGTCACGCCGCAGGCAAATACAGGCTGAACACCGCACCGCGCCCGGCCGCGCCTTCGTAGGCAACCAGCCCGCCATGATCTTCGGCTATTTTGGCGACGATGGCGAGGCCGAGGCCGCGGCCTTCGCGCTTGTCGCTGTGAAACGGGGTGAACAGGCGCGGAATCATCGCATCGGGCACGCCCGGGCCGTTGTCGCTGACGCTGAGTTTAATCGGCAACCGGCCCCCACCCGCGCGCTGCATGCGCTCGCCCACCAGATAGCGGGTGGAGAGGGTGATAGTGGGGGTGAAACCCGACAATGCGGCCGGGGATACCTCTCCCTTGGGAGAGGTCGAAAAATGCCCTTCTGCATTTTTCGGCTGAGGGCGTAGTGCGTCAGAATTTTGCGGATCGCCGCCCTCACCACTGCGGCTAAGCTCGCTGGCGCTCGCTAAGCCTCGTTGCCTCTCCCAAGGCAGAGGCGCGCCACCCGCGCCGCTGTTGCTCACCGCTTCGCACGCGTTCTTCACGAGGTTGATGAGGGCCTGAATCAGCCCCTCGCGGCGGCCCAGCACGGGGGGCAGCGAGGGGTCGTAATCGGTCGCGATGGCGATGCCGGGGGAGAAAGTGCGCGCGGCGAGGCGCACATATTCGGTGATTTCATGAATGTTTAGCGGCACGCTGGTTTCAGCCGGGTTGGGGGTGAGGGGGTCGAGGGTGGCCACCAGCTGCTCAATCCGCCGCGCTTCGGTGATGATAAGTTGTGCCAGTATTTTGTCGTCAGCCTCGGCTACAGCCTGTTCCAGCAATTGCGCGGCACCTTTGATCGACAGCAGCGGGTTACGGATTTCATGCGCCAACGCCGCCGCCAGCGATGCCGACACGCCCGTCCATTCCGGCGCGGGGAAATGGTGGAGGGGTTTTTTTGCTTTTGGGTCGGCGTTCATGCGGCGTTCATCGTGCGCAAATTAGTCGTATCACAACCCTGTACCACCGCTCCCCCCTTGCGGGGGAGCCAAAATTCCACTTGGGGAATTTTGGTGGGGGGAATCGGAAGCGAGGGCAAACTGAGCGTATGAAATAGGTGGTGAAGCTGCGCCCCCCACCAAAACCCCAAAGCGGGTTTTGGCTCCCTCGCAAGGGGGGAGCGAGAAGTGAGGCTACTCACCATCCGTCACCCGCTCATGCGCGCGGTTCGTGATGCCGCGGGCGAACAGGCTGTCGTAATATTCGGCGATGCTGTCTTTTACTTGCGCGGCATCCGTCATGCGGTTCACGCGGAAGCGGAACTCGGCACCGGCATACAGGCCGCTCGAATACCAGCCGATATGTTTGCGCGCGATGCGCACGCCGTTATTTTCGCCGTAAAGCTCGATGATGGCGTCGTAATGCGACAGCAAAATATCACGTTGTCGGGCGAGGCTTGGCTCGGCAAAGCTGCGGCCCTTCAAATGCGCGCAGGCTTGTGCCACGAACCACGGGCGGCCATACGAACCGCGCCCGATCATTACCCCGTCGGCGCCGCTTTCAACGAGTGCACGGTCGACATCGGCCAGCGTCGTGATGTCGCCATTGGCAATCACCGGCAGTTTAATCGCGTCCTTCACGCTGCGGATAAATTTCCAATCCGCCGAGCCTTTATACATCTGGCAGCGCGTGCGGCCATGAATGGTGATGAGCTGGATTCCCACATCCTCGGCAATTTTCGCGAGCTTGGGCGCATTGAGCGATTGGTGGTCCCACCCCATGCGCATTTTCAGGGTGACGGGGATTTTTACTGCCTTCGCCGTCGCCTCTAAAATTCGCGCGGCCAAACCTTCTTCGCGCATGAGGGCGCTACCTGCCATGCCGTTCACTACCTTCTTCACCGGGCAGCCGAAATTGATGTCGATGATGTCGGCGCCGCGGTCTTCGTTCAGCTTCGCGGCCTCCGCCATAATTTCAGGGTCACATCCGGCAAGCTGCACCGAAAAAGGCCGTTCGGCCGGCACCGATTTGCACATGCGCTCGGCGTTGCGGGTCTCGAGCACCACCGCTTTGCTCGCGATCATTTCGCTCACCACAAGCCCCGCGCCAAACGATTTCACCAACGTACGAAACGGCAAATCGCTCACCCCGGTCATCGGCGCGAGGATGGCATTGTCCGACAGCGTAATCGGCCCGATGGTGATGGGCTTCAGGTTGTGCGGATTTGTGGCGGTTGTTTCCATGGCGGGGTGCTATATAGCACAATCGTGCCCGGGGCAATGGCCCTAGCGTGCGGCGGCGTTATGGGGCGCAGCGTGGTGCTGCACCGCTTGGTATAGTTCGCGGATTTTATCCTGATCGACGGCGGCTTGCTGTTCGAGATGGTTGATTTTTTCCGCCACGGTCTCGCGGAATTCCTGGATATGTTTGGCCTCCGCGATGCCATGCAGTCCGCCAATGACAGCGCCGACACTGGTTCCTATCAGGCTGATGGTTTTATACGCCTGGCTGATCGGTTTTTTGCCGGCCAGTTTGTAAGCAATTTCAGAGCCGTAGAGAATTCCGCCCGCCAGCATCGCGCCATTCCCTGCGCCGTTGAGCACGGTGCTCCAGCGCGTCAGCCCATAAGGCGGCAGTTGGGATGTAATTTTTTTGGGATCCTTTTCCATGAATTCCAACCTAACACAGGATTGTGACAGGATGATGACAATCCGCCGACTACGCGTAATTCCTTGACTTATCCTCCGTTCCCGCTAAGCAGGCCGCGAGTTCTATTGCTATTCTTTACTGATGCCGGCCCGATCATTGATCCCGACTGCGTTGCTACAGAGTTCTTTATGCTCCCACCCGGCGAATCGTCAAACGGTGGAAACGCTATGTCTCAAGGAGATCATCATGGCAAACGGTACAGTAAAATGGTTCAATCCGACCAAAGGCTTCGGCTTCATTCAACCTGAAAACGGCGGCACCGATGTATTCGTACATATCAGCGCCCTCGAGCGCGCGGGCCTGAACACCCTCGCCGAAGGCCAGAAGCTCAGCTACGAGCTCGTGACCGATAAAGGCAAAACGTCGGCTTCGAACCTGAAGTTGGCTGCTTAGTTTTAAGTGGCTGCGCGAGATCGCCTACTGGCGATCGCTCCGCGCAGCTTCGCTGGCTCATGGCTGGCTCGCCCTGCTCGCTTGAGGAGGGGGATAAAACAAAAAATAACCGCGTCGGGGGAAACTCCGGCGCGGTTTTTTTTTAACCTCTCCCTTGGGAGAGGTCGGAATTTGTCCTTTACAAATTACGGGTGAGGGCGTGGTGAGGTGGGTACGCCCTCACCCGAAAGCCGCGAGCGTCTTTCGACCTCTCCCGAGGGAGAGGTTAAAACGGCGCGTTGCGTGAGAGACAAATGTTGATTAGGCTCGTGCCATGAGCAAAAAACCAACTATTGTCGCCCTCATTGTCGCCGCCGGTGTAGGCAAACGCGCAGGCGGGGTACTGCCCAAACAATACGCCCTCATCGCGGGCAAACCGCTGCTGCGCTACAGCGTCGAGGCATTGGGTAACCACCCGGCTATCGCCGCGGTGCAGGTGGTGATTCACCCTGAGCATACGGCCTTGTTCGATGCGGCAATCCACTCTCATTTGTCATCCCGGTTTGCGCAGCAACACCGGACCCGTAGCGTAGCGGAGAGAGGCGAAGCCAATCCAGCTTCTGAAAAGCGGGACCCCGGCGCTACGGCCGGGGTGACAGTTGAAAAAATTCTCCCCCCCATCCATGGCGGGGCCGAGCGGGCCGATTCGGTGCGTGCGGGCCTTGAGGCATTGGCCGCCTATGCGCCGGACTATGTGCTCATTCACGACGCGGCGCGGCCATTTTTAAGTGCGGCGATGATTGACGCAATCATCGAAAAACTCGGTGCCGATACCGCCGTGCTGCCCGCACTTGCTGTCGCCGACACATTGCGCCGCTTCGACGGCACCACATGGAGCGAAGTGCCACGCGACCAACTACTGCGCATCCAAACACCGCAGGCGTTCCCTTTTGCGCGCCTCCTCTCACTTACGAACCCCGAACCCCGAACCCCGCACCCCGAACTACCCACCGACGACGCCGCCACATGGCTTGCGGCTGGGGGCACGCTGGTTTATGTGCAGGGCAGTGAAGATTTGCGAAAAGTAACGACAGGAGCAGACATGGTATGGGCGGAACAGGCGGCGGCATCGCGCATCGCGGTGGGTATGGGCTACGACGTGCACCAGTTGATTCCGGCAGGCGAAGCGGGCGTCATCCGTATCGGCGGCATTGATATTCCCCACAGCCACAAACTGCTCGGCCATTCCGACGCCGATGTGCTGCTGCACGCCATCACCGACGCGCTGCTCGGCACCATCGCCGACGGCGATATCGGCATGCATTTCAAGCCGACCGACGAACGCTGGAAAGGCGCTAATTCCGGCATGTTTTTAACCGAAGCGGGCAAGCGTGTGCGTGCGGCGGGCGGCGTGATTCATCATATCGACGCCACGGTGATTTGCGAGCTGCCGAAAATCGGCCCGCACCGCGACGCCATGCGCGAAATGATTGCCACATTGCTTGATGTCAACATGGCGCAAGTGAGCGTGAAAGCCACCACCACCGAACAGCTCGGTTTCACCGGCCGCGGCGAAGGCATTGCGTGCCAAGCCGTCGCCACCGTCGCGTTACCGGCCCTCGCATGAAGAAATTACGCAACCGCATTTTTTTCTTCGCTCCCCCCTTGCGGGGGAGCCAAATCCGTCTTCGGATTTGGTGGGGGGATTGGGCAATTCCCATCACCCCCCACCGAAACGCACTTGCGTTTCTTTGGACTAGAAAAATTTCCACATTGAGTGGAAATTTATTCTCGCTCCAAACCCTCCTCAAGGGGGGAGTGAAAGTAGAGCAGTCATGAAATCGCGCCGCACACTGGCCACCTTGTATGGCGTGGGGTTGTGCGGCTTTGCGCCCGGCACGGCGGGATCAGCCGTGGCGGCAATGCTCGCCTATGGCATTTTGCTGGTGCCGTATGGCTGGGCCGTGCTGCCCATTGCTGCGGCGCTGTTTACGTATCTTGGTACGCAAAGTGCGACGCGCTACATGCATGATCAGGGCACCGCGCACGACCCGGGCGAAATCATCGTGGATGAGCTGGCGGGGCAGTGGTTCACCTACAGCCTATGGCACATGCTGCTGATTTGGTTCGGCGATGCGGGCGGGCAGATGGACACGATCTGCCACGAGCCGCTGTTTCTCATCGCAGGATTTTTCCTGTTCCGATTTTTCGACATCGTGAAGCCATGGCCCATTTCTTGGGCCGATAAAAACATCCATGGCGGCTTTGGCGTGATGTTCGACGATTTGCTGGCCGCGATTCCCGCAGGAATTTGCCTGTATGGGTTCTACGCCTATTCGGATTATTTTTTGGCCATGATGAAGTAATGCATTCACGGAATGGTCACCCGCGTTCATACGGACGCTGCTTTTTATACGCTTACATCGCATAAGGCATGTTGCTGATACAAAATCAAACATGTCATCCCGGGCTTGTCCCGGGATCCAGCCAACCCCCTCGGCAGACTTTCGTGGCGGGACTGGATCCCGGGATAAACCCGGGATGACAGGAGAATAGGGGGAATAATGTTTTTAACAAAGCTCATCCACGATGCCGAACAATTGCTCGCCGCTTGCCGCGCACAGGGGCTGACACTCACTACCGCCGAATCCTGCACCGGCGGACTCATCGCCGCGCTGCTGACGGAAATTCCCGGTTCGTCGGACGTGGTGGTGGGAGGTTTCATCACTTACGCAAATGCCGCCAAAAACCGCATGCTCGGCGTCGATGCCGCGCTGATTGAAATGCATGGCGCCGTGAGTGAACCTGTCGCCCGCGCCATGGCCGAGGGGGCCTTGCAGGCAAGCGACGCGTCGCTCGCCATAGCGGTCACCGGCATCGCCGGGCCCGGTGGTGCCACGCCAACCAAACCCGTCGGCCTCGTGCACCTCGCCTGCGCCCGCGTGGGCCACGCCACGCTGCACCGCACGTGCCACTTCAGCGGCGACCGCAGCGCGGTGCGTTTTGCGGCAGTGAAGGCGGCGTTGGAGTTAATGCAGCTAGCGCTTCATCAATGAGTACGCCAGTCGCCGCCGATGGCGGCTTGGTAGTTGGCCAGCATAGGGCCAGGGCGATGGGTATAATCGTCGGCGTAGCGCTCCAGTAGCGGCGCGAGCTGTGCCGTGATTTCCGACGCTTCGGATGCATTAAAAACCTGCGCAATGTCGGCGAGTGATTGGCAGCGTTGCAGGTGCAGGCGCTGCGATCGTGTCAGCGTTGCCCCACGGTCGGTGCGTAAATCACGCACGGCGTGAAGCAGCACCACGCGGCGCGAAAGCGCGTCAGGTAAACGCTCAACGATGGATGCAGCCGAAAGCGTGTCGCTTACGCTCAGCCCATCATACATGTGGTCGGTCAGATATGCCATGACGACTCCCGAGCCTCAACAGGTAGCGCAGATTTGTGACAGGCTGATGACGGTTACGAGGTTTTTTTCGTCGCCAGTTTCTCGGCCTGTTGCTTCTCGCGAAAACCTTTTGCCCATTCGGCTTTTTGTTCCTGGCGGGGGCGGGCGATGGCCAGCGCATCCGCCTCAATGTCGTCGGTGACGACAGAACCGGCAGCCACCATGGCCCCATCGCCAATGCGCACGGGGGCGACGAGTGCGGTGTTGCTACCGATGAACACATCGCGGCCGATTTCAGTGCGGTGTTTCAAATAGCCATCGTAGTTGCAGGTGATGGTGCCGGCACCAATATTGGCGTCCGCCCCTACGCTTGCGTCGCCGATATAACTAAGGTGGTTGATTTTCGCCCCGGCCTCGATTTCGCTTTTTTTCAGCTCGACGAAATTCCCGACTTTCACCCCGTCGCCCAAATTGGTGCCGGGGCGCAGCCGCGCGAACGGACCCACGGCGCAGCCCTCGCCAATCACCGCGCCCTCAACGTGGCTGTAGGCCTTGATGTGGCAGTTACCCGCAATCGCTACTTCAGGCCCGAAAAACACACCGGGCTCGATAATGCTGTCGGCCCCGATGGTGGTATCGGCACTGAAATAAACGGTGGCGGGGTCCGTCAGCGTCACGCCGTTTTGCATGTGCATGAAGCGCGCGCGAGTTTGAAAAATGGCTTCCGCGGCGGCCAGTTCCACGCGTGAATTCACACCCAGCACTTCATCAGCGTCGGCCTCGATGGCGGTGGCGGTGAAGCCATCCGCACGCGCCAGCGCCACGATGTCGGTGAGGTAAAATTCGCCTTTAGCATTTTGGTTGTCGATGCGTGAAAGCAGCTCCCACGCCACATTGCCGCGCAGCGCCATGACACCCGAATTGCACAGGGTAATGGCGCGCTCCGCGTCCGTCGCGTCTTTCGCTTCCACGATGCGGGTGAGCTGGCCTTGCTCTATCACGAGGCGGCCATACTCGCCCGGTTGCGCAGGCGTGAAGCCAAGCACCGCGACGGCGCAGCGTGCATCGCGAATGAGTGCGGCGTTCAAACGCTGCATCGTGTCGGCGGTGACGAGCGGCGTGTCGGCATAGAGCACCAGCAGGTTGCCGTCGAAATTGGCGAGGGCGTCGCGCGCGGCGAGCACGGCGTGGGCGGTGCCGAGCTGCTCGGTTTGGGTGGCCACGCGCACATCGTCGGCCAGTTCGCGCGCGGTTGCTACCACCTGATGCATGCCGGGCGCAATCACCACACAAAACGGCTCGCACCCTGCCAGCTGCGCTTGCGCCATGGCGTGCGCCACCATGGGGCGGCCCGCAATTTTATGCATGACTTTGGGCATGGCCGATTTCATCCGCGTGCCTTTTCCGGCAGCGAGAATAATGGCGGCAGTAGGGATAGCGGCTTTTTCTTTCGGCATGCGCGCGATGCTGCTATGCTTAACTTGTTTAGTCAAGGGAGATGCCCATGGAAATGCTTTTGCCGGTAGTGATTTTTTTAAGCGGAGCGGCGGCGGGTTTCCTCGTCGCGCGCAAACTGTTGGCGGGCGCTGCAGGCGACCCGCAAAGCGCCGAGCTGAAAGTGAAGCTTGCAGCACTTGAGCAGGAAATACGGAACTATACAACCCGCATTGGCGCGCTCGACATGCAGAAGCAGACGTTGGAGGAAAAACTTGGCAGCCAGCAGGAATTCGTGACGCAGATGCAGGACCAGTTCCAGCTGAAATTCGAGAACCTTGCCAACCGGATTTTTGAAGAGAAACACCAGCAATCCGAAAAAAATCTGCAGAAGCTGTTAACCCCGCTGAAAGAGGATTTGTCTGGCTTTAAAAAACATATCAGCGAGTCATTTGGCAGCCACGCGAAGGAGCAGTTCGCGCTGAAAAACGAAATAGCGAACATCGTGAAAGTCAGTAACGAAATGCGCTTTCAAACCGAGAATCTAAGTAAGGCTCTTCGCGGCGACAGTAAGGCACAAGGCAACTGGGGTGAGGTAGTGCTGGAACGGATTTTAGAAGCGGCGGGCCTGCGCCGCGACGAGGAATATGTGACGCAAGGCACCGGCCTCGGCCTGAAACACCCGGAGGATGGGCGCACCCAGAAGCCGGACGTGGTAATTAAACTGCCCGAGAACAAACACGCGATCATCGATGCGAAAGTCTCGCTCACCGCTTATGAGCGCTTCTGTGGCGAGGAGGATGCGGCGGCGAAAGCAACGCATCTCGCGCAGTTCCTGCAATCGGTGAAGGCGCATGTGAAGGGGCTGGAAGAGCGTCGCTATCAGGACACGCCGGGGCTCGATACGCCTGAATATGTGCTGATGTTTATGCCCATCGAGGGCGCCTATTCGCTCGCGATGCAGGAGGACGCGAACCTGCACGCCCATGCGTGGGAGCGTAAAATCATCATCGTCTGCCCAAGCACGCTGTTCGCGATTCTAAAAATTATCGCCTCGATGTGGAAGTTCGAGCGGCAGAACAAAAACGCCGACGAAATCGCCAAGCGCGGTGGCGCGCTGTATGACAAGGTGGCTGGGTTTGTGAGCGATATGCTGAGCCTCGGCAAAAAGCTGGATTCCGCGCAGGAAACCTATGGTGAAGCGCTGAAGAAACTCTCGACCGGCACCGGCAATGTACTGCGCCAGGCCGAGCAGCTGCGTGCGCTGGGCGTCAAGAACTCCAAGGCCATTCCGGCGGCAGTGCTGGGAGAAGAGGCGGATGAGTTGGTTCAAATCACGCGGGAAGATGCGGCCTAGTTTTGTCCGCCCTCATCTGAAAAACACATGGGATATCTTTCGACCTCGCCCTCGGGAGAGCTTACCCACGCCTCATCGCCTACGTTTCAATGGAACACCGAGGATGCCGCAGCGTAACCTCTCCCTTGGGAGAGGTCTGAATTTTCACTTGAAGAAAATTCAGGGTGAGGGCGATACGCGATTATAACTTCCTTGCGAGCATATACATACAGTTGTCACCCCGGGTTTATCCCGGGGTCCATCTTTATTTAAGAAAGATGGATCCCGGCACAAGGCCGGGATGACAGCCCGAGGGGATGCTACCATATATTCTATGATCGATGCAAATGAGACAACATTAAGCTAATACGCCAGCCGCGCGTTCAGCGCCGCGCTCAGCGTGCCGTCGTCCATGTAATCGAGTTCGCCGCCCATGGGTAGGCCGTGGGCGAGCTGCGTGAGTTTTACGGGCTGGCCATGCAGCCGTTCGGCCACGTAATGCGCGGTGGTTTGGCCCGCGACGGTGGCCGATAACGCGAGGATAAGTTCGCGCACTTGCCCGGATGTGACGCGCGCCACGAGCGGTTCGATGCGCAAGGCATCCGGCCCGCGACCGTCGATCGCGGAAAGCGTACCGCCCAGCACATGGTAACGGCCGGGGAAGGCGCGCGAACGCTCCATCGCCCACACATCGGCGACGTCCTCCACGACGCAGATGAGGCCCGCGTCGCGTTTGTCGTCGGTGCACAGGGTGCAGGGGTCGGTGCCATCGAGGCTGCCGCAGAGGCTGCAGGTGCGCACTTGCTCGAGCGCGGTGGTGAGGGCGGCGACGAGGGGCGGAATGCGACGGGTGCGCTCGCGCAGTAAATTCAGCGCGAGGCGGCGTGCGCTACGCGGGCCAACGCCCGGAAGCTTCGCGAGTTCAGCAATGAGGCGGTCAATGGCGGTCATTATTTCACGCCCCGGCAATCGGTCATGGTCGCAAAAAAATCAGGTTTTTCGGCGCCTATTTCGTCGTCTTCGGAATTGGGGTCGTAGGGGGCGTAGGCGTAAGTGTATTGTTCACGCAGGGCGCTGCGGCGGGTGATCATGTTTTTGTAACGCTCGGAGCAGAAGAGGCGTTTGGCGCTTTTGCCCGACAGGTGCGAGAGCAACTCGAACGAGCGGTTCTGGGTCGCTTTACTGCACAGGGAAAAGGCGTGGCTGTCGGCAGATTGCGCGCGCTGGCAGGCGGTTGGAGCCTGCAGCGCCTTCACCGCGTTCACGAGCGACGTGCAGGGCTTACGCGGCGCGCACTGGCGAATGGCAGTCTCGAGTTTTTTGCAGGCAGTGGGTGCGGAGCACGGCGTGTTTTTCAGCAACGCATGCGCGGGCGATGCCCCAAGCATCAGGGCAGCAAGCAGGCCAAATGCAGCGAATGCGTGGCGCATGGGGGCGAACTAAAACGGCAGCTTCATGCCCGCCGGCAGGTTCATGCCGCCGGTGAGGCTGCCCATGGCGTCGGCCAGCGCGGTGTCGGCTTTGTCCTTCGCGTCGCGGTGGGCGGCGATGATGAGATCCTCGAGCATGTCTTTTTCATCGGCGTTCAAAAGCGTCGCATCGAGCGCCACTTTCAGCAGGTGGCCTTTGCCGGTGAGGGTGACTTTCACCGCCCCGGCGCCAGAATTCCCCTCGAACTCACGCGCTTCCATTTCGGCTTGCAGCGTGCCGAGTTTGGCTTGCACTTCCTGCGCTTGTTTCAGCATTTTTTGGATGTTCACATTTCTCTCCTGTGGGTGGTGAGTAGTGGGTGGTGAGTGGTGGCGATATTCACCACTCACTACGCACGACACACCACTCACGGCAATCTATTTATTCGGCACGAATTCAATAATCTTCGCGTCAGGGAATATTTCGAGCACAGCCTGCACCTTCGGGTGCGAAACGGCATAGGCCTGGGCCTGTGCGGTGGCGGCGGCGCGTTGTTCGCGCAAGGTGGGTGCGCCTTGCGCGGATTCGGCATACACAAGGTTCCAGCGCATGCCGGTCCATTCCGCGAGGCGGCGGTTGATTCGGGCAGGCACTTCGGCCCCAATATGGCCGACGGGTTTCACCTCAATTCGCCCGGTTTCAAACGCGACAAGGCGCATGTCGTTGATGAAGTGCGAGGCCAACAACGCCTCGCGCTTCAACTCGAACAGTTCGATGACTTCGAGGAATGAATGCAGCTGCACCACGGGCTGAG
>JBJXEM010000037.1:0-33115 GCA_046154225.1 Rickettsiales bacterium
CGCCGTGTTCCACGAAATGCGGGCGCAGCGATTTGGCGGCGGGGGCAGCATCGTTTAATTCGATCACGCCGATGGCACCTTTCACGCGCACATCCGCCACCCACGGGTGGTTTTTGAAACCTCGCAAGCCCTCCCATAGCGCCAGCTCTAGCGCTTCCACCTGTGCCAATCGCGGCTCGCGCTCGAACACATCCAGCGAGGCATTGGCGGCCGCGCAGGCGATGGGGTGGGCCATGAAAGTTGGGCCATGCATGAGGGCTTTGTCGTCGGCGTCGCCCAGAAAACTGTCAAAAACTTTGCTGCTGGCGAGGGTGGCGGCCAGTGGCATGTGCCCGCCGCTGAGGGCTTTGCCGACGCACAGAATATCGGGTTCTATGGCGGCTTCGTGGCAGGCGAACATGCTGCCGGTGCGGCCAAAGCCGGTTGCTATTTCGTCGGCAATGAACAGGATGTTTTGCTCACGTGCAACGCGGCGGATTTCGCTCAAAATATCGGCGGAATGAAAGCGGAAACCGCCCGCCGCCTGCACCAGCGGCTCGATGATGATGGCCGCGACCTGCCCGCGAATGGCCGAAAGTGTGTCGGTGAATTCGGCGAAGCTGTATTCGTCGGTTGGCAAATCAAGCTGATAATTTTTAAGTGTGAGGCTGCCATAGGCAGTTTTGAAATCGCTGTCGGACGACACACTCATCGCACCCACAGTGTCGCCGTGATAGCCGTGGTTGAAGCAGATGAATTTGGTGCGTTTTGGTTCGCCCTTGTTACGCCAGTATTGAAGCGCCATTTTTAGCGCGACTTCGACAGCGACGGAGCCCGATTCGGCAAAAAACACGCGCTCGAGCCCCATGCCTGCTTTAGCGCAAAGCCTTGCGGCGAGCGTGTAAGCAGGCGCATGTGCGAGGCCTGCGAACATCACGTGGCTCAGCTCGCCCGCCTGTTTTTGCATGGCCGCCACAATGTGCGGGTGCTGATAGCCATGGCACATGCTCCACCAACTGGCGATGCCGTCGATTAGTTCGCGCCCGTCGGCCAGTTTCAACACGCAGCCTTCAGCGCCCACTACTGGCAACGGCGCAGTGACGGTTTGCATTTGCGTGTATGGCAGCCAGATATGCGGCCAGCCTTGCGTGAGCCATGGGGGGGAGTCTGTCATTGCGTCGTACCGGGCAGTACCGCTCCCCCCCTGCGGGGGAGCCAAATCGCTCTTGCGATTTGGTGGGGGGCATGCGGACGATAAAAAAATGCGCTCGGAATGTGGTGCTGCACCATGACCCCCCACCAAATTTTCCAAGAGAAAATTTGGCTCCCCCGCAAGGGGGGAGCGGGTAACTGCGCATCGACATCGGCAACAAACATTAGGCCGCCTGCGATTGCACAGCGTTTGGATTCACCATCGGCTTCAGTCCCAGCTTCGCAAACAGCGCGGCGTCGGCGTTCGCGTCGGGGTTGGCGGCAGTGAGGAGTTTTTCGCCGATGAAAATGGAATTGGCGCCTGCGAAAAAGCACAGCGCTTGCAGTTCGTCGCTCATGCCCTCGCGCCCGGCGGAAAGGCGCACCATGCTGGCGGGCATGAGGATGCGCGCGACGGCGACCGTGCGCACAAACGCGATGCCGTCAATCCGCGCATTGCCGGAAAGTGGTGTGCCGTCGGCTGGGATGAGCAGGTTGATGGGCACCGATTCTGGGTGCGTGGGCAGGTTGGCGAGTGTCACCAGCATGTCGGCGCGGTCAGTCTCGGTTTCGCCCATGCCCATAATGCCGCCGCAGCAGGTTTTCATGCCCGCCGCGCGCACATGCGCCAGCGTGTCGAGTCGGTCTTGGTAGGTGCGGGTGGTGATGATTTCGCTGTAATATGCTTCCGACGTGTCGAGGTTATGGTTGTAATAATCGAGGCCGGCCGCTTTCAGTTCCGCCGCCTGTTCGGCCGTTAACATGCCAAGCGTGGCGCAGGTTTCCAGCCCCATGGCTTTCACTTCGCGAATCATGGTGCTCACGGCTTCCATATCGCGCGCTTTGGGGTTGCGCCAGGCGGCGCCCATGCAGAAACGGCTGGCTCCGGCGGCTTTGGCGGCGCGCGCGTCGGCCAGCACTTGTTCTACTTCCATGAGTTTGGTGGCTTTTACGGGCGTTTCGAAATGGGCCGATTGCGAGCAGTAATTGCAATCCTCGGGGCAGCCACCGGTTTTGATGGAACAGAGCGTGGAGACCTGCACTTCATCAGCCGCGAAATGGGCGCGATGCACGGTGGCGGCGCGAAACAGCAGCTCGGGCAAAGGCAGGGCGAAGAGGGCGAGGGCGTCTTCGCGGGTCCAATCGTGGCGCATGAGATACCTGCAGGGTAAGCGTTCGTTGTGGAACTGTCATCCCGGGCTCGTCCCGGGATCTCCCGCAACGCGCTTTCACTCTAGGCGATAAGCCCGAGTGAGTGCGCTGCGGGAGATCCCGGTGTTTGCAAATGCAAAACCGGGATGACAGCCTATAAGTGGTTTTGCACGGCCAGCTAGGCTGCGCGTGCAATCCGTTGCGTGATTTACCTGCGAATGCTAGGGCTAGCAACGAAAAATGCCAAACCTCGCTGCATATTGCCAAACCGAGCTTGCCGCACTGGACGCTGCCAAGCTGCGCCGCCAGTTGCGCGGCGCGGCGGAGGGGCTGGTGTCGTTCGCCGACAATGACTATCTGGGCCTCGCACGCGACGCACGGGTGATCGCGGCGGGGCAGGCGGCGCTGGCTGAATATGGGGCCGGGGCCATGGCCTCGCGGCTGGTGACGGGGAATCACCCGCTGTATGCGCCGCTGGAGGCGAAGCTGGCCGCCATGAAGGGCACGCAGGCGGCACTGGTGTTTGGTAGTGGCTACCTTGCGAATCTGGGCATTATTCCAGCACTGGTAGGCGCGGGCGATGTAGTGTTTGCTGATAAACTGGCCCATGCCTGCATGCTGGATGGTGCGCAGTTATCCGGTGCAAAACTGATGCGTTTTGCTCATAACGACATGGCGCATTTGCAGGCGTTGTTGACGAAACACCGTGGCGAATTCAAACACGCACTGATCGCGACGGAGCATGTGTTCAGCATGGATGGTGATGTTGCGCCGCTAGCGGAAATCGCCGCAATGGCGCGCACGCACGATGCATGGACACTGGTTGATGACGCGCATGGGCTGGGCGTGGTGAAGCCCGAGGCGGCGGAAATAGATGTGTGGATGGGCACGCTGTCGAAAGCGGCGGGGGCCTATGGCGGCTATGCGTGCGCTGCGCAAGCGGTGATCGATGTGCTGGTCAACAAAGCGCGCAGCATGGTGTTTTCGACTGGGTTGCCGCCATCCGTGTGCGCCTCCGCCCTCGCGGCGCTTGAAGTGATGGAGGTTGAGCCGGAGCGCGGAGAGCGTGCGCTCGCCCATGCGCGGTGCGTGACGGATTCATTGGGCCTGCCGCTTGCGCAAAGCGCGATTGTGCCGATCATCATGGGCACGCCGGAGCGTGCGCTGGAAGCATCGGAATTTCTGCGTCAACGTGGCTTGCTAGTGGTCGCCATTCGCCCGCCCACCGTGCCGCCCGGCACCGCGCGACTGCGGTTGGCGTTCAGCAGCACGCATACGGGCGCGCAGGTGGAACAGTTGATTGCGGCGTTGAAGGATTTGCCGGCATGAGGTTGGTTTTATGCGTCTCTTTACACTCTGGCCGTCATCCCCGCGCAGGCGGGGATCCATGCCATGCCCCGCACACGACTCGTGACATGGGCCTCAGCCTGCGCGAAACCAACGGCAGGTGTATGAGTAAGCGATGACGCACACACTCACCCTCAGTGGTTGGACGCAACCGGTGGAAGCGCTGTTGCCGATTGCGCCGGGCGCGGCGACGTTTGATTTCAGCGCGTACGCGTCGGTGGAGGATAGCTTCGACAGCCTTAGCATATTTCGCGATGTGCCGAACGTGGTGGCGTGGTCGATGGGGGCGCAACTGACATTGCGGGCGATCGCGGCGGGCGTTTTGCGTCCCCGACATGTAACCCTTATCGGCGCGCCGTATCGCTTTGTCAGCACCGAAAAACCTGACGGAATTAGTGAGCAAACGTTCAGCCAGTTTAGGGATAACTATGCAAGCGACGCGGCGCGTACGAAGGATCGTTTCCATGCGCTGGTAGCGAAAGGCGACGATGACATGCGCCGCATCGTAGCGGGGCTGTCGCATCATCCGGAAGTTGAAAATACGGCGCGGTTTTTACCGTGGCTCGACGATTTGGGGCGGTTCGATGCGGCCACGCTCGACCTTGCAAATATGCCACCAACCCTTATCATTCACGGTATGAACGACCATATCGTCCCCCACGCGCAGGCGGTGCTGCTGCAGCGACGCTTGCCAAACGCGCAGCTGAATAGCTGGGCCGGCACCGCGCATGCGCCGCACGTAAAAGATGCGGCACGCGTAAGGGCGGAAATTGAGGCCCACCGCAGCGCATTGGGCTTGGCCGCATGAGCGCGTTGTTGCAACAGAATTTCAGCCGCCACGCCGCGCAGTACGAGGCGCGGGCGCATTTCCAGCGCACTCAATGCGCCCGCGTGGCCGATGCGGCCCTGATGCTGCTACCCGCTCATGCGCGCGTGCTGGATGTGGGTTGCGGTACTGGAATGTTTCGTACGCTCACTGCAGAAAAACGACCGCATTGGCAGTGGATCGGCCTCGACATTGCCCCCGGTATGTGCGCGCAGGCGCAGCGCATGGGCGTGGTATTGCAGGCGAATGCCGCTTCGATTCCCCTCGCGGATGCTTCGGTCGATGCGGTGGTATCGTCGCTGTGCCTGCAATGGGTGCCGGATTTGAACGCCGCGATGGGTGAATTGCAGCGCGTGCTTCGCCCCGGTGGCCGCGCCATGATTGCGACGCTGGTGGAAGGCACATTGGACGAATTGCGCGAGGCGGCGACGCATGCCGCGTTGCGGCTTTCGTTACTGCCGATGCGCACCGTGTCAGCTTACCGCGCGGCGATTGAAAATGTGGGTCTGGGCATCGTGAGTGCTGATTGCCGGGCCGATGTGGAGCATTACGCCACCGTAAGCAATTTGCTGAACACAATGCGCGGCATTGGTGCGGGCAGCGCCGAGATTCGCCATGGAGCCAGCCTCACCGGCGCCGAACGCTGGCGTGGCATGTTGCGCGCGTATGAGGCAAAGCGCGGCCCACAGGGCCTGCCCGTCAGCTGGCACACATGGTTTGCCGTGGTGAGCAAACCATGAAGCCACGTCGCTATTTCATCACCGCGACGGGCACGGGGGTTGGTAAAACTTTTACAACGTGCGCCCTGATTCACGCGGCAAAAAAAGCGGGCATTCATGTTTCTGCTAAAAAGCCAGTGTTAAGCGGCGGCATCGCGGCCCCCAGCGACGCGACGGAAATCGCTCAGGCACTGGGTAGCGATGTGTTCACGGTTACGCGCTGGCCGTTTGCTGCAGCCCTGTCGCCACACCGCGCCGCAGCGCTGGAGGATGCGCAAATCCCGTTCGATGAATTAGTCGCGTGGTCGGCGGGCGAGGGCAATGTGCATTTGGTCGAGGGCGTGGGCGGGGTGATGGTGCCGCTCGACAACACACACACGGTGGTGCACTGGATGCAGGCGCTTGGATACCCCGTCATTCTGGTGGCGGGCAGTTACCTCGGCACCATTAGCCACACGTTGAGCGCGCTGAAGGTGCTTGAAATGGCGGGGCTTGAAGTGGCAGCGCTGGTCGTCAGCGAAACGGCGGAAAGTCAGGTAACGCTTGCGGAAACCATGAGAGGACTCGCCCCGTTTATTGGCCATGTGCCGCGCTGCGTGGCCCAGCCAAGGGTCGCGAGCGCCGAGGAAGCCCACGAAATTCACGCCCTGCTGGAGGGATTGCCATGAAAGACCCGCTTGTACTGCTCAACAAACTGACCGAATGGGCGCTGCCCAAGCGCAAGCCGCCGCATGTGGGCCCGCATTACGCCGATTTGTATGCGCGCACCTTGGCTGCCGCGATTGACTTGTGGATTTTGTTCGTGATTCTGCAAGTCCCGTTTCGGGTGCTCACCAGCAAAATCTATCAGGGAATGGATCAGGAAAAACTCGAGCTGCTGCACGATGCGCCGAATGGCCTCGCCATGCTCGATATCCTGATTGAGGCACATGTGATTCAGTTTTGGCTGCTGAATGCGCTGGTGCAGATTGCGATGATGGGCGTCATTATCGTGGGCACCCAGGCGTTTTTCGGCACCACGCCGGGTAAGTGGCTGATGGGGCTGCGCATCGTGCGCTACCCAAGCCTTGAAGCCCCGTCGCGCTGGCGGTTTGTGCTGCGTTATCTCGCCTACATTCCCGCCGCAGGTGCCATGATGCTGGGAGTCATCTGGGTCAGCTTCAACAAACAGCGGCGCGGCTGGCACGATTACATCGCGGGGACCGTGGTGCTGAACGATCGTCCTGTGGGCTGGTATTGGCAGCAGGCGAAAAAACTGTATCGCCGCGCGCGTGGGTTACCCCCGGCTGAAAACCCGGTGAGCCAGCCAGCCGCCGAGCAGGGCCAGAAGGACGGAGAAAATACCGTAGGCTAAACCGCGATTGCGCGCTTTGTCGGTAATCCATGCATCGAACCCGGTATTGTACACGGCGAGCGGAATGCTTTGGAACGCGACCAACTGGCCGCTATCGAACAAGTACACTTCGGCCGTGAAATCGCCGCGCGGCAAGGTGTCGGGCAAATTGAGGCGGGCTTTGAACAGGCTTTCGCCGAAATAGGTGATTTTCGCGAATGGCACCTGCCACCATTGCTTGGTGCTCAAGGTAGCAAACAGCGCCGTATCGAAGCGGTCGTTCGGGCGGGCGTTGCCGCTTAAAATCACCTGCGATTCCCCTAGCCCCAGCGTTTGCAGCAACGCGGGCGCGGCAATTTCGTCGAGCGGCTTGGTGCTGGCCAGCGCATAAAACAACGGCAATTTGCCGTAGCTGCGCTGGTCGACATGCATCCACATGCCCGCGATGCGCTCCTTGCGGCGCAACGATAAATTTGCCTCCGGCCCGCGCACGGCAATTACCAGTTCGCCCGGAATATTCTGCGCGCCGAACACCAGCAATTGCGCGCCATTGAAGCTGGTGCGAATGGCCACCGCATTTTGCGACAGGTCGGCCACCAGCGGGTTGGTGAGCGACACGGCGTGCTGCTCGGTTTTTTGGGCATGGGCGCTCATGGCCCACACACTGCACAGCACCGCTATCATGGTCGTGCGCCAGTTCATAGCGGCGTTACCGTGAGGGTAAAAATATCGTCGGGCGTGATGAACAGCCCGTAGGCGAGGCGGGCGGCAATCAACAGCATCAGCGCTGACATGATGGCGCGTAACAGGTAGGTGGGCATTTTGGCGGCCAGCCGCACACCATATTGCGCGCCGACTGCCGAGCCGGTGAGCAATAGCGACGCCAACACAATATCAAGCGCCTGCGTGTGAATGCCGTGTAAAATGGTGGCGAGTGCCGTGATGAAAATAATCTGGAACAGCGACGTACCAACCGTGACAGTGAGCGGCATACGCAGCATGTAAATCATCATCGGGATGGTAATAAATCCGCCGCCGACACCTAGAAAACCAACCAGCAGGCCAGACACCACCCCAAGTGCAATCGGCAACAGAATGCTGTGGCTCACTTCGGAACGGCCAAAATTCCGTTGTAGTGGCCAGCGGCTGATCCATTGGGGCATGGCAAAGCCGTGCAGCGTGTGGCTGGTAGCACCGGCGCGTCGCGCTCGCAACATGGAACGTGCTTCGCGCGCGGTGAGAATGCCCACCGCCAGCAGCAGCGATGCATACAGCAGCGTAATCATCAAATCGACCTGGCCCACACGCTGCAGCCGCGAAAACGCATCGACCCCGATGAGCACGCCCGCAATGCCGCCGATAATCAGGCAGCCGCCGATTTCGATATCCACGCGTTTGCGTTTCCAGTGCGTGAGGAACCCCGAAAACGATGAGGCGACCATCATGTTGGTGGACGTGGCCACCGCGACCGCCGGGGTGACGCCCATAAAAATAAGCATGGGGGTAAGAATAAACCCGCCGCCAATACCAAACATGCCTGCAAACAAGCCGGTAATGCCGCCAAGTAAAAGCAGCCAGTAGCCATTTACCGCCAGTTCCGCAATGGGTAGGTAGATGTGCATGTTATTTCATGAACCCGGAGAAATATTGGCGCAGGCGTAACTCGGCCTCACGGTCGAAACTAGCCATCGCTTCGTGCAGCATCTCGTCGAACAGTTTCTGGCGATCATACACGGTTGCTTTCTCGTTGATGGTGCGCGAGCGCGTGACGGTGACATCGCCCGACGCATCCGACAGACCCGACGTGCCGGAATAAATGCGGAAATTGACCTTCAGCGTGAGGTTGTAACGCGTATCCTGATCGTCGGTGAAAAATCCTTCGACGCCTTTGGTTTTGGCGAGCGGTACGGCCACCGCAGACGCCTCGTTAATGCTGACTTCCATCACGCCGCCATTGCCACTTGCTTTGAGGCGCTGGTCGGCCCAGTGCTTTAACACTGTCGAGGGCAGTACGGGGAAATCCTGCTCGATATGGGGCAGCTTCAGCGGTGTTGAAAAATTATCCGTTACCTTCACTTGCAAGGCGCTGATAGTAAGCGGCGCGCCATAGCTGTAGGGCTGTGGTTGATAGGCCGCGGGGGCTGTCGAGCAGGCGGCGAGCAGAAACAGGGCTAAGGTCAGTACATTTTTCATAAATTCCTCCAACAGCTGGGGTTTAGCACGGTGCGTTCGCCGGTGAAAGTAGCTTATGCTAGCCATGGCAACGGCGCTGCAATCGCCGCATCCGGCGGGCGGATATAAAGGGGCAGAGCGCGTTCCAGCGTGCAGTCCGGTAACAAATGCGCGATGCGGCATAAAACAGCCGCATCCGGTGCTTCAAGAAAATTCGGGTGGTCGGTGGGTTGCAGGTTGCCAAAATAGGGGGCGTGGTTTGTTGCCTCCCCCTCGGCACAAAGGAAAATATCGCCCATCGGCTGCGGTGCCGTATCGCGCACACAAAAACGCTGCATGTAGGCCTCACCCTTGCCCGCACGCAGGCCGACATGAAAATCCGTTGGCGGATTTTGTCGTATCGCCACCGCCCACGCCATAGCCTCGAGTGAGGTGAGGGTTTTTACCGGAAGGCTGGCCGCCAGCGCCAGCCCGTGCAGCGCGGCGAGGCCAATGCGCACGCCGGTGAAACTGCCGGGGCCGACGGTGGTGACCATCAGCAAAAGCTGAGTATATTGAAGCGACGCCTCGCGCACAAGCTGGTCGATGGCGGGTATCAACTCAGCGGCGTGGCGGTTGGCGTCGAGCCGTAGGGTGCGAACTTCGCCGCCCGCCGCAAGCGCGATGCTGGCATGCTGCGTGGTACAGTCGAAGGCTAAAACTGGTTTATCTGCCATGAAAACCCTGCTAACCCTTGGCCATCACGATGTAAAGGAGAGTCCCATGGCCCTAACCGCAGAAGAATGCCAACCATGCAAAACCGGCGAGGGTGCGCTGGGCGAACACGAAATCACCGAGCTACTCGGCCAAATTAACGACGGCTGGGAGCTGGAATGGACCGTGCTGACGCGGCAATGGAAGTTCAAAAACTTCGCCCTAGCATTGGCGTTCGTGAATAAAGTGGGCGAATTGGCGGAAGCAGAAAAGCACCACCCCGACATCGAATTCGGCTGGGGCTACGTGCGCCTGAACCTTACCACCCATTCGGTAAACAGCCTGACGCGAAACGATTTCATTTTTGCGGCGAAGATTGATGCGTTGAGTATGGCGTAATGAATACCCACACCCACAGAATGTCATCCCGGCTTTATGCCGGGATCCATCTTGCGTGAACAGGTGGACCCCGTCATGCGACGGGGTGACAGGATGGTTATGAAAAAACTCTTCATCAAAACCTACGGCTGCCAGATGAACGTCTATGACAGCACGCGCATGGCGGATGTGCTGGAGCCGTTTGGCTATGTGGAGACCGACACGCTTGCCGGCGCTAACCTCGCGATTTTGAACACCTGCCACATCCGCGAAAAAGCGGCCGAGAAAATGTACTCCGATTTAGGCCGCCTGAATGTCGAAAAGATACGCATGAAGGCTGAGGGGCGGGGCCGTATGCAAATTGTGGTAGCGGGCTGCGTGGCGCAGGCGGAGGGCGAAGAAATCATCGCCCGCGCGCCCTATGTCGACGTGGTAGTGGGCCCGCAAAGCTATCACAGCTTGCCTGAACTGATTGCGGAAAGCGAGCGCACGCGCATCGCGCAAGTGGGCCTCGATTTCGCCGAGGAAGCCAAGTTCGATTTACTGCCCGACAGTTTACGCCCACAGGGCGTGAGTGCGTTCGTGTCGATTCAGGAAGGCTGCGATAAATTTTGTAGCTTCTGCGTCGTCCCCTACACCCGTGGCAAGGAATTTTCGCGCCCGGTGGCGGCGATTGAAAAAGAGGTGCGCGCACACATCGCCATGGGCGCGGTGGAAATCACGCTGCTGGGGCAAAATGTGAATGCGTATCATGGGCTATACTCCTCCACCCATCGGGGGGAGGGTGGGCGGGGGGCAGTCCCAAGCGCTGCGCTTCTTGGCGGCCCCCACCCCAACCCTCCCCCGATGGGGGAGGGAGAATACAGCCTCGCGCAGCTACTACATCACCTCGCCAAACTGCCTGGCCTGAAGCGGTTGCGTTACACGACCAGCCACCCGCGTGACATGGGCGACGATTTAATCCGCGCGCATGGCGAAATCGAAATACTGATGCCCATGTTGCACCTGCCCGTTCAATCGGGCTCCGACCGCATTTTAAAAGCCATGAACCGCAAACACACAGCAGCGGAATACATTGCCATCATCGATAAACTACGCGCGGTGCGGCCCGACATGGGCTTCAGCTCCGACTTTATCGTGGGCTTCCCCGGCGAAACCGATTCGGAGTTTGAAGACACGCTACGCCTCATCGAAACCGTCGGGTTCGCCAGCGCCTACAGCTTTAATTACAGCCCACGCCCCGGCACCCCCGCCGCCGAGCGCGAAGGGCAAGTACCGCTGAAAGTGATGGACGAACGGTTGCAGCGATTACAGGCATTGATCGGCGCGCAACAATTACGCTTCAACCAAAGCAAAATCGGCCACACGCTGCCCGTGCTGTTCGACCGCCTAGGCAAAAAAACGGGCCAACTAATTGGCCGTTCGCCTTACATGCAGTCGGTCGTGATCGAAGGTTCCCCACAGGCCATGCACCAACTCGTTGACGTGGAAATTCGTGAAGCGTACGGTTTGAGCCTGAAGGGTGAGGTTATTGGGCAATACTTCCTAAGCCGTCATCCTGAACCTGTTTCAGGATCCATCTAAGGCGCGTTCAGCGCCGGTATAACTGCTGAAGTTTATCCGCGCCAGACGGCGCTTTGATGGATCCTGAAACAGGTTCAGGATGATACTGTGGAGTGACTTCGCTCCCCACTAATGCAGAGAGCATTCATGTCCAAACCCGATAAAAAAGTCGCCCGCGAAACACAAAACGTCAACGTGTTCTTCGAACATAACCAATTCCTGCCGCTTTTGTATGGCGAGCGCGACATGCATCTCGACCGCATCGCGACGGCGCTAAATGTGGAAGTGGTGGCGCGCGGCAACATGCTGTCGATCACCGGCCACAAGCGCGACATCGACGCGACGGAACTGCTGATGCAGTCGCTGTACAGCCAAATCGAAAACGGCGTGAAAATTACCGAAACCGACATCGACGCCGCCATTCGCATGATGCCGCCGGTGAACGACAAAAAACCCAAAAATCGCCACGGCGTCAGCGAAGCCGACACCGACGTGTACATTCGCACGATGCGCAAAACCATCACGCCCTACACGCATATTCAGGCCAATTACATCCGCGCGCTGTACGATTCCGAGCTGGTGTTCGCCCTCGGGCCCGCAGGCACTGGCAAAACCTACATCGCGGTGGCCATGGCGGTGTATATGTTCCTCAACAAAAAGGTCGAGCGCATTATCCTCAGCCGCCCGGCGGTTGAAGCGGGCGAGAAACTGGGCTTCCTGCCTGGCGACATGAAAGACAAGCTCGACCCCTATATGCGCCCACTCTACGACGCATTATTCGACATGATGCCCGCCGACCGTGTGCAGGCGGCGATTGAATCCGGCGAAATTGAACTTGCGCCGCTGGCGTTCATGCGTGGCCGGACCTTCAGCAACGCATTCGTCATTCTCGACGAAGCACAAAACACCACCCGCACGCAGATGAAAATGTTCCTCACCCGCATGGGCGAACGCTCACGTATGATCATCACCGGCGACCAAAGCCAGATCGATTTGCCGAAAGACATCAAATCGGGACTCACTGACTGCATCCCCAAAATCGAAACAATTCCGGGCATCGAGGTGGTGCGCTTCTCCGACGGCGATGTGGTGCGCCACCCGCTCGCCGCCAAAATCATCAAAGCCTACGACGACTGGGAAGCAAAAAAAACCAAATACGCCGAAGAACAAGGCGGCGGGCTGGATTAGTTGCTTTTAGTGGCTGGCCTTGTCACATGGACGCCATGAATACTGAGCCGTTCACCCATTTGCCGTATCTGTGGCATAATGTGCCTGCTTCAATGGATGGCAATTTGCTATGGCCACTCAAGGCACTTCACGAAATTAAGCCTGAATTAGCAGCGCGCTACCAAGCAAAATATAAAGGGCGCGAGCATATCGCTCAGTTGCATGTGCCTGTGCTGGATTGTTTATGGGATGAAGTGATTTTTCTCTCGCCGATTCACCCGCAACTGTTCAACCGGGCGATGCACGAAGCGGGTCATAAAGTTTTTTCGCGTGAGGTATTCCAGTTTAAGGCTGACGTTTTGGAAAATCACGAAGCGGTGTGGTTCGATCCGGTACAATCGGGAAAAGATGGCGCTTTATTACCTGCCAGCATTCGTCCGTTCGATCCTCGAACCTATCATTCGCGCAGTGTCTCAAAGTATGCACTCCCTTATTATCAACGCTGCGCGGTCGAAGGTAGGCAACCGTTAATTTGGGGGCGTGATTTACATGTAATCGTGCGTGGCTATACGCGTGACGGCAAAACGAATCCTATTGATGTCCGTCACGCTGAAACTATTATCACCGAAATTCCATCGTCATAAAAGGAGCCGGCTCGTGGCAACGTTAAACGCAATCACCATCCTCACCCACGATGCACGCTGGGCGCGACTGCGGCCGGTGATGCGCGAGGTGGTGATTCATTGTCTCGACTCCCCCCTTGAGGGGGAGTCGAAGAGCGTGCAGCGCGATTCGGTGGGGGGTAATGCGGCGGCGACTCCCCCCCACGGGTTTGCGAGGGCAAACCCCGCTCCACCTCAAGGGGGGAGCTATCAGGTGACGCTTGTACTCACCAATGACGCCGAAGTGAAAGCCCTCAATCACCAGTACCGCAGTAAAAACAAACCGACCAACGTGCTGAGCTTCCCCGATGGCTCTGAAATTGAGGGCGTGACACAACTGGGTGATGTGGTGCTGAGTTACGACACGTTGATAGCCGAAGCGCGTGCACAAAAAAAATCGCTAAAATCGCATGCGATGCATTTGGCCATTCACGGAACCTTGCATCTGCTTGGGTTTGACCACGAAACGGATGCGCAAGCCCATGCCATGGAAACCCTAGAAATAAAGCTGCTGGCAAGGATGGGTATTGCGAATCCCTACGAAAACAGCTAACGTTCACCCTATGAACCACGCCAGCCCCGCCGAAGGCGACAGTAAACACGTTTCGCCGTACGAAGCACCTTCAAGCTTACAAAAAGCCACGCGCTGGTTTCGTGAGCGGATGCTGAAACGCGGCGGCGAGGGCACCCTCAAAGAAATGATCGAAGAAGCGCTCGAGGAAGAAGCGGGCGGCGTTTCCACCATCAGCGACGAAGAAAAATCGCTGCTGAAAAACATGATCCATTTCGGCGAACTCACCGTGTACGACGTGATGGTACCACGCTCGGATATCATGGGCCTGAAGCGCGACGTGACGCTTGAGGAATTGAAAGCCCACATCATCGAAATCGGCCATACCCGCGTGCCGGTGTACGAAGACTCGCTCGACCAGATCGACGGGTTCATCCACGTGAAGGATTTATTCCCCTACCTCGCCTCCAGCGCCCGCTTCGACATTGCCGAGCTGCTGCGCGAAGTGCTGTTCGTGCCGCCTAGCATGCGCATTGTCGATTTACTGGTAAAAATGCGCGTGTCCGGCTGCCACATGGCGATTGTGGTCGATGAATTCGGTGGCACCGACGGCTTGCTGACCATGGAAGATTTATTCGAACAACTGGTCGGCGAAATTCAGGACGAACACGACGGCCACGAGAACGAGCCGCACCTAAAATGGTTGGGCGACCATGTTGTCGAGGCCGATGCGCGCACGCCAATCGAGCATTTATCCGGCATGCTGGGTGGTTTGCTGAACGACACCATGCCCGCCACCGCCGACATCGACACGCTGGGCGGGTTGATTTTCTCGATGCTGGGCCGCGTACCCGCGCGCGGCGAAGTGGTCATGTTAAAGCCCGACCTTAAGGCTGAAATTCTGGTGGCCGACCCCCGCCGCATCCGCCAGGTGCGCCTGACGAAAATTCCGGTTTCAGCGTAAATTTGGTTAAGGGTATTTTTACGTTGTCATGCCAAACTCGATTTGGCATCCAGCGTGCAGCGCACGACTAAAAAACAGACTGGATGCCAGCGTTCGCTGGCATGACACAATTTTTTTAGCATTCACTGGTGACGCGTTAGCTCAGCCCTGCCGCTAATTGCGGATTCACCACCCGGTCTTTCGCGGTGACATCGCTGATGGTAGTAGCAGGTGCATCCTGCAATCCGGCAATAATGCGCGGCGACACTGGGGTTTCGCGCGCGGCGAAGTCCTGAGCCGACGGCGCGGCCGAAAGCATGGCCGGTTCAGCGAGGTTTATTTTCTCGGCTCCGGCATCTGCCTGCGAGCGTAACATGGGGCGAATAGTATCTTCGCGTTTGGTGGCCTGGCTTAAGGTTTGCACTTCGCGCTCGCGTTCAGCCAACTCGCGCTCGAGGCGGCTCGGGTCGTTCACAATGCCTTCAGATTTATCCAGCCAGCGCCGCACATATTCACGGTCGAGGCCGATCATGGCGCCAGCGGCCGCACCAAGCAGGCTAATCACGCCACCTGCCACAATCTCGGCGCCACCCAATGCTGTGACGGCAGCGCCATGGCCAAGCGCGGCGGTTAGTGGATGTAGCAAATGCGTTAACTCAAACCCAAGCGCTGGCATTCCTAACCATATAATTCCAGCAGTTAGCGCCAAACCAATTGCCGCACCCACCATCACGGTTTTCCAATGAAATACTTTTTCGGGAGTGCGTGGCTTTTGCTGGTTCTCAAGAATTTCCCGAATTGCCGCTGCTTCCTTGTCATTCGGCGTTTCGTAATAACGGTCGAGCAAATAGCGGCGTTTCTCGTTGCTCTCAGCGCTTTCGGCAATAATGGCGGCGGTTTTGCCGATATCGGCAAACGTGCCCGCGCCATGAATCGCCCCAAGTCCGGCCATCGCCGGAATGGCAATCAATACAGCCGGGCCCACGAAAAATGCCGCCGGAATCGCCACCGCCGCACCCACCAGCAGCCCCAGCGTGCCATACAGCGACGAACCGCCGATGGCGCCCTGAATATAACCCTTATAGCCCGCGCTCAGCAATTTGCGGTAATACGGGCTGTGCTCGCCCGAAACGCCAGCAGTCGGCGTCGAGCGCAGTTGGGCTTGGGTTGTTTCCAAATCGGCCATGGTTTCCTTGTGGTAGCCTATTTCTACACTTACATTTTAGCACAGCCCGGCCTATAGTTTGTGAAGCTTTTGTGACATTTACCTAGTGAAGGGGACCTTGTCCCCTACGCTTACGCTGACCCCTGCCGCTTCGCGGCTCGCGCAGCTTCGGCGCTACGCACGGCTCATTCCACCAAATGCGGTAATTTCACGCTTTCGTCGCAGGGGCGGTTGGGCTAAGCTGTACCCATGACCGGTTTGCAAATTTTCCTGACCTATGCCGTGAGTTGGTGGATGGTGCTGTTCATGGTGCTGCCCTACCGCGCTACGCCGCCAGCAGTCCCTGTTTTGGGCCATGCAAGCGGTGCGCCGGAGCACCCGCGAATCCGCCGTAAGTTGTTGTGGACAACGGGTTTTGCGCTGATTCCCACGGTGCTGATTTACTTCGGCATCGGCATCCTGATGGCGGCGCAGGCCGACGATAATATTTACCACGCGGGGGGTAAAAAAGGCTGCGAATACGGCGTCTATCACGCCCCCGCCGACATCAACGCGACTGATGGTAGCGGTGCCGGTGGTAAAAGCGTGACGCCGGCTACTATTGGTGTGGGGGGTGCCGTCACTGCACCAACCGTCGATCTGAACATCAACGGCGACAATTACGTGCGTCTGCCGCAGGCCACGCCACAAGCTGCCGCCAGCAATGCAGGCAATTCCGGGGTGGCGAATGGCTCCAGCCCGAATGCGGGCGTGAATGCGCCCAACAGTTATCTTGGCCTTGGCAAGGTGGCCGTACAGCCCGACGGCTCGGTCACGCTCGACGGCAAAACCCTCACCCCGCGCAACGACGGCTGCGCCGACGCCCCGGCACAGCCATGAAATATCGCGCACTATTATGCTTGCTGACGCTAATGGGCCTTAGCGCCTGCACCCCGGCGGATGAACAATATTGCCAGCGTTTCGGTGTGGGCGGCACCAGCGAATTCGGCAAATGCCTCGATTATTTCCACACGCAGGAAGCCGCCTTCGGGGCCGATTATCAGCAATGCGCGTTTGAGGCCGATTATACCTATCCACCCACGCTGTACGACAATGGCCGTACCGTGCATTTCAGCGGCGGTTTTTATGGCGGGCGTTATTTCGGCGGTGGCACCGAATTTATCGAGCCGGATTACTACCATAATTCGCAAGTCGACGCGCTGCGCCAGCGGATTATCGAGCCCTGCATGCAGAGCTTAGGCTGGAATTCCAGCATCACCTGGCAAGCCGGGCGGCACGCGGTGACGAACAAACCGCCACGCAAACCTGCCACTGCGATACGTTCGCCCCGCAGCGAAACGCTGCCGTGGCAGCAATAGCCTGTCGATAACGCACGTCCATCCGTTGCATATTGCGGCGCGCACGCCATAGTGCGGGCATGTAACCATTGCATCGCCATCCGCAATGCTGTCACCCCGTTTTCATAACGGGGTCTGCCTTTTTAAGGAAGGCGGATCCCGGCATAAAGCCGGGATGACAGGCTGAGTTGAACAACATTTTACGACCGTGAAAGAGCCCGCCCATGCGCCTGAGCCAGTATTTTCTGCCGCTGCTGAAAGAAGACCCGAAGGAAGCCCAAATCGTGTCGCATCGCCTCATGCTGCGCGCGGGCATGATTCGCCAACAGGCGGCGGGTATTTATTCGTGGCTGCCGCTGGGGTTCACGGTGCTTAAAAAAATCGAGCAAATCGTGCGCGAGGAAATGAATCGCGCGGGGGCGAATGAGTTGTTAATGCCAACCTTGCAGCTGGCCGATTTGTGGCGCGAATCGGGCCGCTACGATGCGTATGGCCCTGAAATGTTGCGCATTACCGATCGCCACGGGCGCGAAATGCTCTACGGCCCCACCAACGAAGACATGATCCACGAAATTTTCCGCGGCTATGTGCGCTCGTACAAAAACCTGCCGCTGAATCTCTACCACATGCAGTGGAAATTCCGCGACGAAGTACGCCCGCGTTTTGGCGTCATGCGCGGCCGCGAATTTCTCATGAAGGACGCGTATTCCTTCGACATCGACAAAGACGCCGCCATCCAATCCTACAACCGCATGTTCGTGACCTACCTGCGTATTTTTTCACGCATGGGACTTAAAGCCATACCTATGCGTGCCGAAACCGGCCCCATCGGCGGTGACCACTCGCACGAAATGATTATTCTGGCGGAAACAGGCGAATCGGCTGTTTACTGCGATAAACGCGTGCTGGAATTGGCCGTGCCTGACATTGACCTTTCAGATACCTCGCAGGTGGAAGCCGTCATCGCGGAATGGACGAATCTTTACGCGGCAACCGAAGACGTGCACGACGCCGCGCGTTTCGAGCGCGAAACCCTGCCCGAAAACCGGGTCAACACACGCGGCATTGAAGTCGGGCAGATTTTTTATTACGGCGAAAAATATTCCAGTGCCATGGGCGTGAATGTTACTGGCCCGGATGGTGTCGAGCACGCGATTCATGGTGGCAGCTATGGGGTGGGCATTTCACGCCTCGTCGGCGCAATTATCGAGGCCAGTCACGACGATGCGGGCATTATCTGGCCCGAATCCGTTGCACCGTTTGATGCGGGAATCATCAACCTGCGCGCGGGCGACACGGTGTGCGACACGGTGAGCATGCAGCTCTACGAAGGCCTCATGCATGCAGGCTTAACGCCCCTGTACGACGACACCGACAAACGCGGTGGTGAAAAATTCGCGGGCATGGATTTGATTGGTTTACCGTGGCAACTCACCGTCGGCCCGCGTGGCGCGGCGGATGGCAAAGTGGAGTTGAAATACCGCCGCACCGGCGAAAAATCGGAACTGGGCATCACCGAAGCATTAGAAAAAATCGTTTCAACGCACCGCGCGATGCTTGGGCACGGGTGACGCTCATTACCGCAGTCGAGCGCATGCTGGCATGGCGCTATTTGCGGGCGCGCAGGCGCGAGGGGTTCATTGCGCTCACCACGTGGTTTGCGGTGATTGGCATCACGCTGGGGGTTGCAACACTCATCCTCGTCACTTCGCTCATGAACGGCATTCGCGAAGAAATGACCTCACGCTTCATCGGGATTGATGGGCATGTGACGGTCTATTCAAACGCCCGCGCTTTCAACGATTACGAACCGGCTATCGAGGCAATTAAGACACTTTCGGGGGTGATTAGCGTCGCCCCGAAAGTGACTGGGCAGGTGATGGCCACTTCGCGCGGGGCGGCGCTGGGTGCGCAGGTGGTGGCCAGCCCATGGGCGTCGCTTGAAACGCGGCCGCTATTTACCGAACATGTCAGCGCCGGATCGCTCGATGGTTTGCGCGACGGCACTGGTATCGTGCTGGGCGAAAGCTTAGCTCGCAATTTGCGGGTGAATGTGGGCGATTCGGTGACGCTCATTTCGCCGCAGGGCCACGCCACGATTGCGGGTTTCATTCCGCGCCTCAAGGCCTATCCCGTGACGGGCCTCATCAAACTCGGCATGCACGAGTTCGACTCCAGCCTCATTTTAATGCCGTTCGAGGAAGCGCAGAATTATTTCCTGCTCACCACGCCTGAGGGCGGTGCCGCCGTTAGTAATATCGAAGTGCAAGCCCAGTCGCCAGCCGATGCGCCGCAAGTGGCCGTCGAAATTCGCCGCGCACTGGGGCCGGATGCACGCGTGTATGACTGGCAGCAAACCAACGCCAGCATTTTTGCCGCACTGAAAGTACAGCGCAATGTGATGGTGATTATCCTTGCGCTCATCATTCTGGTCGCGGCGTTTAATATCGTCTCAAGCCTTGTCATGCTGGTGAAAGACAAGGGCCGTGACATTGCGGTGCTGCGCACCATGGGCGCCAGCCAAGGCAGCGTGATGCGGATTTTCATTGCCGCGGGCAGCGCCATCGGTGTGGCGGGCACCGTGTTGGGTGTGGGACTGGGTTTGCTGCTTGCAGCGTATCTTGAGCCACTGCACCACTTGCTGGAACGCGCACTGGGACAGGAAATTCTCGTCGAAAATATCTATTTTCTGTCGACGCTGCCCACTAAAACCGACCCACGTGAAGTGGTGTTAATCATCGCGCTGGCACTGGCGCTTTCTTTCCTGTCGACGCTTTACCCTGCCGCGCGCGCTGCGCGGCTCGACCCGGCGGAGGCGTTGCGCAATGAGTAATGTGCTGGCATTATGCGATATTGGTTACGCATACCCGGCCGCCGCTGGCGAACTAAAGGTGCTGAATGGCGCAACGCTGACACTGAACGCAGGCGAACTCACGGCGTTGGTTGGCCCTTCAGGCTCGGGAAAATCAACGCTGTTGCACATCGCGGGGCTACTCGACGCGGCGCAATCGGGCGTGGTCGAAATCGCGGGCGAGGATGTCACTCGCGCGAGTGATGCAAAGCGCACAAAATTGCGCAATCAACATCTCGGCTTCATCTACCAGTTCCATAATCTGCTGCCGGAATTAAGCGCGTTGGAAAATGTCATGCTGCCGCAACGCATTGGTGGCACTTCAGCCAATGCTGCAAAATCGCGTGCCACCGAATTACTCACCCGCCTTGGCCTCGCGGCGCGCCTTACCCATTTGCCGTCGCAGCTTTCGGGCGGCGAACAGCAACGTGTGGCGATTGCCCGCGCCCTCGCCAACAAACCCGCCGTGATTCTGGCCGACGAACCAACCGGCAACCTCGACCCCGCAACGTCCGAATCGGTCACGGATTTACTACTTCAAATCGCCGCCGAGGAACAAGTCGCCGCCCTGATCGCCACCCACAACATGACCCTCGCTAAACGCCTGCACCGCGCAGTGACGCTACGTGACGGGCAAATTGTGGATGCGGCGCTATGATCAATAAAATCATTAAAAATTGCTCCCCCCTTGAGGGGGAGCGGGCAAGCAAGGAGCAAAGCGACGCCGCGCGCCGTGGGGGGTATGGGCCTGTCCTCACCCGCTATGCGCGACGCATGCGCCAAGCGCCCACACCATGGGAACAGGCATTGTGGAACCGCCTGAAAGCGAACCAGCTGGGTGCGAAGTTTCGGCGGCAGCAGCCCATTGGCTCGTATATTGTGGATTTTATGTGCGCTGAGGCGCGGTTGATTGTTGAGCTGGATGGTAGCCAGCACGTGGATTCAACGACTGACACGGCGCGCGATGCATTCCTCACGCGTGCGGGCTATCGTGTGTTGCGGTTTTGGAATAACGACGTGGACACAAATATTGAGGGAGTTTTATCGCAAATTCTGGCATGGGTGGAAACTCCCCCCCACGAATTTGCGAGTGCAAATTCCGCTCCCCCTCGAGGGGGGAGCAGCATGGACACGCTATGACCCCATTCATCCACCTGCGTGCGCACAGCGCGTATTCGTTGCTGAAGGGTGCGATTAAAATTCCGAAGCTGATTACGCTTGCCAAAAACGACCAGATGCCAGCACTCGGCCTCGTCGATCACGATAATTTATTCGGCTCGCTGGAATTTTCGGAACTGGCGGCGAAGGAAGGCATTCAGCCGATCATCGGCCTCACGCTGTCGCTGGTGCCCTATGGGCTCGACGCGCAATCGGCGACCCTGCGCGACGCACCCGACCAGTTGTTGCTCTACGCCCAAAACGACACCGGCTACGCGAATTTGCTACAGCTCGCCAGCCGCCAATACACGCACCCGGCTATGGGGCAAGTACCGCTGTCGGACTATGAAACGCTGGGCCGTTACAGCGACGGGCTCATTGCACTCACCGGGGGGTTGCAAGGCGGCATGGGCAAAATGCTGCTGGGCAACCGCCGCGCCGACGCGGAAATATTGCTGCGCGACCTGCACGCCATGTTCGGCGACCGGTTATATGTAGAACTCACACGCCATCAGCTACCTGCCGAACGCCAAATCGAACGTGCGCAAATCGACATGGCGCTGGCACAAAATATTCCACTCGTCGCCACCAACAATGTCTATTTCGCGACGAGCGACATGTACGAAGCGCACGACGCGCTCATGTGCGTAGCCGGTGGCCGCTACGTGAACGAGGCCGACCGCCCGCGCATGAACGCCGAGCACCGCTTTAAAACCAGCGAAGAAATGCGGCTGCTGTTTCGCGATGTGCCCGAAGCGCTCGCCAACACCACCCATATCGCGCGGCGTTGCCATGTATTCGCGCCGTCGCGCAGCCCTATTCTGCCGGGCTTTTACATGGAAGATGCGGCAGGCAATGTGCTGTCGGAAAGCGACGCACTCGCCATAAAAGCCCGCGCCGGGTTGCAAGGCAGGCTCGAGCACCAGTTATTCAAACCCGGCATGAGCGCCGAGGAACGCGAAGCCCTCGCCAAGCCTTACCGCGAGCGGCTTGAGTTCGAGCTCGACGTCATCATCACCATGAAATTTCCGGGCTACTTTCTTATCGTATCCGATTTCATTACATGGGCGAAGGAGCAGGGCATTCCTGTAGGTCCCGGCCGTGGCTCGGGTGCGGGCTCAGTCGTCGCTTGGTCGCTGCTGATTACCGACCTCGACCCGCTGCGTTACGGCCTGCTGTTCGAGCGGTTTTTGAACCCCGAGCGCGTGTCGATGCCCGATTTCGATATCGATTTCTGCCAGGACAGGCGCGACGAAGTAATCCATTACGTGCGCCGCAAATACGGCGATGACCGCGTGGCGCAAATCATCACCTTCGGGAAATTGCAGGCCCGCGCCGTGCTGCGCGACGTAGGGCGCGTGCTGCAAATGCCCTACAGTCAGGTCGACCGTATTTGTAAGCTGGTGCCGAATAACCCGGCAGCGCCGGTGACGCTCGGCGAGGCCGTTAAGCTCGAGCCGATGCTGGCTGCTGCGATCGACGAGGACGAAAACGTCGCCCATCTTGTGAACCTGTCGCTGAAGCTTGAGGGGCTGTACCGCCACGCCTCCACCCATGCTGCAGGTGTAGTGATTGCCGACCGCCCGTTGGTTGAACTGACACCACTCTACCGCGACCAAAAATCGGAAATGCTGGTTGTGCAGTATTCCATGAAATGGGCGGAAGCGGCGGGGCTGGTGAAGTTCGACTTTTTGGGCCTGCGCACCCTGACCATTCTGCAGCTGGCCGTCGCCATGATTGTACGCAATGGCGGGCCGCAGTTGGATTTGCTGACCCTACCCGAGGGCGACAAAAAAACCTACGACATGCTTAGCCGTGGCGACACGCTTGGCGTGTTCCAGTTCGAATCCGCCGGCATGCGCGAGGCGCTGAAAAACCTGCGGCCCGATTCCATCGAAGATTTAATTGCGCTCGGCGCGCTCTATCGCCCAGGCCCGATGGATAATATTCCGGCCTATATCGACGTGAAACATGGCCGCAAACAACCCGATTACCTGCATCCGTTGCTGGAGCCCGTGCTGCGCGAAACTTACGGTGTGATTATTTATCAGGAGCAAGTGCAAAAAATCGCGCAGGTGCTGTCGGGCTACACGCTGGGTGGCGCGGATTTGCTGCGTCGCGCGATGGGTAAGAAAATCAAGGCCGAGATGGACGCGCAGCGCGCCCGCTTCGTGGAAGGTGCCGTGAAAAACGGCGTGGCCGAAGCGCAGGCGACCAATATTTTCGACCTCGTCGATAAATTCGCAGGCTACGGCTTCAACAAGTCGCACGCGGCGGCCTATGCCGTGATTGCCTATCAAACGGCGTATCTGAAAGCGAACTACCCGGTGGAATTTATCGCGGCGTCGATGACCTATGAAATGGGCTCAACCGACAAACTCAGCCAGTTCGCCGACGAAGCGAGACGCATGGGTATCAGCCTGCTGCCGCCGGATATAAATGCGAGCGAGGTGCAGTTCTCAGTAGAGAAAGTGACAAGTGACAGGTGGCAGGTGACAGGTGAAGAATCACTCGTCACTGGTCACTTGCCACCTGTCACCCCTTCTGTGCGCTACGCACTCGCGGCGATTAAAAACGTTGGCGCTGGGGCTATGGCTGCGATTGTTGCGGAACGCACGACGTGCGGGCCGTTCAAAGACGTTCACGATTTTGCGGCGCGTGTTGATGCCACACTCATTAACCGGCGGCAGTTGGAATATCTGGTGACGGCGGGGTGCTTCGATTCGCTGAACGGGAACCGCCGCCAGTTATTCGAATCGATCGATCAGCTTCTTGCCTCGGCGCAATGCGCGACCGAAGAGCGCACCAGCAATCAGGTGAGCCTGTTTGGCGATGTGAGTGCGGGACATGACACGCAACGCCAAAAACTAAAGCCGGTCGAGGATTGGCCGGTGACGGAGAGGCTAAACCACGAATGCGGCGCGATTGGTTTTTACCTTTCGGCTCATCCGCTCGGCCCCTATGCGCCGGTGTTTAAAAAGCTCGGTATTTCACCATCGTCGCGCCTCAGCCAGCCGATGGCTGACCGCCAGAGCCTGAAGCTTGCGGGCATTTTGATTGCTAATAAAATCCGCTCCGGCCCGCGTGGGCGCTCAGCGTTCCTTACACTTTCCGATGCACACGGACAGTTTGAGGTTGCTGTGTTCGATGAATATCTGCTGAATTTACACCACGATATTTTGCAAACCGGCACGCCACTTTTTTTACAGGCCGACGTGCGCCATAGCGAACGCGGCCAACGCCTGCTCGTCACCAAAATCGAACCGCTGGATCAGGTGGCCGGGCAGGTAAAAGCACAAGCCGTGACCATTCAGGTGGAGGCGACGGAGCAACTGGCGCGGCTGAAAGACATGCTAGGGCCGCCACAAGATCGTGGCGCGCGGGTGGAACTGCGAGTGACAATTCCAGCAGGCGAAGTGCGCATCGCGCTGCCGGGCGCCTACCCCATCGCTACGCCGGAGTTGATGCAGTTACAGTCACTGCCGGGGTTAATGGCGGAAGCCGCGTAAGTTAAGAATTTTGACTAATTTTAAAACTGTCATCATAGTGTCATAATTGCATGTTATGGGTGCGATAGTGATAACGTACAAAGGATAAAAACATGTCTCAAACGCAAGATTTACTCGGCAAAAATGCGGTAATTACCGGCTCGACACAAGGCATTGGGCTTACGGTCGCGCGCGAAATGGCGGCGCGCGGTAGCAACGTGATGTTCAACGGCTTGTTTTTCGACAGAAAAGAAGGCGATGCCATCGTGCAGACAGCGGCTGAACAACAACAGGAATTTGAGGCGACGACGCTGGCTGAATTGAAAGCAGCATATCCGAATCAGCATTTTTCACTGCACACGGCCGATGTGACAAATAAAGAGCAAGTTGAAGCCATGATGGCTGAAACCGCAGCACTCGGCGGGCTAAGCTGCATTGACGTGCTGGTGAATAATGCGGGCATTCACCCGCCTTCCGTGCAAAAGCCGCTTGGCGCATTCGATGAAGGCGCCGCACGCAAGTTGATGGATGTAAATTACTGGGGCGCCGTTGGGTGTGCGCAGGCCGCGATTGCGCATATGCCTGAAGATTCCGGCACTATCGTCAACATGTCTTCGGTGCATGGGCATGTAGGTTCCATCGCGCGCATTCCGTATTGTGCGGCCAAGCACGCGCTGGAAGGCTTTACCCGCTCGCTGGCGGGTGAGCACCCCGAAAAAACCATAGTCACGGTAGCACCTGCATTCGTTAAAACCGAACTGGCCCTGGCTCCTGTTCGCCTGACAGCAAACGCACTCGCAGAAAAACACAACATTCCGAATGACGAAGCTTATAAAATTGCCGAGGCATGGCGGCTGCAAAACCAGAACGGTAAATGGATTGAAGAAACAGAAATTGCACAAGCCTGTGCCGACATTGCGGCGGGGCATAGCCCGGTCCCAAGCGGCCTTTCCGTAAAACTGGATAACGGCTATATCGACAACGCCGTGAATGGCTGCATGCAATGGAAAACGCCCGATGAAGTGGCAGAAAGTTATCTGACAGGCGAATGGCCACCGCAAGCGGCAGCCAAACCATGGGCGGCACGTGCTACGCGTCAGCTAGATGATGTTGCCGAGCACCGATTGTAGCAGCCAAAGCACAATAGCGTGGCATAGCAATAAGCCTGCCGCTTAGCATTACAGGCGTGCGATAGTGGCTTCGTCGAGCCCCAGCGCCGCCAGAATGCCGCGTGCTTTGGCGAGGGTTTCACGCCATTCGTCTTCGGGGGTGGAATCGGCCACGATGCCGCCACCGACTTGAAACTCGAAGCGGTTATCGTCGATGAGTAACGTACGAATCACGACTGAAAAATCGCAAGCATTGTGCGACAGCCAGCCGATAGCGCCGCTATACACGCCACGTGCGATGCGTTCCTGCTCGCTGCACCAGCGCATGGCGGCGATTTTTGGCGCACCTGTCATCGAGCCCGGCGGGAAGCAGGCGCGCAGCACTTCCACCACGCTTACCTCTGGCCGTTTTTGCCCTACGATGGTGGAAATAAGATGGTGGATCGTCGCGTAGGAATACAGACCCGATTGCTCTCGCACCGCCACGCTACCCGGCTCGCACACACGCGACAGATCGTTGCGCATGAGATCGACAATCATCAAATTCTCGGCGTGATTTTTCTCACTTGTGGCCAGTAGTTTGCGGATTTCGTCATCGGCCACAACATCCGCGCGGCGCGGGGCCGAGCCTTTGATGGGGCGGGTGATGATTTTTCCGTGCGCATCCGCTGATAAAAAACATTCCGGGCTGGAGGACAGAATGGACTGGCTTCCGTGGCGGATAAACGCGCTGTAGGGCGCGGGGCTGGCTGTGCATAGCCGCTCGAAAAGTACCCATGGGTCGGGCATCGTTTCGAACTTTCCAAAAAACTTTCGTGTCAGATTCGCCTGATAAAAGTCGCCGGCTAAAATTGCCTCAACGGTGCGCGTAACCGCCGCTTCATAACTCGCACGCGTGAAATTCGATTCCAGCGACAGAATTTTTGGTGGTGTGTAGTTCGAAGGAACAGGGAGAAAGGTATTTTCCGGTGTGCTGCCTTGCCCGGCGATAAAATAATCGATGTGCTGCTGCGCATGATCGAACCGCCATAATTGCCCGTAACGGGTGAAGCGAAAATCCGGAAAAGTGATGGGTGATGAGGCAGGTTTGGCCTCGCTTGCGCCAAGCTCATAGCCCAAAAACCCAACCCATTGGGGCAGGGAATCATTGGGTGCGGTGCCCGGAATTTCTGCCCAGTCGCTGCCCTCGATGGTTTGAAGTGGCTGCGCGAACAAATAGCTAAACTGCCCGCTATGGGCGTCGCGTAGTGACGAGTAAAGCAGCGCGCAATCGCCCTGCGCGTGTGCCGCTGCAAATGCCAGCGGCTCGCGCCAGCCCAGGCGTTCCGCTAATCGCCAACTCATGCGAGTGGCCATTGCGCGCGGTGTTGCGCCGTGTAAGCGTCACGGTCGTGAATGAGCGCATCATCGAGGATGGCAATAAGTGGATGCGTTTCGGCGCACTGCCAGTCAAGCGCCTCGACACGTGCGACGGGCCACACGCCCGAGCGACTATTCGTCAGGAAAATGCCTTCGGCTTCGCGCAGTGCATCGAGCGGTGCGGTGATTTCGCACACCGGCGCGGAGGCTAGCCGCATCACGGCCGCACGCGTGGTCCCGCGCAAGCAGCCATTGCTCAAGGCCGGAGTAAAAATCTGGCCGCTCTTTACCCAGAACAGATTGGCGCTTGCGGCTTCGCACAGCATGTTTTCGGTCGTGAGTTGCAAGGCTTCGTCGCACCCTGCATCGCGCGCTTCGAGCAGCGCCAACGTGCTGCCCACGCCCTGCGCCAGTTTCAGGTTCATCGGCAAGCTGGCCAGCGGAGTGCGCGCGATGCGGCTGATATGCAGGCTGGCCGCGTGCGTGATGGCAGGGGCAGGCGGCAAGTATTCTATCACCCAAGTGACATGTTGGTCGCGCGGCTCGGGCAGGTAGCCAATGCTGCCCACGCCACGGCTCACGGCGAGACGAAGAAACCCTTCGCGCGACTTATTGCGCGCAATGACTTCGCTTGCATGGCGCGCCCAGTGAATCTCCGCAGGCGTGAAACGTAGCGCAGCCAAGCCTTCGCTCAGGCGCGCCATGTGTAAATCCCATTGGTATGGCACGCCGTTTACCAGCCGAATCGTCTCGAACACGCCGTCGCCGAAGCGAAAACCGCGGTCGGAAATGGGAATAGTTGCCTCGGCTGCAGGCAGATATGCGCCGTTGAGGCAGGTGATGACAGGTAGTGGCATGGCTTGCTATATAACGGCATTTGCGGCAGAAAGCGACTATGAACCATTACGCACAGATGCTGACCGTGAACCGCTTGCGGCTCGAAGTCCATCTCGGCTTCTACGAGGCCGAGCGGCTGAAAAAGCAGCCGGTCGAAATTTGTCTGCGGCTTTATTTCGCGCAAGCCCCCGACGCATCGACCGACGACCACGCTCATTTTATCGATTACGGCGCCATGTGCGCGGCCCTCAGCGATTATGTTACGTCGCGCGATTTCCGTCTCGTCGAATTCATGGCGCACGATGTGTTCCGCCACATGCGCACCTGGGTCGACGGGCAGGGAGGCAACGCCGTGAAATTATGGCTGAAGCTGAATAAATGCGAAGCGCCGGTGCCGAATTTGCAAGACGGCGCAAGCTATATCCTGAGCGACTTGCCCGCCGGGGCCACCGCCGTTGCTAACTGGCCATGATTTTGCTGGCGCTCGGCAGTAATGTCGGCGATCGCGGCCGCTATTTTGAGGCGGCGCATGCGGCCTTGCAGCGGCGTGGGGTGAATATTCTGCGGCGTTCTTCCGTCATTGAAACGCCCGCGTTGCTGCCGCCGGATGCACCTGCCGATTGGGATCAGCCATTCATGAATCAGGTGGTGCAGGTTGAAACCGCACTGCCGCCTTTGGCGCTGCTTGAGCTGCTGAAGCACATTGAACAGGAACTGGGGCGCGTCGACCGTGGCCGCTGGGGCCCGCGCGAAATCGACCTTGATCTGTTGTGCTACGATGCGTTTGTGCTCGATTCTGCGTCGCTAACCCTGCCACATGCGCAACTACACCGCCGCGATTTTGTGCTGAAGCCCATCATGGAAATTGCGCCAGACTGGACACACCCGCAGCTAGGCCTCACCGCGCAAGAAATGTTGGCGACACTATGAACCGGCCAAAAATCGTTGGTATTTTGAACGTCACGCCGGATTCGTTTTCCGATGGGTACGCCAGTGTAGATGCGGCATTGCGCAAGTTTGAGGCGCTCATTGCGGAGGAGGCCGACATCATCGACATCGGCGCGGAATCGACGCGGCCGGGCGCACAGCCGCTAAGCCCCGACGAAGAATGGGCGCGGCTTGCGCCATTACTGAATGTCGTGCTGCCTCGCGCGGGGAAAATCCCCATCAGTCTCGACACCCGTCACCCCGATACCGCCGCGCGGGCGCTGGATAGCGGGGTTGGCATCATCAACGATGTGGGTGGGCTGCGTGACGCCCGCATGGGTGCGTTATTGAGCCAACACAATGGCGATGTTATCGTCATGCACGCACTCACCATCCCGGCCGACCCCGCAATGTGCTGGCCCGCCGATGCAGATGTGTTTGCGCGGCTGATAACATGGAAAAATGAAACCATGGCGCGCGCACAGCTAAGCGAAATCGCGCCCGAGCGGCTGATTTTCGACCCCGGCATCGGGTTTGGCAAAACCCCGGCACAATCGCTCGCCATTCTCGCACAAGCTGCTGCGCTTGTGGAAAGCGGTGGGCGCTGGCTGTTCGGCCATTCACGAAAATCGTTTTTAAAGCGCGTACAGGATGTACCACCCGCCGAGCGCGACGGGCTCACGCGTGCTTATTCCGCCATGTTAGCCGCTGCGGGTGTGCAGTATTTGCGCGTGCACGACGTGGCGGGCCACAAGGCGATGCTGGATGCGATCGTCGCAGTATAAATTCGTCATTCCCCGAGTTTGCAAAGCAAACTATAGGGGAATCCAGAAAGAGGAATCACCCTAGAATCGCGTGGCGATTCGGGTGATGACGCAAGAGAAATGCACACTGACCCAAATATTCAAGCATTGCTGCGCGGAATGAATCACGCCTCGTTGCCGGGGATTGATCTGTCGCTCGAACGCATGTGGGCATTGCTTGCGGCGTTGGGTAATCCGCAGCAGCGCGTACCGCCGGTGATTCACCTTGCGGGCACCAACGGTAAAGGCTCGACGCTTGCGTTTCTGCGCGCAATCTATGGGGCGACGGGGCAGCGTGTGCATAGCTATACCTCGCCGCATCTGGTGCGGTTTAACGAGCGCATTCACCAAGCCGAGCGCGAAATCAGCGATGCCGAGCTGCTGCCGCTGCTGCAGCAAGTAGCGGCAACGCAAATTCCAGCCACCTTTTTCGAGGCCACTACTGCAGCAGCTTTCCTCGCTTTCGCCCAATACGAAGCAGATATATTGCTGCTCGAAACCGGCCTTGGCGGCAGACTCGACGCAACCAATGTGGTGGCAAAACCACTGGCCACGGCGATTACTCCCATCGGCCTCGACCATCAGGAATTTCTGGGCGGCACACTCGCCGCTATCGCTTTGGAAAAAGCAGGCATCATGAAAACGGGCGTGCCGTGCGTGGTGGGGGCACAGCCGCCGGAAGTGGCGCGCACGCTGATGGATGCGGCGAAGCGTGTCGATTGCCCGTTGCTGGTGCACGGGCGCGATTGGGAGTATGCCCAAACGGCAGATGGATTCATGCTCAGCATCGCCGGAGAGCAATTTTTTGCGGCATTGCCATCACTCATTGGCCCACACCAGTTCCACAACGCCGCACTGGCGCTGGTGACGGCGCACGCGGCGGGGCTAAAGCTGAGTGCATCCGTGCTGGCCTCAACGGCGCAGGCACAGTGGCCCGCACGCTTGCAACGTTTAAACTACGGCCCGTTGGTGACGGCGTGGGACGGCCCGGTTTATCTCGATGGCGGGCACAACCCGCACGCCGCGCGTGCATTGGCCGCATGGCTAGGCCCGCGCCGGGTGCCCATGATCGTGGGCATGATGCGCCGCAAAGATGCCGCCGCGTTTTTTACCCCACTGCAACCACATATCGCCGCACTCGCTACCGTGCCAATTACGGGCGAGGACGCTTACGATCCGCAGGCACTCGCCGCCATTGCGCAGGACTGCGGTATCGCTTCAGCGATGCAAGCCGCCACGCCCGACGAGGCACTGCGCCTGTTGCAAGACTGCCATGGCGAGCCACTACTCATTGCCGGTTCGTTGTTTCTGGCGGGTGAAATCCTCAAAAATCATGGCTAACGGGCCGTTGCATGCTATAGTTGCACCATGGATGAAACTTTAGAACCTGCCGCCCGCGCACCTCGCATCAACGAGCTGTTACAGCAATATTGGCATGAACTGGCCGGTGCGCGGCCCTATCCGCTCGAGTCGGAAATCAGTACCGAGGCTTTGCGCGACATTTGGCCCTACTGCTACCTCGTCAGCGTGAAGCCCGATGGGTTTTCGTACGATTATTTAGGCACCGGCCTCATCGAAGCTTACGGCGACGATTTTACCGGGCGCGAAGTGACCGAGCGGTTGCTCTACCCACACCCGACTTCGCTCGTAAAAACATTCGCCGAAGTGGTGAATAGCGCCCAGGCCTCGATGGATGAAAACGAATTCACCAACTCGCGCGGCGCGCGGGTGAAATATCGCGCATGCGTGTTGCCCCTTGGCGCGCGCGGGCGCGAGGGGGTTGCCTTCCTGCTTGGGGGCATGAAGTGGAAGGCCTTTTAATGCGCGATGAAGCGCCGAAAATCATCGAAACCGTCACCATGCGGCGGGCTAAAATCGCCGACGCCGACAAAATCCGCTACCGTGTGTATACCACCGCCACCGAGTTCGTGGCCGTGATCGCCGAAAGCGCGCTGATGGCGGTAAAAGTTTCCGGCATCGCGGCGCCCTATAAAATCATGCGCGATTTTCCGACCGAAGGCATTGCCATTGAAGCCAAGCGCATGGCCGCCATCGAAGACGTGCCCGAGCGAGTGAATTACGGCCGCGAAATGCATGTGCGCGAGCTGATGCCCATGACCGAACTACCCAACAAAGCCGATATTCCGGTGGCCCCGTTCGTGGCCGTGGGCCTGGCCGACTTACGCATGCGCAAAGGCTCACGCGAGCGCATTTTGCCGCCCGAACTGGTGCATGAAATCATCGAGCAGCACGCTAAAGTGGCGCAGGCAGAGGCCGCTATTCCTGAGGCTATTCCCCAAGTGACAGCGGCCGAATACCTGCCTGAAACCATCGCCGCGGCGGTAGAAGAAGCGCCTTCCGTCAGCGCCGAGGAACAAATGATTCAGGCGCCGCGAGAATTGACCGTCGAGGAAAAGATCAATCAACTCGCCGACGAATTTTTGCCACCCAGTTCTGCGGCAACTAACATACCGGTATCCGCCGCGTCGACTGGGCCATTATTGTCGTCCGATGACGTGGAAAAACTGCTGCACGAAAAACCGTAGCGCATGGATTGTGGCTGGATTCATGGACCTGCAAGTGATGTAGAAACCCAAACAAGAAAGCGCCTAATTTGGCAGCGGCTTAGTTTAAGCCCACCCTACACATCCAGCGCTTCGCGGAATTTGTCACCGTAGAGTTCTGTTTGCTCGCGGATGAATTTGAAGCGGAGTTCGGGTTTTTTGCCCATTAGTTGATTCACGCGTTCGGCGGTTTCGGCGATATCCACTTCGTCGATCGCGACGCGCAGCATGGTGCGTTTGCGCGGGTCCATGGTGGTTTCTTTCAGCTGCGGCGCGGTCATTTCACCGAGGCCTTTAAAGCGCCCGATTTCGATTTTGCTTTTGTGTTTCACCGCCAGCTGAGCCACTAGTTTTTCTTTTTCCGCATCGTCGCGCGGGTAGTAGGTTTGGCCGCCCGCCGTTACGCGATATAGGGGCGGTTGCGCGAGGTACAGGTGCCCGCGGTCGATCAGCTGCGGCATTTCCTGATAGAAAAACGTCATCAGCAAACTGGCGATATGCGCGCCGTCAACATCCGCGTCGGTCATGATGACCACTTTTTCATAACGCAAATTCGCGATGTCGAACTGGCTGCCGGTGCTCACACCCAGCGCCTGCATCAGGTCGGAAATCTCCTGGTTTGCACGAATTTTATCCATACTGGCGCTGGCCACGTTCAGGATTTTACCGCGCAGCGGCAGCACGGCCTGCGTTTCACGCTCGCGCGCTTGCTTGGCCGAACCACCCGCCGAATCGCCCTCGACCAGAAAAATCTCGGTGCCTAGGGGAATGCTGCGCGTGCAGTCGGCCAGTTTGCCGGGCAGGCGCAGGCGGCTGGTGACATTCTGGCGCTTGATGCTTTTTTCTTCCTTGCGCCGCAGCCGCTCTTCCGCACGGTTGAT
>JBJXEM010000038.1:0-51394 GCA_046154225.1 Rickettsiales bacterium
ATCGAGGCAGACATTTCCGCCGCCGCGCAAAAAGCGAAGGACGGAACGCTCAGCATGGCCGACATGACCGGCGGCACGTTCACCGTTTCCAACGGCGGGGTGTACGGCTCGCTGATGAGCACGCCCATCATCAACCCGCCGCAATCGGGCATTTTGGGTATGCACAAAACCGAGGAGCGCGCCGTGGTGGTTGCGGGCCAAATCGTTATCCGCCCCATGATGTATGTGGCGCTCAGCTACGACCACCGCATCATCGACGGCCGCGAATCCGTGACGTTCCTCGTCGCCCTCAAAAAAGCCGTCGAAGATCCACGCCGGTTGCTGCTGGGGTTATAATTTTAGCGCGCTGAAGCTGCTGCCTGTTGGTCGACGGCAACCGTGTCTGCCAGTGTTTTATGACCGTTAAAGTAGTATGCAGCCACTTCGTTGATGCTGGGTTTGGCGAATCCTTCATCTTCTGCCAGCGCGATTGAGCCGCGGTCATAAGGAACGAAACCATTAGGCAGATTTCTGTCTAGCTCGCGCAATGCTTGTCCAGCGAAACTACTTAAGGCAGGATCAACTTCCTCAGAAGAGCGCAGAGCATGGAGACGTTGCAGCCCTTCTAAAATAAAAGCTTCCAAGGTTTTGTTTGCGGCATAGCTATCATTGATTTCGCGTTGCGAGGGAAATTTGCTGCGACCCAGCATGGCTGCTACGCGTTCACCGGCAAATGCTTGGGCTAAACCGATTTTTGCGTGTGGGTCGGTTGCTCTGTTTATTAAATCGCGATGCTGACGGTCCATGGCAGCTGGCACACCGTCGCGTTTCGCTTGATTGGCACCATATTGCTCGCTCGCAGCGTGAATATTTGCCACATCGCGTGCAACATCAACGGCGTTAATCGTAACCTCGTTCATAACTGCTCCTTTTTGTTGCAGGGAACATAGCGCTAAATTTGAATTTGATTATGAAGATTTGATGACACTTGCATCGGCGGCAAAGCCGGCTTAAACAACCACAAACGCAGGCAATTGAGGGTTTTATGACCGAATCATTTGACGTCATCATCATAGGCAGCGGCCCGGGCGGCTACGTGGCGGCCATTCGCGCCGCGCAGCTGGGGCTGAAAACGGCGTGCGTGGAAAAGGGAAAAACCCTCGGCGGTACCTGTCTGAACGTGGGGTGCATCCCAAGCAAAGCCTTATTGGAAAGTTCTGAAAAATTCGAGGATGCGAACCTCCATTTCGCTGCCCACGGCATTGACGGCGCGGTGAAGCTTAATCTCGCCACCATGATGGCGCGTAAACTCGACGTGGTCGATAAACTCACTAAAGGCATCGAAGGCCTGTTCAAGAAAAACAAAGTTATCTGGCTCAAGGGCACCGGTACCATCACAGGCGCGAACGAAGTAAGTGTCGACGGCACGAAATACGCCACAAAGAACATCGTGATCGCGACAGGCTCTGACGTGGTGTCGCTGCCCGGGATTACGATTGACGAAAAAATCGTGGTGAGCTCGACCGGCGCGCTGGCGCTCTCGGCGGTGCCGAAACATCTCGTCGTCATCGGCGCGGGCGTGATCGGGCTCGAGCTCGGCTCGGTATGGAAGCGACTCGGTGCGGAAGTGACCGTGCTCGAATATCTCGACCGCATCACCCCCGGCCTCGACGGCGAAATTTCAAAACAGTTCCAGAAGGTGCTTGAGAAGCAGGGCATAAAATTTCAGCTCGGGCAAAAAGTGACGAGCGTGAAACCGGGTAAATCCGGCGCCGAAGTCACGTTCGAGCCCGCCGCTGGTGGGGCCGCACAAACGCTGAAAGCCGACATCGTGCTGGTAGCCGTGGGCCGCCGCGCTTACACCGACAAACTGGGGCTTGAAAATGTGGGCCTTGCCGCTAACAAGCGCGGGCAGGTGGAAGTAAACGCCCACCTGCAAACCAGCGTGCCGAGCATTTATGCGATTGGTGATGCCATCGCAGGCCCCATGCTGGCGCACAAGGCCGAGGATGAAGGCGTGGCCGTCGCCGAAATCATCGCCGGACAAAAACCGCACATCAACTACAACACCATTCCGGGCGTAGTCTACACTCACCCGGAAGTCGCGAATGTAGGCAAGAACGAGGAAGAATTAAAGGCGGCGGGCATCGCTTATAAAGTTGGGAAATTCCCGTTCCTCGCTAACTCCCGCGCCCGCGCCACGGGGCAGACGGATGGGCTCGTGAAAATCCTCGCCGATGCGAAAACCGACGAAGTGCTGGGCGTACATATCCTAGGCCCGCAAGCGGGCAACATGATTCACGAAGCGGTGATCGCCATGGAATTTGGCGCCTCCGCCGAAGACATCGCCCGCACCTGCCACGCCCACCCGACCTACAACGAAGCGGTGAAGGAAGCGGCGCTGGCGGTTGATGGCCGGGCGATTCATATTTAGGTTTCGGTGAAAACGGCGCATCTGCGTCGTTGTCTGCGTGTGCTCAGTCGGTCATGTAGCGCTGCTACACTCCCTCCCTGCGCACGCAGACGCCTAGCATCCACACCATTTTGACCGAAACCGACAGAGCAGAACACCGTCACAAAAACTTCATTTGAAACGTGGTTTGTTGTCGGGCAGGTTTACAAAATGACAGTTATTATACGCACCGGCGCCGACGAACGATTTTATATTGAGTCTACATGGCGCATTCAATCGAGCGGATTGCCGCCCGAGCAAGTCTTCGCGCAGCAACGTGCGGAGGTGCAATATTTTAATACGGCGCTGAACAACCCAGAATTTAAGCAAACCGCGACAAACGCGTTGTTGGCGATTGACCCCTCACTTGAGCGCACCACAGCCGCCGCTCATGTTGAGAATGTGTTTAATGTTCGTCGCTTGGCCCAGCAACGGTTGATTGCGTTGCTGGATGATGAAGCGTTTCGGGCAGAAGTGATCGAGCGATCGCAGCAGCCATTGGAACCGCGCGTACCGTTTCGAACGGAAGGTTTCGAACGCTTGCTACCCGAGGAATATAATGCGCTGATGCTACGCTACCGCACTATGGCAAAACAGGGCCATGAACGTGAGCGGTTAGCCATCGACCAAGCTCAGCAAACCAATGCGCTACGGCTTTTTGAATGCAGCCCAAATCCAGTATTACTCGCTCCGTTGACACAAGCATTAATGCAGGCAGGTTCGCAGGCGAATGAAGCAGCTGAACTGGCAGAGTCGTTCCTATCGAATCGCTATTACGAAGCACAAGCACGATTGAAAATGATGCAGCCGGATGGTCCCATTATGCACCAGATTATGACGAATGAAGCAGCGCGGCCTAACGCCGTGCCACAACGCTGACTACTTAACCCCCGCCAACCTTAACGCCGTCAGCACCACGTCTTTCACATGCTCCTCAGGCCGCACGCGGCCGGTGCGCATTTCTTTCGCCACTTGTGCCCACACGCTTTCAGGTAGTTCTTTGGGCAGCAGCGAGTAGCCTGCTTTCTCGATTGCCACGAGCACGGCGGCGGCTTGCTTGCTGTAATCCTCGTTGAAATAGCTGGAGTCGGCGCGGCTAATGGCGTCGGCGATGGTGGATTGTAATTTGGCGCGGCTCATACGCCCGGCATGCCACGTCGCGCCGATTCCCGCAACCCCGAACGCACGCAACATTTTATGTGACGCCACGAAATTAGTGCGTTATGCAATGCCTATGGGAAAGCTTTCGATCAATAAAAAACAGACGACTGCCGTGGTGATCGCCGTGCTGCTGCTTGCGCTCAGCATCGCGGCGGCGATCGGCATTAAATATCTCGGCGATTTCGAGGGTAAAAAAACCACCGACGAAAACACCAGCGCCCTGCCCATCCCAAGCCCGGCCGACTTGGCCGCAACCTATGGCGGTCTGTCGTCGAACGCGACGCAGCAGGAACTCGTCACGCGGGTCGGCACACATCTGGCGGGCTCGGGCGATGTGGCGAAACTAGGGCGCAGCTTCCGCTTTTACCTGCTGGCCGACCAGGCGCGCAACAATGTGTTCGCCATGCCGGACGGGTCGATTTTTATTACCAACCTGCTGCTCAATCACCTGAAAACCGAAGGCCAGGTGGCAGCTTTGCTGGCGCGCGAAATGGCGCATGTCACGGCGCGTCACACGCCGCAATATCTGGTCACCGGCATTCTCACTTACAGCGAAAAAGAAGAGCGTGTGGCCGATCAGCTTGCCGTTCACACCATGGCGCAAGCGGGCTACGACCCACGCACGCTGAACGCGACGCTTGGCATGTTGGGCGAGTTAAACGCCAAAACGCCGCTTGAGTTTTTTGCCACCCACCCGGGCAGCGACGGCCGCACCGACCGTATCGACGACGCCATCGCGCAGCAATTCCCAAACGGCGTGCCGGATAGCTTGAGTAAGTAGTTTTGTGTAGCGGCCTTTGGCCGCGTGGGGGCAAGTGAAGATTGCCCCCGCTTCGCTCCCCCTCGTTCGCTACGCTCCGGTTCGGCGCGGCCATCGCGCCTACACACCAACAATATCGGGGTTAATTATACGAGTGCGTAGCCGAAGGCGAGCCGCGAAGCGGAGGGGGTTTGGGGGTGATACCCCCATCAGGCGCGAAGCGCTCATAAAAACGGCTAGCCAAAGGCGAGCCGCGAAGCGCTTATAATAAACGACATGCCGTAACTTGACCTCTCCCCAACACCGGCCCATGATACGGCATGTCACTCAATCACCCAGTTATTGTTTTCGGCGGCGGACAGATGGGCGGGGCGCTCGCCCGCTTCTGGTCGGATAACCGTGTCGCGGGCGTTCATGTGGTCGAGCGCGATGGGGCGCGGCGGGCCGAATTCAGCACGAGCGCCATTCGCAATTACGCGTCGCTTGGTGAGGCAACGCTGGCCAAATCGATTCTGGTGCTGGCCATCAAGCCGCAGCAATTTTTGAACCTCGACGAGGCGACGCGCGAACTCATCAAACGCAGTGCGCTAGTGATTTCCATCATGGCGGGCATTCCGCTTGTCGCGGTGCAAGCCATTCACCCGCATGCGGCGCGTATCATGCCGAACCTGCCCGTGGCGGTGGGTGCGGGCATGAGTGTTGGTTTCGCCCCGGCGCTCGATGACGCGCGCAAGCGCGCGGTGCAAACGTTGTTCAGCGCCGTGGGTAAATTAGTATGGGTGTTGGATGAAGCGCGCCTGCACGCCGCCACCGCTATTTCAGGCTCAGGCCCCGCCTATGTATTCGAGTTTCTCGACGCATTTATTGCTGCCGCGCAGGCGCGTGGGTTCGACGAAAAACAGGCCCGCATTCTGGCCACTCAAACGTTGCTTGGTGCCGCCACGTTGGCGGCAAATTCCCCCCACAGTGCCAGCACCCTGCGCGGGCAGGTGACGAGCCCCGGCGGCACCACCGAAGCAGCGCTACGTACCCTCACTGGCAGCTTTGCGCCATTGCTTGAACAGGCCACAAAAGCGGCGGAACAGCGTTCCGAAGAACTGGCAAATAGCTAAGTTATCCGCCACTTAATTGCCCTAAACTATTATTTTATGTTGCACTGCACCATAGGGGTTGACAGCAACTTGGGGTTGCCCTATATTGCGTCGCAGCATGAGGCCGAACGCGCCCGGCGGAAACATTTTTTTAGGAGAAGTACCATGGCTAACCAAACCAATCCCTACGCCGACATGATGAACGCGTGGACCCAGAATTTCAAAACCCCGCAACTGTCGATGCCGAACTTCGACATGACGCAAGTGGTGACCTTCGGTCGCCGCAACGCTGAAGCCGTCACGGCCGCTGGCCAGTGCATGGCGGAAAGCGCCCAGAGCATCACCCGTCGTCAGGCCGAACTGGCCCGTGCACAGGTGGAAAAACTGCTGAAAACCACCAAGGACATGCTGGTGAACGGCTCGCCCGAAATCAACACCACCAAGCAAGTTGAGCTGGCGAAAACGATGTTCGAATCGTCGCTGAACAATTTGCGCGAAGTGGGCGAACTGGTGACCAAATCGAGCTTTGAAATGTTCGACGTGCTGAACAAGCGCGCGTCGGAATCGATCGAAGAAGTGACCGCTCACGCCACGAGCACCACGCCAAAGAAAAAAGCCGCGTAGTTAAAACGCCGCTCGGCCAAGTACCGAAACGCCGGGAGAGAAATCTCCCGGCGTTTTTTATTCCTGTTTACCCCTGCACCTCACGTGGCAGGCGCAAGGTGGCGCTGAGGCCGGTGACTTCGCCGCGGTCATTATATTGATTCTCTAAGGTAATATCGCCGCCGTGGTTTTGAGCGATGGATCGGGCGATGGCGAGGCCGAGGCCCGCCCCGCCGGTTTGTGCGTTGCGCGAGGGTTCGAGCCGGGTGAAGGGTTTGAACACATTTTCAAGTTCGCTGGGCGGAATGCCTGGCCCCCGGTCCGTCACTTTCACCCGCACAAAGGCACGGCTCACTTCGAGCGAGAGGGTCGCATCGCCCCCGCCATAGCGCAGCGCGTTATCGATCAGGTTGGTGAGCGCCCGGCGTATACCATCGGTGCGCACATTGAGGGTGATGGGGCCATCGACTTGCAGTTGCACCGGCTGCTTTTGGCGGCGGTAATCGCTCGCAATATCGCGCAGTAATTGGCTCAGTTCGGTCGGCAAAAACGGCTCGCCGGAATCGCCGCGCGCGAAGTCGAGATACTCGTCGATCATACGGCGCATCTCGTCGACATCGCCGCGCATGGCGCTGAGTTTTTCGGGCGTGAGACCGCTCATTTCCAGTTCAAGCATCAACCGCGTCAGCGGCGTACGCAAATCGTGGCTGATACCGGCGAGCATGTCAGTGCGGCTTGTCACCTGACGTTTGATGCGCTCGGCCATGATAAGGAACGCACGCCCGGCGCGGCGCACTTCGTTCGCGCCGCGTGGGGCAAACGTCGCCACTTCCTGCCCCATGCCGAACTGCTCGGCCGCGCGCGCTAATTGCACGATGGGGCGAATCTGATTGCGCAAAAACAGGCTGGCGATAAGAATCAGCAGTACCGACGACCCGGCCATCCACAGAATAAAGATATAGGTGGTGGAGCTGGCCAGTCGTTTGCGCGAAAAGCTGAAATCCAGCACGCCTTGTGCCGCTGCTACGCGCACGCGCACCGTGTTTTCATCGACCCCGGTGATGATAAGCGGGGCCTTCACATGCTCGCGCAGCATGTCGTAGAAATCCGGGAATTTCTGGCGGCCGCTGCTGGTTTTAAACGCAAGGTCGGGGTCGGTGCGCAGACGCACGTCAATCGCTAGTAATTTGCCGCGGTCGATGGTTTGGCGCAGTGCTTCGGCGTTGCCTAAATGCGTCGAGAGGTCGTGATATTCGTCTGCCAGCATCGCAATGTCGGCGGCGGCACTGGCCGACATGTTGCGCACCACGCTGTCCCAGTGGCGCTCGTAAAACACGTAGGCGGTGAGCAATTGCAGCAGCACCATCGGCACCAGCAAAATCAGCAGCGCCCGGCCAAACAGGCCCGTGGGCAATACGCGCTTTAGCCCGCGACGCGCGCGGCGGGGTTCAGGAGTGACGGCGATCGACATGCAGCACATACCCCGCGTGGCGCACCGTTTGCAGATAGATCGGCTGGCCCGGATTCGGTTCGATTTTTTTGCGTAGCCGGTTGATTTGCACATCAACCGAGCGCGCGTTGGTCACGTCGCCCAAGCGCGTAGCCATGTGTTCGCGGCTGACCGGACTGCCTGCCGCGTCGGCCAGAATTTTCAGGCAGTCGCTTTCGCTCGAAGTCAGGTACACCGCATCGCCCGCACGATTCAGGCGGCCGGTGGCGGCGTCGAACCGGTAATCGCCGAACTGCACCACGCCGGTGTTCGGCGTTGCACTCAGCGCCAGCATGTTGGTCAGGCGCAGCAGCAACTCGCGCGGCACGAAGGGTTTGGCGAGGTAATCGGCGGCCCCGGCCTCTAAGCCCAGAATACGGTCTTCCGCTTCGCCGCGCGCGGTGAGCAGCAGGCGCGGCGGCGCGCCCAGGCGCTGTTTGAGGCGCGTGGCGTAAGCAAGCCCGCTTTCGCCTGGCATCATCACGTCGAGCACCATGGCGTCGACCGCGAACACAGCGAGCAGCTCTTCGGCTTCGGCCGTGTTGGCAGCGGTGGAAACGAAAAATCCCTGCTCTCCCAGATATTGGCGCAGCAGGGCGCGCAGCCGCTCGTCGTCGTCGACGACGAGGATGTGCGGGGCGTTTGCGATGTCGGTTTTATCCATGCGGTTTCTTTACTAGCACATGCAGCACGCCCTCGCCGCCTTTTTCCGCACGCGCCCGGGCCATGGCGATGACGCGCACGCGCAAGCCCGGTTCATTTAGCCAATGCGGCAGGTTTTGGCGCAGCACGCCATCGCCCGCGCGGCCTTTGCCGGTGATGACAATCACATGCCGCGCGCCGCGTAGCTGGCAGTCGGCCAGAAATTGCTGCACGGCGACATAGGCGGCTTCGCGGCTGAAACCGTGTAAATCGAGGGTTGCGTGAATCACCGGATGTAGTTTGAAGGCACGTGCCGCCTCGCGCGGGGGAAGCAGCGTCAACGGTGGCAGTGATTTTTTCGCGGCGGGGGCTGCTTGCTTCGCCGAAGGAGTTTTCGTGGCGGGTGCTGACGCGGCGAGCGGCGCTTCCACTATTTCCGGTAACGGCTCGCCGGGTTTCAGGCGCGTGGTGTCACGGTTCGCTTGCTGCCACACGGCGAGTTCTTCTGCCGTGGGCGCGCGGGGTTTCACGGCACCTCCGGCATCGCTTCTGCACCGGCGGGGGCGGGGGCAGTGGGCAGCAGCCAATACACATTGCCGCGCGCGTTTTGGTGACCAGCCTGCCATTCTTCAACTTCGCCGCGGCCGAAAAATACATCGCCGCGATGCGGGCTGTGCAATGCACCGCCGGTGTCCTGACTCACAAACAGGCGTTGCAGCGGAAGCTGCGTACTGCGCGCGAATTCGGTCATCGTGGTCTCGACCCACGTGGGCACACCATACGCGGCGCGATCATCGTCGATGGCCAAGCTACGCAATTTGGTGAGGGGCAAACCGATGGCACCTTTAGCCGCTTCGTCGCCGGGCGAGAGTTTGAAAAACACGTAGGACGGATTCTGGTCCATGATTTCGCGCATGCGATTGGGGTGCGAAAGCAACCAGTCGCGGATGGTCTGCAGCGATACTGCTTCAAGTTCGTCCTGCTCTTTCAGGATGCGGCCGATGGGCACATATTCATAGCCGTTCTGCGCCGCATATTGCAGGCCGATGGTGCTGCCATCCGTCAGCTGCACCTTGCCTGAGCCTTGGGTTTGCAGGAAAAATAGCCCAATCGGGTCGTCGACATAGAGCAGCACTTTTGCACGGTTTTTGAGTGCTCCGTCTTCAATTTCGGCACGCGAAAAATACGGTTTACGCAGGTCGCGCGGCACGCCATAAACGGGCGTGCGAAACCGCCCCTGCCGTGTGCGCGAACCATGGAGGATGGGCTCGTAATAACCGGTGAATAGGCCAGTCGGTTTTTCTTCGGTCTCGACTTTTACTGGCTTGAAATTGGCTTCGAAAAACGCGCGGGCCTGCGTATCGCTTGGGGCTTCCATTTGCGCGGCTTTATCACAGGCACGCATCCAGTTCTGGCGCTCGCCGACGGCTCCCTCTTCGCGGGTTTGGTACGCGTTCTTGCGCGTGGCCAGCACGCGACAGGAATCGACGAATAGCGTGAACGCTTCGCCCTGCGCATCATTATCCCAACCCTGTAAATCGGCATAGTTCGCGGGCTTTAGAACCGTGGCGTCACCGCAGGCGGTAAGTAGCAGTAGAATAGCGAGCTGCCCGCAGCCCGAGACCCGAGACCGCAAACCCGCCCTCATGTTTCAATAATCTTCCAGTTAGGATCGGCGCTGGTGAGGTTGCGCGTGAGCACCCAGCGATCTTCCACCTGCTGCTGCTGCGAAGGATTACCCTCGATAATCGTGCCTTCCGCGTCGCGCACCAGATGAATCTGGTCGCTCAGGAAATCGACGGTGATGGTGGCGGTATTGCCCTTCAAAATCGCTTTCGTAATTTCGGCCTTGGTGATGGCGGCAAGCACCGTTTGCGGCACATGGCCATCTTCACGGCTTTCGGTGATGGCCTTGTCGAACTCGCGGTAACGATCTTCCGACAATAACACTTTAAGCATTTCGCGGTCGGGCTTATTGAAAGCCTCGATCACCATTTCGAACGCGGCACGCGCGCCGTTCAAAAATTCCTCAGGCGAAAATTCGCGGTCGATGGCGCGCATGGCGATGAAGCGCTCGGTGAGTGCGCCGTATTGTTCGCGCGAAATTTCGTTATTGGCCGTGTCTTTCACCAGTTTCGCGGCGGGCAGCTGAATGACGCGTTCATACTCCGACATGGGCTTGGCGTCGGGCGCGTCGCGGCCGGATTTTTCGCCCAGCATGGCGCGATAGCGCAGCAGAATGAAGGCGGCAATCGCGCCAATCACGATGATATCGCCGTAGGAAAATCCGCTATCCATAGGGTCGGGCCGCTTGCGTTGGGGTTCGCTCTGATATAGACAAACCCTCACGAAATACAAGGAATCATCGAAGGAATGTTTATGGCCGACGCCCCCGCCACTCCCCACGCACCCGTGGCCCCCGCCCGCCCCGGTATCGCTTTGCGCGCGCAATATATTAAAGATTTGTCGTTTGAAAATCCGCGCGCACCCAGCGCCCTGTTTTCGTTGCGCGAACCACCGCAAATGGAAATTTCGGTGAATATCGGTGTCGCCAAGCTGGAAGTCGATGCATACGAGCTGGTGCTGCATTTAAACGCCCGTGCCATCGCCGATAATGCGACGTTGTTTTTGTGCGACCTCGTTTATGGTGGCGTGTTCGAGCTACACCAGATCCCCGAAAGCGAACAGGAAATTGCGCTGTTCGTGCAAGGCGCGTCGCTGCTGTTTCCGTTCGCCCGCCGGGTGATCGCTGAAATCACCCGTGACGGCGGCTTCCCGCCGCTGCAGCTCGACCCGATGGATTTCGCGAGCCTCTATGCCCAGGGCCGCATCACGGCACCTGCCGCCTAAGTGATTGCCCGCGCGCGCATTCCCAATGTGCTGACATTTGCGCGTATCGCGGCGGTGCCGGTGGCGCTCGCTGCGATTTTGTATAATCCGCTGTGCACGCAGTTATTGTTCTGGTTGTTTCTGTTGGCGTCGCTCACCGATTTTTTCGACGGGTACCTCGCTCGCAAATGGAACGCGACCAGCACGCTCGGCAAACTGATGGACCCAATGGCCGACAAGCTTCTAGTCACCATGTTGCTGCTGTATTTTATCGCAACACAAACACTTTCTTTCGTGCCCGTCGCGATGATCCTGATGCGCGAACTCTACGTCGCGGGTCTGCGCGAATTCATGGCCGGGCGCGGCGTTTCCATCCCGGTATCGGCCGGGGGCAAATGGAAAACCGCGACGCAAATGATTGGCATTTTGCTGATGCTCTATTCCCTCGCCTATGGCTGGCCCGCCGCATGGGACTACGGCGCGGCGCTGATTTGGGTGGCGGCCCTGCTGGCGCTTTTCAGCGCGGCCGATTACACACGCAAAAGCTGGGTGCATCTGAAGTAGCGCCGCACGCCCTCACCCTGAATTTTCTCAGGAGAAAATTCAGACCTCTCCCAAGGGAGAGGTGCATTGTAGTGCAGCTTTAATTCATAATGTCGCGTCGATATTACCTCTCCCTTGGGAGAGGTCGAAATCACCCTTCGTGATTTCGGGTGAGGGCGTGCTACGCGGCTTTTGCTTCGCCGCGCGTGGCTTGCGCAAACGCGGCGAGTAGCGCTTTCGTCACCGGGCCGATCGCAAATTTTTGCCCGGCGATTTCGTTCACTGGTGTGATTTCGGCGGCGGTGCCGGTGAGGAATACTTCCTGCGTGCCCGCCAGTTCCTCGGGCGAAATATGGCGCTCGACGACTTTAATGCCAAGCCCGCGCGCGAGTTCCATCACAGTGCGGCGGGTGATGCCATCGAGGAAACAATCCGCCGTGGGCGTATGCAGTTCGCCGTTCATCACGAGAAACAGATTCGCCCCCGTCGCCTCGGCGAGATACCCGCGATAGTCGAGCATCAGCGCGTCGTCGAACCCGGCTTTTTCGGCTTCGTGTTTGCTGATGGTACAAATCATGTAGAGTCCCGCGGCCTTGCTCGCCGTGGGTGCCATTTCGGGGCTGGGCCGACGGTATTTGGCATGCGCGAGGCGAATGCCCACTTCCTTGATGTCCTTTTTATACATGCTGGGCCAGGTCCAACTGGCGATCGCCACATGGATAGTGGTGGCCTGCGCCGAGATCGCCATCATCTCGCTGCCGCGCCACGCCACGGGACGCAAATAGCCGTCGACCACATTGTTCGATTTCAGCACTTCGTATTTCGCGGCCTCAATCGCGTCGACGGAATAGGGGATGGTGAAACCCAACAGTTCGGCTGACTTGTGAAAACGCTGCGAATGTTCGCGGCTTTTGAAAATGGTGCCGCCGTAAGCGCGCTCGCCCTCGAACACGCAGCTGCCGTAATGCAGCCCGTGGCTGAGCACATGGGTTTTCGCATCGCGCCACGGCACGAGTTTGCCGTTAAACCAGATGGTGCCGTCGCGGTCGTCGAAGGGGAGGATGGACATGTGTTTATTCCTTTAAACCAATCACTGAAATCTGACGCCCGTAATCCGCTTCGCCGTTAATGGTCTTGCGGCGGTAGCTGAAAAACGGGCTGTTATCGGGCCGCGTATCCATACCAATCCACTCCGCATTGCGCAAGCCTGCTTGGCCGCAGCGCATCAGCACGTAGGCGGGCAGGTTGAACTGTAATTTTTGTTGGCTGTCATCCCGGGCTAGTCCCGGGATCTCCCGCAGCAGGAGCTCCTTCTGCTGGAGATCCCGGCCTGCGCCGGGATGACGGGCTGATTCAAAATACTGCGCGTTGGCCGCATCGGCCTCGACCAGCCGCGCCACGAATTCCGGGCCTACTTCATAGCTGGGTTGCGCGATGCAGGGACCGACGACGGCTTGAATATTCTGGCGCTTGGCGCCCAGCGCTTCCATCGCCACCACCGTGTTTTCGATGATGCCAGTGAACGACCCCTTCCAGCCCGCATGGGCGGCGGCGACGACACCGGCGCTAGCATCCGCAAACAGCACCGGCGCGCAATCGGCGGCGAGGATGCCGAGCAAGATGCCTGGGATGTTGGTCGCGAATCCATCGACGCGCGGGCGTTCGTCGCCAAGCGGCGTGCGCACCACCATCGCGTCCGCAGTGTGGTCCTGGTAGAGGCTGCATAAATGCGTCGCTTCAAAGCCCATGGCCGCACTCACCCGGCGGCGATTTTCGCGTACTGCGTCGGGCGCGTCACGACTGCCGGGGCCGCAATTCAGGCTGGTGTAAATGCCGGTGCTGACCCCACCTTCGCGGCCAAAAAACCCGTGGGCGATGGTGGGGTGGGATGCAAGCAATGGGTGCGTGTGAAAAAGAGACATGTTTCTATGTATCGTATTTTTACTACGTCATTCCAGCGAAAGCTGGAATCTACCTTTTACCCAAGATGGATTCCAGCTTTCGCTGGAATGACGGGTCGCCCTAACCCCCAAACCCCGGTGTTTCGATGCGCGCGTCGGCGGTGACGGCCATGACTTTAAACAGCTCGCCCATGGCTTGCGGTGAAATGAGGCGCTGCAGGCCGCTGATGAGGGGTTCGCGCTGTTCAATCGCTGCTTGCTTGAGCAACATTTCCAGGCGCAATTGCGCGCCGAGGCGGATGAGGAATTCGCCCTGATTCACCGGCCCCTGTACATGGGCCCCGGCATCCGTCGCGATTGCCCGCAGCGTTTCGAAATCGACATGGGCGGTGATGTCGGCCTCGCCTGGGCTGGACAGCACCGGGTGAAACACGTGCGACTTTACGGCCTGCAATGTGTCGTGATGCGCGTCGCCCAGATAGCCGTAATCGATGATGAGTGCCGCCCCGCCATGCTGCGTCACCTGCTGGGCGATGTGGCGCATGGCGCCGCGGCTGGCGGGTGAATGTTCCATCACGGTGCCCGGCACAATGGCGGTGCCGGATTTTGCAAGCGCGAGCCCCGGCTCGGACAGCACGAAGGTGAAGCTTTCTGTTTCGGCGTTCCAGTCCACGCGGCGTTCGCGCATGCCCTCTGCGCTCATCACGAATTGCTTGATGGGCAGCGCGTCGAAAAACTCATTGGCGATGAGCAGCAGGCGGTTCGCCGGTAGCTCTTCCATCGCATCCAGCCACTCGATGCGCGGGTGCATGTCGCGCAGGCGCAGATATTGCGCGTGGGCCAGTCGCGGGCTGGTTTCCACCATGTGAATGGTGATGGAATTATGGAAGTCGCCCATGCCGCGCGTGGCGCGCAGCAAGTCGGCCATGAGGGTGCCGCGCCCCGGCCCGAGTTCGACAAGGCTCACCGGCCCGCCGCCCATGGCTTGCCATGCCTGCACGCACCACAGGCCAATCATCTCGCCAAAAATCTGGCTGATTTCAGGGCTGGTGATGAAGTCGCCGCGGCTGCCAAACGGATCGCGCGTCATGTAGTAGCCGTGATCGGGATGCGAAAGCGCCAGCGTCATGTAATCGGCAAGGCTGATCGGGCCGGAGGCGGCGATTTTATCGCGGAGTATGGGCGTAAGTGGTGACATGGTTTTTGCAGTGAGTGGTGTGTGGTGAGTAGTGCGTGGTGTCGCCTTACGGGTCAATCAATTTTGTCCACTACTCACTACCCACCACCCACCACTCACTGCATGTTTTTACTCTTCGTCACCAACCACGCCCCCACCAGCACCATCGGCACGCACAGCCATTGGCCCATGCTGAAGCCGAATGCCAGCAGCCCCAATTGTGCATCCGGTTCGCGCAGGAATTCGATGCCAAAGCGCGCCAGCCCATAACCCGCCAGAAACAGCCCGCCCACCACGCCGCGATACTGCAATGCCCGTGTGCGCGTTGCGGCGAAAAACAGCACCAGCCCCAGCAGCAACCCCTCAAACGCCGATTCGAAGAGCTGGCTGGGGTAGCGCGGGAAGGGCCCGCCATGGGGAAACACCATGCCAAGCGCGCTGTCGGTCACGCGGCCATACAGCTCGCCGTTGATGAAATTAGCCAGCCGCCCAAGGCACAACCCAATGGGTGCGGCGGCGGCGATGAGATCCATTAACCGCATCCAGTCGACCTTGTGGCGGCGCGCGAACAGCGCAAATGCAGCAATCACCCCCAGCATGCCGCCATGAAACGACATGCCGCCATGCCACACCGCCAGAATATCGGCCGGGTGATCAAGGTAATAGGCGCCATTGTAAAACACCACATAGCCGATGCGCCCGCCGAGGATGATGCCGGCGACGGCATAGAGCACCAAATCATCGAGCGCGTTTTTCGCCAGCGGCGGGCTGGGTTGGCGGCGGTTCAACCACGTTACGTAATATTGCCCGAGCAAAATACCCACCACATAGGCCAGCGCATACCAGCGAATCGCGAGCGGGCCGATTTGCAGAGCGATGGGGGAGATGTCGGGAAATTGCATGAGCGGATATTCCTTAAATTACCGCATCGCCGCAAGCAAAGAATGCGAGCAGGGCGAGCCAGTCATGAGCCCGCGAAGCGGCGCGGCGCGATCGCCAGTAGGCGATCTCGCATAGCAACTTAGAAATAAGAATCTTCTTTCGCCAGATAGTTCTGCACGTAATCCTTCACGCCGTCTTCAAGCGTGTGGAATGGCTCGGCGTATCCTGCCGCGCGCAGGCGTGTCATGTCCGCTTCGGTACGATACTGATATTTGTCACGCAGATTTTCCGGCATGTCGAAATAATTGATTTGCGGGGTTTTGCCGAGCGCTGCGAACGTTGCCTGCGCCAAATCATTGAAGCTGCGCGCCTTGCCGGCGCCAAGGTTATACAGGCCGTTGACCGCCGGGTTGCCCAGCAGCCAGGCAATCACCTTCACGCAGTCTTTCACGTAAATGAAATCACGTAGCTGCTCGCCGTCTTTGTAGGCGGCGTTGTAGGATTTGAAGAGTTTCACCGGGCGGCCATGCTCGGCGTGGGGGAAAATCTGGTTGATGACGGAACGCTGGTCGCCCTTATGGTATTCGTTTGGGCCATACACGTTGAAAAACTTCAGCCCCACCCATTGCGACGGCAGTTTTTCGCCGCCATTCGCCGCAATCGACACGAACTGGTCGAACAATTGTTTGCTCCAGCCATAGGGGTTGAGCGGCTTTAATTTGACCAGCGCATCGATGCTTAAATCGTCCTTGAAGCCTTCGGAGCCGTCGCCGTAGGTGGCGGCGGACGAGGCATAAATGAGGCGCTTTTTATTTTGCGCTGCCCAGTTCCACAGCCCGCGCGAAAGCGCGAAGTTGGTCTCGAGAATCAAATCGACGTCGGTTTCGGTGGTGCTCGAAATCGCGCCCATATGGATGATGGCGTCGAGCTCGTTTTTGTTGGCTTCAAGCCAATAGAAGATTTCGGCGGGCGGAATAATTTCATACACCCGATGCTTGGCCAAATTGCGCCATTTGTCGTCGGTGCCGAAATGGTCGGCCACCACCACCCGGTAATCGGTGTGGTTCGCGAGCGTGCCCGCAATGTTGCTGCCGATAAATCCGGCGCCGCCGGTGACTAAAATACGCTTCATAGGTGCCTCGTTTGGCAGCACTTTAGAGTGACAAGTGGCAAGTGACAAGTGACAAGCGGTTTCACCTGTCACTTGCCACCCGTCACCTATCACCCTATATTCGCTTCATGCAAAAAGATTCCCGCCTGTTTGAAGATGTGGCTAAAATGATTTCCGGAGCCGCCGGTTCGGCCATGGACATGCGCCGCGAGCTGGAATCGATGCTGGCCGACAAGCTCGAACGCTTCATGGCCCGCGAGCGCTTCGTCACCCGCGACGAGTTTGAAGTGGTGCGTGCCATGGCCGAAAAAGCGCGCACCGAAAATGAGGCGCTGCGGGCGGAGCTTTCCAAGCTCAAAAAATAGCACACCCACCATCATTGGTGGCCTCACAAAAATTTCCCACCATATTTTGATAGATTTCTCGGCGCGTTCGTGTTTCTCTCAATCTGTGCCGGGCATGGTTGCATGCACAAGAGCACGGACAAGCTGGCAAGTAACTGGGCCACTTTTTGGAGATCACCCCTCATGTCCGCAGTTTCCTTCGATGCCGCCGAACTCACCAAAAACCCGCTCGACGTTGCCGAGCAGCTTATTCTCGACCGCGACTGGTTATGCGACCGGCCCGTCGACGAAGAACTCGTCGCCGAAGTCACCGGCAGCTGGTGCAATTTTCGCATCTGGTTCAGCTATCAGGAAGATTTGGGCGGGCTGATTTTCAGCTGCGCTTTCGACATGAAGATTCCCGAGAAAAACCGCGCCAAAATCTATCCGCTGCTGGCGCAGGTGAACGAGCGCATGTGGCTCGGTCATTTCGATATCGGCTCCGAGGACGGCATGGTCATGTTCCGCCACGCCCTGCTCACCCGCGGCCGCGAAACCACCACCGAACAGCTCGAAGATTTGCTCGACATCGCCATGACCGAATGCAACCGCTTCTATCCGGCCTTCCAGTCGGTGCTGTGGGGCGGTAGCTCGGTCGAGCAGGCGCTTGAAATCGCGCTGCTTGAAACGGTGGGTGAGGCATAGCCGAGGACAGTCGGCCAAAAATACAGGCGGTGGTTAAAATACGCGCAAGAAATTAAGCGCACAGTCTTTATTGGTGCGGCTAAGGACATAAGTAGCATTTGCGTCGGCCGGCGGGGATAAATTATCGCCCGTGGTACAAATGATTGTTGTGCCGTCGCCTTTGCTCGCATAGATGCGGCCACCACCTGGTAACCCGTCATCCAGCTTCGTATCAATGTTCCACGCCTCCTCGGGCTTGAGAGGGAGACCTGAAACGGTGTTTACAAAACTATAAAAATTATTTCCGTAATCGCCACCAAAGCCAAAAGTACTCCCAGCGATGTATCCACCGCCAGCAAATACATAGAAACTCGCCGAGTTAATTTTCGATTTGGGCAAGTTTAACCCCAACGTTATTCCCAGTTGGCCGTTGTAACTGCCTTCGACCAGTCCCGCATTCGACAAATGTTGCCAATAACGAAACGATTCAATCACCCCGTTACTATTGCTTAAGCTGATAACCCCATCGCCGTTGCCGTTGCACGTAGCGTTGCCATTGGGAATAGCATTTTGGCAGGTTGAATCGGCCCCGTTGCCGGCCAGCGATGTCCAAAATGCGGTGGCGTTTGTCATGTCGCCGGGCAGGGCAAAATATTTATCACGAAACCCTTGTGTCGCAGTAATATATTTTTGATAATCGCTGCTGACACTTCGCAATTCCGCCGCACGAATCAGCGATTGACCGGATAAGATTCCACCGGTGAGCAGCCCCAGAATTACCAGAACGATTGAGAGCTCGACCAGCGAGAACGCGTTTTTCATCTTGTTACTCTACTATTAATCATATGTTTCGTCAAATAGATAGACTGTACCTGGCCGTCTAAAAAGTGGCCATAATTGGCGCGTCAAGAAGGCGATCGAAGCGAGCTATAAAAAATAATACGGATTCACATCGAGCTTAATCCGCACGCCGGAAAATTTCTGGCCCGCGAGCCACACTTTCAGCGTCGCCTGTAAGGCAATCGATTTGTCGGCTTTGATGAGCAGGCGGTAGCGGTATTGGCCACGGAGTTTCGATAGCGGCGCAGGCGCCGGGCCCAGCACGGTGATGCGCCTGTCCTGCGGCGCACTGCGTGCCAGCATTTGCCCGGCGGCGCGCACTTTTGCCTCATCCACCCCGTCGAGCAAAATGGCGGCGAGCTGGCCGTAAGGCGGCCACCCTCCGGCGCGGCGTTCAGCGGCCTCGAGGGCCATCAGCCGGTCGCGGTCTTGCGCCAACAGCGCCCCCATCACCGGGTGGTTCGGGGCGTAAGTTTGAATCAGTACTGTGCCTGGCAAATCGCCCCGCCCAGCGCGCCCGCCCAGCTGATGCAACAGCTGATAGGTGCGTTCGCCCGCGCGCAAATCCGCGCCGCTCAAGCCCACATCGGCATCGACCACCACGACTAAGGTGAGGCGCGGGAAATGGTGTCCCTTCGCTACCATCTGCGTGCCGACGAGAATATCGATATCGCCGCGTTCAATGGCCTCCCACGTTTCGGCGGCGATGGCGTCGTCGCTGCTGAGTACAGCGAGGCGCATGTTTTTTGTGTCATCCCGGTTTGCGTTAGCAACACCGGGATCTCGCTTCGCTGAGCTGGACCCCGGCGCTTCGGCCAGGGTGACAGTAAGAGTGGTATGCGCGTCATAAAACATCGCCCGTACTTCTTCCGCAATACGCTCTACCCCCGGCCCGCAGGAGGCGAGTTTTTCTGCGGGCGCTTTACAACTGGGGCATTCGGCAGGCATGGGTTCTTTGTGCGCGCAGTGGTGGCACTCCAGCCATGCTCGGGAGCGTTTTGGGGCGCGCGTAGCCGAAGGCGAGCCGCTTGCGGCAGGGGTAGCCGCTGAAAGCGGCGTAGGGGGGGCAAGCCCCCCTTCATCCAATCTCTTCCCATGCACCACGAGCCACGCCGAGCAGTTTTTGCATTCGAAGCGGTGACCGCAGGCGCGGCACAGTAGCAGCGGCGCATAGCCCCGGCGGTTGAGGAAAAACAGCACCTGTTCGCCGCGGGCCAACGTTTGCAGCATCGCCTGTTTGGCCGCGGGGGAAATAAAATCGCCGCGCTCGGGAGGTTCGTTTTGTAAGTCGATAAGGCGCACCGCAGGCATGCCCGCCGCGCCAAAACGCTGCGCGAGGTGCAACGCGCGGTATTTTCCCGCGCTGACGTTTTCCATCGTCTCGAGCGACGGAGTCGCCGACACCAGCACGGCCTGCGCGCCCTCGAAATGTGCCCGCGCAATCGCCATGTCGCGTGCGTGATACAGTACGCCGTCTTCCTGCTTGTAGCTCGGGTCGTGCTCTTCATCGACAATGATGAGCTTTAAGTTCGAAAAGGGCAGAAACAGCGCCGAGCGCGCACCGACCACCACTTGCGCCGTACCGTTCAGCACGCTGTGCCACACCCGTGCCCGATTCACCGGTGTGGTGCGCGAATGCCAGACCAGCGGGGGCGCACCGAATGTTTTCTCAAAGCGCACCAACCATTGGTGCGTGAGCGCGATTTCAGGCAGGAGGACGAGGATTTGTGACGCTGATGGGGGTATCACCCCCAAACCCCCTCCGGCGGAGTTTACCCCGTTTTCATAACGGGGCGGCTCGCCTTCGGCTACGCACCCTTCATTTTGGTGCGCAGCCAATGCCTGCGCAATCGCATGAAAATACACCTCGGTTTTGCCCGAGCCGGTGACGCCGTCGAGCAGGATGGGTCGCTTGTCGGCCTCATCGCTCATCAAACGCGCGGCGCTTTGCTGCTCGGGCGTGAGTGTCGGCAGGCTGATGGTATAGCTGGGCTGCGCCCATTTGCGCTTGGGGGGCTTGGCGGCATAGGGCAAGCCGCACAGCCCCAACACCGCCCCACGCGGCGACAGCGTAAACTCCGCCACCCACTCGAGCCATTTTCGATAGGCACCGGGCAGCGGGGCCAAGTCGAGCACAGTATTAATCGGCTTGAGTTTGGAGGCCGGATACTTGTTTTCCGGCGGATGGGCATTCCACACCACACCCACGCCGCTACGACCCGCCAGACTCGCTTCCACCAGCGCCCCCTCAGGCGTGCCGGCGGGCACGAGGTAGTCGAACGGTTCTGCCACCGCAGCTTGCATGAGCACGCCGGCGCGAGACGAGGGTTGCGAATTGGTTTCAGTCACACTAATAAACTCCGGGACTTGAGTGCCTAGTGCCTAGTGCCTAGTGCTTAGTCCACCCTATACTAGGCACTAACCACTAACCACTAGGCACTTTTTATGAAATTCTTCGTCGATACTGCCGATGTCACCGAAATCCGCGAACTCGCCGCGACCGGCTTGCTGGATGGGGTGACGACGAACCCCTCGCTCATCAAAAAATCCGGCCGGGTGTTTCAGGAAGTGATCGCCGAGATTTGCGGCATTGTGGACGGTCCAGTGTCTGCCGAAGTGGTAGCGACGGATTATGAGGGCATGGTGAAACAAGGCCGCGAGCTGGCCAAAATCGCCAAAAACGTTTGCATCAAACTGCCCCTCACGATGGAAGGCCTCAAAGCCTGCAAAACTTTTTCCGATGCGGGCACACAAACCAATGTCACGCTGTGTTTCTCGGCCGCGCAGGCCATTCTGGCCGCCAAAGCCGGTGCCACGTTTGTGTCGCCGTTCGTCGGCCGCCTCGATGACATCGGCCAAAACGGCATGGAGCTGATTGCCGACATCGTCGACATCTACAACAACTACGGCGACTTCGAAACGCAGGTGCTGGTCGCCTCCGTGCGCAACCCCATCCACGTCGTCGACGCCGCCAAACTCGGCGCCCATGTCGCGACCATCCCGGCTGCCATCATCAAGCAACTCGTGTCGCACCCCCTCACCGACCGTGGGCTTGACCAGTTTTTGAAAGACTGGGCCGCGACGGGGCAGAAGCTTTAGTCGCGTGTTCAGGCAATGATTCCAGAGCCTGTCATCCCGGCCTTGTGCCGGGATCCAGCTTGAAGCCGCGTCTGCGGCGGAATAATATAGTGTTCCCAAATAAAAATGAGACATTTTTATTTGGGGTCACGCTCGCTTCGCGGCGGAATTCCTGCTTCGCAGTCACTCATAGTCGTCCCAATTAAAATTGGAACGACTATAGCTGTTTTATCGGGTGCTATTCAGCAGTCATTAAGCGCCAGACGGCGCTTTGCCGGATCCCGGCACAAGGCCGGGATGACACACTCTGTGAAAAAACACTCCCTCCTCACAAAAACCGCCGCTCGCGCGTGAATGTGGCAGAAAAACCTGCTATATTGGGTTCATGAGCATTGCCCCACAGCACGACGTCCTCGGCGCGGAGATGACTAAAAAACTGGTCATCGAATACCTGCAGTCGAACCCGCAATTTCTGGCCGAGCATCCGGACTTGTTCGAAGTGCTCACCCCGCCCGAACAGCAGCATGGGCGTGGGGTGATCGACTTCCAGTATTACGCCATCGACAATTTGCGGCGCGGCATGAAGCGGATGAAAGACCGGTTTCAGGGCCTCGTCGTCAGCGCCCGCGAAAACCTCTCGGTGCAGCAGCAGGTGCAGCGCGCCGTCGTCGCCACCATCAAGGCACGCAGCCTCGAGGAATTGCTTGAAGTGCTGACGACCGACCTCGTGCGCTGGTTCGATGTCGACGTGGTACGCCTCGCCATGGAATCCGACATGGCCGGCCTCTACGAAACCTATTATCGCGAAGAAAATTACTCGGGCATTTGCTTCGTGCCGAACGGCACCGGCAACGCAGCATTAATGGGCGAAAAAGTGCGCCTCATCACCGACACGCAGGGCGAGCCACCCATTGGCTTCGACATGATTTTCGCCGAATGCTCGAGCCTGGTGCGCAGCTGCGCGCTGGTGCAGCTCGAATTACCCACCATCGGCCGCCCGGCCATCCTCGCCTTCGGCGTACGCCACCCCGACCGCTTCCACCCCCACCAGGGCGGCGAGCTACTGGAGTTTTTGGGGCAGGTGATGAGCCTCACCCTCGACCGCTGTTTGGCCGAGGGGGATTTTGAGGTTTAGGCTCGGCTGGGCGAGACTTTCATCGCTTTGTTCATAGCTTCTTTGAAAATTTTCAAAAGTTCAGGAACACCTTTGGATAAGCGGTAAGCTGAATCGTTTCTTGCGATGCCTGCCTCAAGATCTGAAATGAGTGTATCAAGAGCTTCGTTAGCATCGTTCAATGTCACGATAGGTTTTAACGGACGCGGTGGGTTCACCATTAAATATTTATAATTGGTCAATGGCTGGAATAACCCTCCAACTAACTCGGGCGGATTACCTCCCGCCTCAATTAATGCCAAATTGGCTTCACGGTAAGCTTCAAAAGTAAGCTTTGGCGAAGCTTTTTTTGCCCAATTGCCTTGAGTAGGCATCAGGTCGTCATCACCTGCTTCTGCAATATCCGCCGCTACTTGCTGTCTGCTCATTGCCCGCTCCTTTTGAACATGCTGGCGATTTCGAGGTTTAGCCCGCAACGCTTCGCGGAGCGGCTTTATCTGTCTCATTAGCAAGGGTGGTTTGGCATAGGCGGGCAGCGTCAATCAGTGCCTGGGCCTGCAGCGCTTGTTTCGAGCCATGGGTTTCATTGGTCACAATCGCTTCCTGTTGCGCAACAAAGCCGCGCAGCATCGCCGTCACTTCCCCCATATTTTGTGGCTCCTGCGTGTCGAGCAGGCGCAACACGTGGTTGGTAATCAGGTGCGCATCCACACCTTCCCATTTCAGTGCAGCCAGTTCCTCACGCGCCGCGAGCACGGCGCCGGGCGGAACATTGCGCTTATCTTCTTCGCCAAGTTTTACAGCCCATGGTTTTTTGGTTGGTTCGGTTGGTTCAGTTGCTTCGATCATAAAAATCTCCTGTGATGATGGGTCGATCTACCATGCGCCGTTGATTATGAATGTGAAGATTCTGTGACAATCACTTCCATTCTGTCATTCCCGCGAGCCGGAGCGAAGGCAACGCGCGAATGACAAACGGGAAAATCAGTGCCAAGAATGCAGCATGAACCAACCCACCACCCCCTCGCCCCTCAGCGCCGACGTGCAGGCCGCATTAAAGGCGTGGCTGCGCGAGTTTATGGGGGCGCGGCGGGCAAGTGCGCATTCGGTGCAGGCGTATATGCACGACGTGTCGGGGTTTTTGGCGTTTTTGCATCAGCACCGCGGGCAGACGATGAGCCTTGCGGAACTGGAAACGCTTGAGGAGCGCGAAGTGCGTAGCTGGATTGCCTACCGCGCCGGGCGGGGGTATGCGAAGTCGAGTAACGCGCGGGCGCTGTCGGCGGTGCGCACGTTTTTCCGTCACCTCAATCGCCATGCGGGGGTGGAAAACGCGGTGGTGCTGCAGGTTGCGGGGCCGAAGCTGAACAAGCCGCTGCCCAAAGCGCCGAATGAAGCGCAGGCGAGCGCGGCGCTCGAAGGGCTCGAACGGGCCGATCGGTTGGCGTGGATTGCGGCGCGCGATCATGCCATGGCCACGTTGCTGTATGGCTGCGGTCTGCGCATCAGCGAAGCCCTTGCCCTTACGCTTGGCGATATTGTGCAGGCACAAGGCAATATTCGGGTGTTGGGTAAAGGCGGCAAGGAGCGCGTGGTGCCGCTGCTATCGGTCGTCGAAAAAGCACTCAGCGAGTATCTCGTGCGCTCGCCCTTTCATGCCCGGGCCGATGCGGCGCACCCGCTATTTGTCGGCGCGCGGGGCAGGCCACTGCAACCCGCCGTGTTCCAGCGCACCATGCAAACCCTCAGGCGCAAACTGGGCCTGCCCGAAAGCCTGACACCGCATGCGTTGCGCCATGCGTTCGCGACCCATCTGTTGAGTCGCGGCGCGGAGTTGCGCGACATTCAGGAGCTGCTCGGCCATACCTCACTTTCCACCACGCAGCGCTACACCCATGTCGATGCCAGCCGTTTGCTAACCGCCTACGGCGCCGCCCATCCCCGAGCAAAGTAATATGCTAACCACAAGCGTCATTCCCCGAATTTGCTTCAGCAAATTATAGGGGAATCCAGCGAAGGCGTATCTGCGCCTGAATAACGACTGCCTTGGCTCTTGCTTGTGCTTCGCACGCTGGATTCCCCTATAATTTTCCTCAAGGGAAAATTCGGGGAATGACGCTCGTGGTAATTTCACGAACTAAAATTGAATACCGGTTCTTCTTATATGCGCCGCAGCAAACCTGCAGCATTTTAGGGGTGTTGCAGCGCACAGCTATGGTGCGTTGCAGCTAGCATTTATGCGGATTTATTGCGCAAAATTTGCTATATTGAAACTGAGGATACTCCTCAGAAAGTGTAAGGTTACTGTTATGAAACTGATTCATGTGATTTCGCTGCTTCTTGTTATTCTGGGCGGTCTGCATTTTGCGCTGACCGGCTTCGGGATCGATCTGCTTGGCGCCGTATTCGGCCATGCCAACCTGACGGTCCTTTATATGGTGATGGGCTTTTCGACCATCTACCATGTGATGCCGCTCATCAAAACGGACCTGCACAACCTCTAATGCAGCATGACGGCGCGGCGTATTCGCCCGCAGCCGGTTGAATCACTAGGCCCCGCCACCTGCAAAGGTGGCGGGGTTTTTTTGGGGACTATGCGCGGGATCGACCTAAGGACCGCGCTGCTTGCTCCATGGTAGTGAGCAGTTCATCGTGCGAGAACTTGGGTAGGGCACTTTCGGGAACGCCAAATTGTTCGCCACGCGCCGCAACGAATGCGTTAAGTGCCCTTTGCGAACCCAGCATTTGGGTGGGTGTATTGAATTCGCCCACCCGCACCAGCTCGTGCAGCAACGGTATTTTCTCGGCGGCAATCCGCGCATTCAATGCCGCAATCGCCTCGGCCCGCGCGTCCTCGGATTCATGGGTAATGAATTTACTTTGGTGGCGCAGTTTTTCGACCGTGTCGTGCAGCATGCGGTCGACATACGGGATGGCAATCGGCGGAATTACATCCGTGCGCGGCAGGAAGAAGGGCAGTTTCGTATCGGGATTTTCACCCGGGCGCTTGTGCCGTACCAGCAATGTCGGGTAGGGTAGCGCGAGCGGCGTAGCTTTCGCATCGTAATGGGGGTTATGTTCAATACCCATGCGGTGCTTGAGGAACGGCAGGCCTACATCCGGCATCATCACATAGCTCAGCAGGTCTTCATCCGTTACTGCGCTAGGTGTTGCAAGGCCGAGTTTCTCTTGCAGCTCGACACGTTTGGCGTCGAGATCGACGCCGAGTTTTGCTGCAGGGCGCGTGGTTTCTACATCGCCCGCTTTTGCGCGCAGTTGCTCGGCCACCGGACCCCGCAATTTACCAAACTGGCCTGTGATCAATTTCTTGAAATCACCATCCAGTGTTCGGTAGCGCGTCGTGACGTCGCCGTTCGAAAACACGAATGCACTCGCGTTTGTGACCGCTTGCGTCATCACGATTTGTGAAGTGGGGGTGACCAGCGGCGGATAGCCCGCATCTTTGCGCACCTGCACCATTTCTTTCAGCGCCTGCTGGAAGATTTCGTCGAGCTTGTCTAATTTATTTACTTTTTTCAGCTCTTTCGTGATGTTCGCCCGCATGGTGGAAATCATGCCGCCGGGCACTTGCGCGTCGCGCAGCAATGTTTCCCACTGCGGCCGATACGGGGTTTCATGTTGCGCGTAACAGGGGCGAATGCTGCGCAGTTTTTCGCGGGTGCGGGCCATGGCTTCTTCGTCGAGTTTAGGCGCTTTGTCGGGATGGGTGGCTTTTAGCCAGGTGTAAATTTCTTCCGTAGAATTCTGGCCGCTGCCATTGGCGAGGTTTTCGCAGGCCGTATCGATCGCATCCACCCCGGCTTCAATCGCTGCTTTCAGGCTGGCGTTGCTTTGGCCCATGGTGGCGTGCATATGCAATGTCAGTTTCATTTCCGGCAGTTCGGTTTTCAGGGCTTGCACCAGTTCGGTCGCGACTTCGGGCGTCAGCAACCCGGCCATGTCCTTGATGCACAGCGTATCCGCTCCCGCTTCTTTCAATTCGCGGGCATAAGCCACCATGTCTGCCACGGTGTGGATCTGCGAACCGTCTTCCAGCGTCACGGGCGGGGTATAGCTGATGGTGCCTTGCGCCTGGACATCATGACCAGCCTCTTTCGCTTTTTTCACAGCGGCAAGAGCGGGTTTCAGGTTCTCGATATCGTTCAACGCATCGAAAATGCGAAAATTATTGACCCCGTGTTTGGCGGCGGTGGCAACGAACAATGCCACCGTCTCGTCGCTTTGCAGGGTGCGGCTGACGAGGCTTTGTCCGCGCAGCAGCATGGAAAGTTTGGCTTTGGGCATTTTGCTGCGCAGCGCGTCGAGGTTCGCCCATGGGTCCTCGCCCTTGTAGCGCAACGGGCTTTCATAGCAGGTGCCGCCCCACACCTCGACCATGCCAAAACCCGTCGCCGCAATATCGGGCGCGAGCTCCTCCATGTGGTGCTGTTGCATACGCCCGGCCAGCAGCGATTGCTGCCCGTCGCGCAAAGTGACATCGTTAAATTCAACCATCGCTCGCTCGTTTTGTAGGTTATTTTTTTCCTACCCTAGCAAACGAGGCCCGCCTGTGTGTGACAATCGCGTGAAGATCGCGGCGGCTAATGCAACCGTGCCGCCACCGCATCGATGAAATCGCCGGTATTCAGGTATTTTTGGTCCTTGCCGACCAGCAGCGCCAAATCCTTGGTCATGGCCCCCGCCTCTACGGTATCAATCACGGCCTTCTCCAGCTTCTCGCAGAATGCATCGAGTGCGTCGTTGCCGTCGAACTTGGCACGGTATTTCAGGCCCTGCGTCCAGGCGAAAATGCTGGCGATGGGGTTGGTGGAGGTTTCCTTGCCCGCCTGATGTTCGCGGTAATGGCGCGTGACGGTGCCGTGGGCCGCTTCGGTTTCTACCGTTTTGCCGTCAGGCGTCAGCAGGATGCTGGTCATGAGGCCGAGGCTTCCGAACCCTTGCGCCACCACGTCGGATTGTACGTCGCCGTCGTAGTTTTTGCAGGCCCAGACAAACCCGCCGTTCGATTTAATGGCATAGGCTACGAGGTCGTCGATCAGGCGGTGTTCGTACCATAATTTGGCGTTCACAAACCGCTCTTTGAATTCGCTTTCATAGACGCGCTGAAAAATGTTTTTGAAATCGCCGTCGTATTTTTTCAAAATGGTGTTTTTGGTGGACAGATACAGCGGATAACTGACGCTGAGCGCGTAGTTAAAACAGGCGCGTGCGAAACCTTCGATGGAAGCGTTGAGGTTGTACATGGAAAGCGCCACACCGGCGGAGGGGAATTTATACACCTCAATTTCTGTGGGTGCCGAGCCGTCGTCGGGCACGAAATTCATGGACAGGCGGCCCGGGCGGTCGATCACCATGTCGGTCGCGCGGTACTGGTCGCCGAACGCGTGACGGCCTACGATAATGGGGGCCTTCCAGCCCGGCACGTAGCGCGGGATGTTTTTGCAGATGATGGGGGCGCGGAAAATGGTGCCGTCGAGAATGTTGCGGATGGTGCCGTTGGGCGATTTCCACATCTGCTTGAGGTTGAATTCCTTCACCCGTGCTTCGTCGGGCGTGATGGTGGCGCATTTAATGCCCACGCCGTATTGCTTGATGGCGTTGGCCGCCTCGACGGTGATTTTGTCATCCGTTTCGTCGCGCTTTTCGATGCTGAGATCGAAATATTTTAGCTCGATGTCGAGAAACGGCAGGATCAGTTTCTCTTTAATCATCGCCCAGATGATGCGGGTCATCTCGTCGCCATCGAGTTCAACGACGGGGGTTTTTACCAGAATTTTAGCCACAGCTGCGTCCTTTGCGAATGCTTAAACAACACCGCATACCTAGCAGATGCATGCCATGGCGCAACCAAAAGCGCTGTGTTGCTCAGCTTACTGTGTCTAAAAGAGTAGCCCGGCCTCAATCAGTAGGCGCGCCTGCGAATCGCTGTTGCCGGAAGTGCCAAACTTCGAGCCAGCCACTCCGTTTTCGATCTGCACATACGATGCCTCGGCGCGGGCAAAGAAAACACCCTGCTGGTAGGTTGGCGTCAGCGTGAGTGACCAGGCACTGCTATCTGCCCCGTAGAGCAGGTTTGACCCACCGCTCGAGTCAATATACTCACCACGCGCGGCCACGCTGACGTGATCGTTATAGGCATAATTGCCCAACAGTGCCGCGGCATAGGTCGAAGCGTCATCTGCTATGCCGATGGAGGCATTTCGTGCCACATGGCTGTATTGCAGATAGGGCGCGATGGTCCATGCGTCTTGCTTGTAAGTATACATGAGGTTGTAGATCTCGCTGTTGTTCTGCAACAGGGGCGTTTCAAGCGTCGCGCGCGAGCTTTCGCCCAGATTGCCGCCGCCAGCAATGGCAATCGTGTTGTGCTCATTAAGGGTGTAGGTGGCAAGACCGCTGACCCAGCTTAATTTGTCAGAGTAAAACCCATCATTCACCGAGAACGAGAGCGCGAGGTTATCGAGCGTGGCATTCGCCTGAACGCCCCGGTTCACTGCGTTCTCCTGATTCCACAGCAGGCCGCGCTGAATGTTCGCGTTCTGGAAACTGAACGTGTATTCCGCGCCAATCAGCGTCGGCAGCTTACCTGCGCTGATGGAGAAATTGCTACTGGGCGCAATCGTCGCATAGGCAATCGGCACCACGCCATAGAAATCGCCGGTGGTGTCGTCCGCCGTCACGTAGCTGGTGCCCAGTGCTGGAATGGAGTAAGCGCCCGCCTGCACATAAAACTGCAGCAGGCCGGTATTTTTCTGCACGAACAGCTGCCCGTTGCTGAGGTCAATGCGACCCGGGTCGTCCGTCGCGAATTCATTGTCCTGCACAAAGCCGATGCCGCTCAGCACCCCACCCACATGGATGTCGCCCAGGGGTCCCGCTTCCACCGCGAACGGCTTCGCGTTCGGTTTCAGCGGGCCGGCAATCGCTGGAAATGTAAGCGGCGCGGGTTCGGCTGTGTCGGCCGCTACAGCAGCACTGGCGGTGAAAAAAGCAACCATGGCACAAAGAAATGATTTCATACGTCCCCACAACTGTTAGTTGTATCTTGGGCGATACTGGTTACTCGTGAACGCTCGCTCTACCCTAAATGACGTAATCCACAGACTGTACCAAATCATTCTCTAGCACCGTGCTATTTTTGCCTCAGGCCGAAGAGGGTGGGCATGGTGGTCCCGATGTGATTCGAACACACGACCTAGCGTTTAGGAAACGCTCGCTCTATCCAGCTGAGCTACGGGACCACAGCGCGCGTGATAACGGAATTTTTGCGGCTATGCCATAGGCTTTGACTTTCGCCCACGTCGTGGCATCTTCCCGGCCATGCACTGGCTCGACGAGATTAGCGCGCATGCGCTGGAGGACGAGGCGACCGCTGTGGGCGCGCTGCTGCGCGACGTGGCGCCGATTGAAGCGCGCGACAAGGCGGTGCGGGCGCGGGCGGCGGCGCTGATTGCCAACCAACGCGCCCATGGGCCGGGCTCCACCGTCGAGGCATTTTTGCAGTCCTATGGGCTATCGACCCGCGAGGGCATCGCCATGCTGTGTTTGGCCGAAGCGTTGCTGCGCATTCCCGATGCCGCCAATGCCGACACGCTGATCGACGACACGTTTGCGCAGGGCAACTGGCGCGAGCATCTGGGCAAAAGCGATTCAACGCTGGTGAATGCGTCGGCCTACGCACTGCTGCTCACCGGCTCGGTGCTGAAGCTCGACGAGAAAGAGTCGCTCGCGGGGTGGTTTGGCGGGCTCATCAAGCGCTCGGGCGAGCCGGTGATCCGCCAGGCGCTGCGCTCGGGTATGAAGTTTCTGGGCACCCAATTCGTCATGGGCGAAACCGTCGCCGACGCGATTGCCAACGCCCGCGCCCACGAAAAACAGGGCTATTGCCTGTCGTACGACATTCTCGGCGAAGGCGCACGCACCGACACGCAGGCCCGGGGGTATGTCGAATCCTATCTTTCCGGCATCCGCCAGATTGCAGCGGCCGCGACGGAAACCGAACTTTATGCCCGCCCCGGCATTTCGGTAAAGCTCTCGGCGCTGCATGCGCGCTACACGCAAACCCAGCGCGATCGCGTGTGGGCTGAATTGTTGCCGCGTTTAAAAGCCATTTTGCGCGTCGCGAAGGAATGCAACATCGCCGTCTCGCTCGATGCCGAAGAGGCCAACCGGCTGGAGCTGGAGCTGGAAATTTATAAAGACCTGCTGGCCGACCCTGAATTTGCCGGGTTCGACGGCATCGGTTTCGTGCTGCAGGCCTACCAGAAACGCGCCGTGCATGTGGCCCGCGCACTCACCAAAATGGCCACCGACCTGAAGCGCCGCATTCCGGTGCGCCTCGTGAAGGGCGCGTATTGGGACAGCGAAATCAAATACGCGCAAATGATGGGGCTGCCGGGCTACCCGGTGTTCACACGCAAGGAGCATACGGATTTGTCGTACCTCGCCTGCGCGCAGGAATTGTTGCGCGCGCCCGCCCATATTTACCCGCAATTCGCCAGCCACAATGCCCTCACCGTCGCTACCATTCTGGAAATGGGCGGCGACCAGCCTTTCGAATTCCAGCGCCTGCACGGCATGGGTGAAAGCCTGCACGATCAGTTAGTAGGTAGTGAAGGGGACCTTGGTCCCCTACGCCCGGCAAATGCTGGGCTGACCCCTGCCGCAAGCGGCTCGCCTACGGCTACGCGTTCTACTTCACAAGGGGGGCTTACCCCCCCTTCGCAGCCTTCGGCTGCTACCCCTGCCGCTTCGCGGCTCGCGCCAAGCGCTACGCACGCTACTTCTGAAACACCGCACAGGCGACATCGCTGCCGTATTTATGCGCCGGTTGGGGCGCATAAGGATTTACTCGCTTACTTGATTCGTCGCTTGCTCGAGAATGGGGCTAACAGCTCGTTCGTGCATTTGCTGCTCGACGCTGCCACGCCCATTGAAGCGCTGACAGAAAGCCCCATCGCCCACAGCCGGGCGCATCACGGAGCGATGAATCCAGCCATTCCCCTGCCCGCCGATTTATACGGCGCGGCCCGCAAAAATTCTGCCGGGATTGATTTTGGTTATCGTTCGCTTCGCGAGCCATTCATGGCGTCGGTTGCGGCATATTTACAAAAATCATCGCCTGCCCCTGCCGATATGGCAAAGCCCGAAGCAACGGTAGCACGCGCGGTCGCGGCCTTCCCACCATGGGATAAAACGCCCGTGGCCGAACGCGCCGAAGCCCTGCGCCGCACAGCTGACGCCATGGAAACCCATGCGCCGGAATTAATCGGCCTGTGCATTACGGAGGCGAAAAAAACCTACGCCGACGCCATCGCTGAAATTCGCGAAGCGGTCGATTTTTGCCGCTATTATGCGGCGCTCGCGGAAAGCCAATTCGCGCCCGTCACGCTGCCCGGGCCCACCGGTGAAAGCAATGTGCTGAGCCTGCATGGACGCGGGGCGTTTTTATGCATCAGCCCCTGGAATTTTCCGCTGGCGATTTTTGTCGGCCAAGTGGCAGCAGCGCTGGTGTCGGGCAATACGGTGCTGGCCAAACCAGCCGAGCAAACGCCACGCATCGCCGCGCGTGCGGTGGAATTGTTCCACCAAAGCGGTGTGCCAATCGACGCGCTAATTCTCTGCCCCGGGCCCGGGGAAACGGTGGGTGCCGCACTCGCCGCCCACCCCGATATCGCTGGCATTTGCTTCACCGGCTCGACTGTTGTCGCCAAAATTTTGCAACGCACGCTGGCGGCGGGTGACGGGCCGATTGTGCCGCTCATTGCTGAAACCGGCGGCATGAACGCGATGATCGTCGATTCCTCGGCGCTGCTGGAGCAAGCGTGCGACGATATAATCGTGAGCGCGTTCGGCTCAGCCGGGCAGCGCTGCTCTGGCCTGCGCATGCTGTTCGTGCAGGAAGAAGTGGCGCAGGATCTGCATGATTTGCTGGTCGGCGCGATGGACGAGTTGCGCGTCGGCGACCCAGCGTTGCTTTCCACCGACATCGGCCCCGTCATCGACGTCGAAGCGCAGACCAGCTTGCAGGCACACATTAAAGCCACCGGTCGCATGGCGCGCTGGAGCCATATTTCTTCACTTCACTCCTCCCTTGCGGGGGAGTCAAATTCGCGAGCGAATTTGGTGGGGGGCACGCCGACGCAAGAATCCCCCCACGGATTTGCAAGTGCAAATCCCGCTCCCCCGCAAGGGGGGAGCAACAATTACTTCGTACTACCCACCGCCATTGGGCTCGACGATGCGGCGATTTTAACCACCGAAACCTTCGGCCCGGTGCTGCACGTGTTCCGCTATAAAGCGAAGGAATTACCGGCGCTACTAAAACGCATTCACGCGACCGGCTACGGCCTCACGTTCGGGCTGCATACGCGCCTGCGTTCCGTGGTCGAGGAAGTACTGGAGCACGCCCCGATGGGCAACCGCTATGTGAACCGCAGCATGATCGGCGCGGTCGTTGGCGTGCAACCGTTTGGCGGCGAGGGCTTGTCCGGCACCGGCCCGAAAGCCGGCGGCCCGCATTATTTGCTGCGCTTTGCCGCCGAACGTTCCACCACCATCAACACCGCCGCCATTGGCGGAAATGTGGAGCTTTTAAAGTAGTTTTTATAGCGCTTCGCGCCTGATGGGGGTATCACCCCCAAACCCCCTCCGCTAGCGGCTCGCCTTCGGCTACGCGTTTTTATAAACGCTTCGCGCCTGATGGGGACCTTGTCCCCAAACCCCTGCCGCAAGCGGCTCGGCTTCGCCTACGCACCCGTATAAGGACGCTCAATGTTAGTGGTGTGTAGGCGCGATGGCCGCGCCGAACCGGAGCGCGTAGCGCGAACGAGGGGACTCGAAGCGAAGCGGAGAGAGGCGCAGCCAACCGAAGCGGGGGCGGTACGCCCCCACGCGGGCGCAGCCCGCCATTAAAAAACTACCCATGAAAATAATCGTAAATAATGCTCGCCATGGTGCGGCTGATGCCGGGGACTTTGGCGAGTTCGTCCAGCGTCGCGCCTTCGACATCGGCCCTACTGCCGAAATGGTGCAGCAAAGCGCGCTTGCGGCCGGGGCCGATGCCCGGAATATCGTCGAGCGCGCTGGTGATGAGGGCGCCGGTGCGTTTGGCGCGGTGACGGCCAATGGCGAAACGGTGCGCTTCGTCGCGCAGGCGTTGCAGGTAGTGTAAGGTGGGGTCACCGGGTGGTAGCTGGAACCCGTCGCGGCCCGGCATGAAAAACCATTCGCGCCCGGCATTGCGGTCGACGCCTTTGGCGATGGCGACGAAATTCAAGTGCGTCATGTCGAGCGCGCTCGCTACTTCCATCACCGCTGAAAGCTGGCCTTTGCCGCCGTCGATGAGCATCAGATCGGGCACCGGGCTGTCGCCCTTCTTGATGCGGGTGAGGTGGCGGCGGAACATCTCGCGCATCATGGCGTAATCGTCGCCCGGCTCGGTGCCCGCATCGCGGATGGTGAAGCTGCGGTACGATTTTTTGTCGAACCCCTCAGGCGTCGCCACGATAAACGCGCCGATGGCCTGCGCGCCCATGGTGTGGCTGTTGTCGAACACTTCGATGCGTTCGGGCAGCGCGGGCAGGGCTAGCAGGGCTTGCAGGTTGGCCAAATGCGTAGCGGCGGCAGTGCGCTCAAGTTCTTCGCGCGCCAGTGCCGCGTCGGCATTTTTGGCGGCGTTGGTGATGAGCGTCGCCTTGTCGCCACGCTGCGGCGCGCGGATATGCACGGCATAGCCCGCCTTGAGGCGCAGCGCTTCTTCCAGCAGCGCGAGGCTAGCGTGGCCGTCGTCGTTCAAGGCGGCGCTGTCGGTTGCGTGCTGCGCGCCGGGCAGCAGGTTTACATAAATCTCGGGCGGCGGCGTGTGCGTTTCGTAGAACTGGGTGATAAAACCTTCCATGACTTCAGCTTGGGTGGCTTCCGGCTCGTGGCGGGGATGGAAAAACTGATTGCCAAAATGCACCCCGCGCCGGAAAAACACCGCCTGCACCACACTGCGCCCGCCGCGGCAGGCCAGCGCGATGACGTCGCTGTCTTCCATGCCTTGCACGCCCATGCCCTGTTCCTGTTGTACGCGGGTGAGGTCGCGAATGCGGTCGCGCAAATGCCCGGCGCGTTCATACTCCATCGCGGCGCTGGCGGTGGCCATTTCGGCAGCAAGTGCGTCTTGCACGTCGCGGTGGCGGCCCTTCAGAAAATCGCGCGCACGGGTGACTTGCTGAGTGTAATCAGCCGCATCCACATAACCCACGCAGGGCGCCGAGCAGCGTTTGATCTGGTATTGCAGGCAGGGCCGCGTGCGATTTTTGAATACCGTGTCGGCGCAGGGGCGCAGCAGGAAAATTTTCTGCAGCAGCGCCATGGTTTCGTTCAGCGCCCCCACACTGGCGAACGGCCCGAAATATTGCCCCGGCTTGTTTTGCGCGCCGCGATGTTTTTCGATGCGCGGGAAGGCATGGCTGGTGTCGATGCGCAAATAGGGAAAGGATTTGTCGTCTTTCAGTAAAATATTGTAGCGCGGGCGCAGGCGCTTGATGTTGGCGGATTCCACCAGCAACGCTTCCGCCTCGTTCTGCGTTACGATAATTTCAACGCCCGCGACCTGCTCGACCATGCGCAGAATGCGCGTCGACAAATCGCGCATGGCGGCGTAGCTCGTCACCCGGCTCGACAGATTTTTGGCTTTGCCGACGTAAAGCACTTTGCCCTTCGCATCGAGCATGCGGTAGACGCCGGGGCTGGTCGGGATCATTTTCAACGCCGCGCGAATGGCTTCCGCGCCGCGCAGCGGGCTGACAGCATGGTGGGGGGTGACGGTTTCGTTTACAAAAGCCATGGGGTAGAAATAGGGCGCAAACCGGGCCAGTACGATAGCTATCCACCAAATCTGTGGATAAAGCTTGGTATATCGCCCGGTCAGGCCCCGGCAAATGGCGGAAATGAACCATTGGTAAGGAGTTGCCTCATTTTTAGGCATCGCTTTCAATGGGCTGATTTATATAAACTATAGAGGGGTGTGGCGCTGCGTCATATGTGCCCCGCGCAACGAACGAGGCGTATATATACCGTGGGCGCAGCAATCGCCTCGCGTGTAGATAAGTTTACGCGTTCAAAGGCCGAATTCCCCGCCCGCTGGCAAGATTAATGGTCTGGCCGGTGATGTGCGGCTGCGTTAAAAGCCAGCGCACCGTCTGTGCGATTTCAGCTGGATTGCCGCTCGATTGCAGGGGGCTTGCATGCGCGACGCGCGCGAGCATTGCTTCGTCATCCACGGCGCCCGCAAGCGTGGGCCCAAGCGCCAGTACATTGGCACGGGCACGTGGCGCGACACTCGCGGCGAGCAAGCTAATCACCGATTCCCACGCCAGTTTGCTCACCGCATAGGGGAAGAAATTCGGCGAAATGCTGGCACCGAACGCCCCATCGCCCAGCACGGTGACGCTGCCTTTCGCCTCCGCCGGAAGCTGCGCTGCAAAGCCCTGAGTGAGCAACAATGGCGCTTCGAAATTCACCGCCAAATGCGCGCGCAATTGCGCGGCGGTGAAGGTGCCAAACGGCTCACGCGAAAAACTCGCGGCGTTGTGCACGACATGCGTGACGGGCGGCAAACCGTCCCAAATTTTGTGTAGATTATCGGTATCAGCCAGATCGGCTTGCACCAGCGTGATGTGCGGGGCATGGGGCGTCGCACATAATTTCTCGGCGAGCGCTTCGGCTTCGGCTTTCGAGTCGCGATAATGCAGCACGAGATTGTAGCCCTCATGCGCGAGTTGTTGCGCAATCGCCGCGCCAATGCGACGGGCAGCGCCAGTGATGAGAATGGTGGGTTTCATCGAGAATCCAGAGTTCAGAGTTCAGAGTTCAAAGTTCAGTAAACATAGCGCGGCAATCGCGACGGCGATAGGGGCATAATTCCACTCGTGCTTCACTGAACTCTGGACTCTGAACTCTGAACTCTCTATTCCTTTGCGGATGAAACTCATCGCCGGAAACAGCAACGTCCCGCTCGCGAGCGCCATGTCGGAATATTTGGGCGTGAAGCTGACGGCTGCCACCATCCGCCGTTTTTCCGACCAGGAAATTTTTGTCGAAGTGCAAGAAAATGTGCGCGGGCAGGATGTGTTCCTCATCCAGTCCACCTCGGCCCCGGCCAACGACCATCTGATGGAACTGATGATCACGCTGGATGCATTAAAACGCGCCAGTGCGCGGCGCATCACCGTCGTCATGCCCTATTTCGGCTATGCGCGCCAAGACCGTAAACCCGGCCCGCGCACACCCATTACCGCAAAACTCGTCGCCAACCTCATCACCACTGCCGGGGCTAACCGCGTGCTCACGGTGGATTTGCACGCCGGGCAGATTCAGGGGTTTTTCGACATTCCGCTCGATCACCTCTATGCGCGCCCGGTCATTGTGGCCGACATTAAAAAACAGTTCCCCGACCATGGCAACATCATGGTCGTGAGCCCTGACGTAGGCGGGGTAGTGCGCGCCCGCTCGCTGGCTGGTAAAATCGGGGCCGATTTGGCCATTGTCGACAAACGCCGCGAACGTGCGGGGCAGTCGGAAGTGATGAACATCATCGGCGATGTGTCGGGCCGCGACTGCATTTTGTTCGACGACATCGTCGATACCGCCGGCACTTTGTGTAACGCCGCCGACGCACTGCTGGCGCAAGGTGCCAAGTCGGTCTCGGCCTACGTGACCCACGGCGTACTCTCGGGCCCGGCGATTGAGCGTATTACCAAATCGAAGCTGCAATCCGTCGTCGTCACCGATTCCATCGCGCAGGGCCCGGCGGTGAAGTCCTGCGCCAAGGTGCGCGAACTCTCCATCGCCCCCCTGCTGGCCGAGGGTGTGCGCCGCATTTCCGAAGAAAGCTCGGTGAGTAGTTTGTTTGACTAATCATTTTCTGTTCAGTATGATTTGCTGATGGAAAATCCCCCGCCGCCGCTTAAATCAGCATTTAGTCTGGTTGAGCTTTCCATCGTACTCGTTATTCTGGGTCTATTGACCGGCGGCATACTGGCGGGGCAAAGCCTCATCCGCGCGGCGGAGCTTCGTAGCGTTAGTTCGGACATTCAGCGTTATATCACCGCAACCAGCGCGTTCCGCGATAAGTATTTTTCTTTGCCCGGCGACATGACGAATGCCATCAGTTTTTGGGGTACTGACGCCACCAGCTGCCCCAATGGTGGTGGCGCTACGGGCACATGCAATGGCAATGGGGATGGCATTATTGGCGCTGCGCTGGTCACGAGCTGTGAAAATCAGGAATATTGGCGGCAGTTAAGTCTCGCTGGCCTTATTGAGGGGAAATATACACCCAATACGGCCACAGGCTGCTACGCTGCGATGACGTTCGGTAGCCAAATTCCCAAAACACGGCTAGGAGACGGTGCAGTGACCATGGCTTTTTTGGGCACTGTCGTAGCCAGCGGCGTTTATCCAGGAAACGCCTTTTATCCGGGTAGTTATGGCAATGCTTTCGTGGTCGGAACGTATAACACGGTGAACGTTAACTACCTGACCGTCGGGTATCTGTTAAGACCCGAAGAGGCGTGGAATATCGACACCAAGCTGGACGATGGCAAACCCGGCTACGGCATCGTTACCGTGCCGATTCCTGGCGCTTACAATGGTAACTGCGCGACCAGTGCAACCGCATCCGCCGCTGATTACAGCCTGACTGTAACCAGCGTTGCGTGTCCGCTCATCGTAAAATCGGGCTATTAGATTTAGTCTCTAGTTATCGCGGTTGACCGGCTTGGTCAATGTAGCTACAATGTAATTACTATGGAAACGGACCTCATAAAGATTGGTAATTCGCGCGGCATACGCATTCCGGCGGCGCTCATCAAGCAATGCGGGCTGGAGGGCGGCCTAACCCTCGAAGTGAGGGGGCGGTCGCTGGTGTTGAAACCCGCGCCGCAAAAGCCTAAAAAGGCGAAAAAGCGCAAACCCCGCGAGGGCTGGGCGGATGATTTTATCAAACACGGCGCGCCGCCGATTGAATGGCCGGAAATGGAATATGACGATCCTGGCAACTTCAACGCGGAATGGACATGGCCGGAGTAAGACATGTTGAACGTTTTGAGGTCTATTGGGTGAATTTTGATCCAACTGTAGGCCATGAAATTCAGAAAACGCGTCCGGCAGTGATTATCTCGCCGAACGACATGAACCAGCACATCAAAACCGTGATTGTCGCGCCACTCAGCACCACCATTCGCCCCTATCGCTCGCGGCCAATCCTCGAATTTGCCGGGCAACGGAGCCAGATTGGGCTCGATCAACTACGTTGCGTGGATAAAGCGCGGTTGCGCAAGCGGATGGGCAACTTAAGCCCTGCCGATAGTAAAGCGGTATTGGCAACCTTGCAGGAAATGTTCGCGGCCTAGGTTTCGCCGGTTGACAGGGGGCGGGCGACTCATTATAAGTCCCCACCTTTCGGCAAAGCATAACAAGGAGAAGCCCCATGAAAGCGGCCATTGAAATCAACGCGGAAGCCCGCAAAACCACTGGTAAAGGCGCCGCCCGTGCGGCCCGCCGCAAAGGCTTTGTGCCGGTGTCGGTCTATGCTAACGGCAAGCCAAACCAGAGCCTGAACGTGGAAGCCCGCGTGCTCGCCAACGAATATTTCCGTGGCGGCTTCATGAACAAAATCGTGTCGCTGAAGCTCGACGGCCGCGATGTTTTCACCATCCCGCGCGACATTCAGTTGAACCCCGTGACCGATAAAATCGAACATGCCGACTTCATCGCCGTCGATGAAAAATCGGTCGTGAAAGTGCGCGTGCCCGTGCGTTTCCTGAACACCGACAAAGCCGTGGGCCTCAAGCGCGGCGGCGTACTGAACATCGTGCGCCACGAAGTCGAGCTCTATGCGCCGGTCGCCAGTATCCCGACCGCCTTGGAGGTGGACGTGGCCGAACTGAACATCGGCGATTCCGTGCACCTGCACAACATGGCGCTGCCTGAAGGCGTCAGCCCGGTAATTAAAGGCCGCGATTTCACCATCGCTTCCATCGCCGGTCGCCAGAAGGAAGAGGAAGAAGCGCCCGTCGCCGCCGCTGCCGTGGCTACCGGTGCTGCGGCCCCGACGGCCGGCGCTGTTCCGGCTTCGACCGCTAAAGCACCGGCCGCTGGTGCGGCTGCACCCGCTGCTGGCGCTAAGCCCGCTGGCAAGAAATAAGCTTTAAGGTTAAGCGATGTACCTCATTGCGGGCCTTGGAAATCCGGGGGCCGAATATGCAGGCCATCGCCACAATGTCGGCTTCATGGCGATCGATCATCTTGCAGATGGGGGCGTGCATTTTTCAAAAAAGTTTCAGTCGGAAGCGGCGCAGATCACGCTCGGCGACGCGCAGCTTTTATTATTAAAACCCCAAACCTACATGAACCATTCGGGCCGCGCGGTGCAGGCGGCTATGGCGTTTTACAAAATTCCGCCCGCACAGCTCATCGTGATGTACGACGAGCTGGATTTACCCGTCGGCAAATTGCGTATCAAGCAAGGCGGCGGCGCAAACGGCCATAACGGCATTAAGGATATCGACGCCGCCATCGGCCCCGATTACTGGCGCATTCGCCTCGGCATCAACCATCCCGGCACGAAAGAGCAGGTGCATGGCCATGTGCTCAGCAATTTCGCGAAGGATGAAGTGGCCCCGACCCAAGCGCTCATCGCCGCGCTGACGAAGCATTTTCCACTTTTCTGGCAGCATTCGCCGGAAGCGCTGGCGACGAAAGTTGCGGCGGAGCTGTTACCGCCGCGGGCAAAAAAACCGGGCATGGACAAGCCGCCAGCGACCGACTAAAAGCCACGCTCACATTATCATCAAGCGCTGTGTTGCAGGTGTGGGGCGAGGTCAGGAGACCGAGCGAGCCATCAGCCCGCGAAGCGGCGCAAAGGACTAGGCAAAATGCCGATGTCCGAAGCAAAGGAATATCTCATGGGTTTTAATTGCGGTATTGTCGGCCTGCCAAACGTCGGCAAATCGACCCTGTTCAATGCTTTGTTGTCGCAGCAGGCGGCGGAAGCCGCGAACTATCCGTTCTGCACCATCGAGCCGAATGTGGGCCGCATCGCGGTGCCGGATGTGCGGCAGGATAAGCTCGCGGCTATCGCCAAATCGGCAACCATTATCCCAAACCAGCTTGAGTTCGTCGACATTGCGGGCCTCGTGCGCGGGGCTTCCAAAGGCGAGGGGCTCGGCAACAAATTCCTCGCCCATATTCGCGAGGTGGATGCAGTGATGTACGTGCTGCGCTGCTTCGAAAACGACGACATCACCCATGTCGAAGGCTCCATCGACCCCATCCGCGACGCCGAAATTATCGAACTCGAACTGACGATTGCCGACCTCGAAAGCTTAGAGAAGCGCGTCGAAAACAACGCCAAGAAAGCCAAAGGCGGCGATAAAGATGCACAGGCTCTGGTTCAAGTGGCCGAGCCGATTCTGGCCCTGCTGCGCGAAGGTAAACCGGCACGCCTGCACAAGCCCGCCGACCTCGACGAAGCCAAACGCATTCGCGCCCTGCAGCTGCTCACCAGCAAACCAGTGATGTATATCCTCAACGTCGACGAAGCATCCGCCGCCACCGGCAATGCACTGTCGGAAATAGCCGCCGCCATGGCGCGTGAGAAAGGCGCCGATGCGGTGATTATCTCAGCCCAAATCGAAGCCGAAATGGCGGGCCTTTCCGACGGCGAAAAACAGGAATTCCTCACCGACCTTGGCCTGAAGGAAACCGGCCTCGCCAGCATCGTGCGCACCGGGTTCAAGCTGCTCGACATCCTCACTTTCTTCACCATCGGCCCGAAAGAGGCGCGGGCGTGGACCGTGCGAAACGGCGCCACCGCGCCCGAGGCCGCAGGCGTGATTCACACCGATTTCGAAAAAGGGTTTATTCGCGCCGAAACCATAGCGGCAGCCGATTACATTGCTTTGGGTGGTGAACAGCCTTGCAAAGAGGCGGGCAAACTGCGGCTTGAGGGCAAAGACTATTTAGTGCAGGATGGTGATGTGTTCCATTTCAGGTTTAATGTGTAATGTTCCCACGCTGGCTCTCCTGGTTATTCGTCGCTTGCTTGGCCGTCATGCTGTACCAGGTGGCGCGTGCCCCGCGGCCTGCGCCGGACGCGCCCATCACGATTGAAAACCATGCCTACCCCGCCCTCACCCAAGTGGCCGACGGTGAGCATTGGAAATCAGCCCTCAACCCCGACTACGCGAAACTCATGGCGGCATGCCAAATGCACGCGCCCGCACCTGGCCAACTGGGGGTGAAAATCACCATCGAGGCGGTGGGTAACGGCGAGGTGGCCAGCTGCGGCGAACCCGTCACGCTCGAAATTCAAGCATGGGATGCGACAGGGAAAAACGCGACGACAAAAACCCTTACCGTCACGCCCGGAAAAATCGGCATCGCCGCGCTCGACAGTGCGCTTGTGGGCATGAAGTTTGGCGAAGAACGCACCGTGATTTTGCCGCCTATCGCACCGCTTAAAAAGGGCGATGTGGCGTTGCGTGCCATCGGCTCAGCGTCGCAACTGCGCGTGCTCAGCGTGCGTCGCGTGCAAGACGCGCAGCCCTAATCAGGCAAACACTTGCGGGAAGCGGGCTTTGATTTCACGCGCCACTTTTTCGACATCGTCCAGCGCCGCGTTCGGCTTCCAGTCGAGGTTGGCATCGTAGTCGAACGGCCGTGCCATGCCGCGTACGAACAGGGCCTCGTGCAGGCGGCGATGTTTGGGCGGCGCCACTTTTTCCGACGCGTAAATATAGACTGGCTTGCCCGACACACAGGCTTCCGCGCACATGTTCAGCGAATCGCCGGTGACGACAACACCATCGGCGCACGCCAGAAAACCGAGATAGGGATTGTCCTTGTCGCGGTCGAAGCGGTGCAGGATATGCGGCAATTGCAGCAGTGGTTCGAGGATGGCCAGCGCTTCGGCGGGCGTGCGGCGGCTGGTGGTGACCAGCAACGAGCCATGCCCGGCCAGCTTGATGCTGCGCTGGATAATCTCGCGCCAGTCGGCGGCGGAATAACTGCCGTGGCTGGTAGCGCCCCCGAGCGACAGCATGATGTAAGGCCGCGGCAAATGCGTAAATTGTGCTCCCCATGCGCCGCGTGCGGCACTCAGCGTTTCCGCCGTAACCGCGTGCAAGGGCCCAAGCGTCGTCACCACCTGCGCGTCGGCCGGGGCGTCGTCATGTTCGGGCACGGCGATGAGGTCGATGCCCGCACGCGTTTCCGGCCACATCAGATACATCGTTTTAGTGCCGGGCGACTGGCGCTTGATGTAACGCAACACCGGCAGAGTGCGCCTGCCAGCGGCAATCACCAGCGCCGGATAAGGCGGCGCGATATGCTGGCTGTGCGCGCCAGTGACACCGAACAGATTGGCCCCGAGCAGCGATGCAGGCAGCCGCGCCAGCAGGTTGTAATCGAGGCGTTTGAGCACATAGGGCAGGCCCAGGCGCGAGATGAGACCGAGCACCTGGCCGGTATGGCCGGTGCGGTCGTCGATCAGGCCCCACACGTTATTCACTCGCGAAACTCCACCCCAAGAATTTCGTAAAACCTCGCCCCTTTGGGGGTGATGACTTCGACACTCGTGCCCTTTTTCTTGCCGATCAATGCCCGGCCGATGGGGGCCGAAGTGGAAATCAGGTTGCGTTTAATGTCGGCCTCGTAATCGCCTACGATCTGGTAGGTGATTTCCTCTTCCGTGTCTTCGTCGACCAGCGTGACGGTGGCGCCGAATTTCACGGTGTCGCCGCTTAAGGCCACCACGTCGATAATTTCGGCGCGGCTAATGACGGCTTCAAGTTCCTGAATGCGGCCCTCGATGAAGCTCTGTTTTTCCTTCGCCGCGTGGTACTCGGCATTCTCCGACAAATCGCCATGCGCGCGCGCTTCGGCAATCTGGTTGATGATGTAGGGCCGCTCCACCGTTTTCAGCGTTTTCAATTCTTTCTCCAGTCGGGTGAAACCCGCCTGCGTCATCGGTATTTTTTCCATGAGCGATTTCCGTAGCGACAAGTAATTCTAAAACAGCTTTTTTTACGAAGCTTTGCGCGAAACTGCGCGGTTGCCGGAAACATACGATTGCAGCGGGCAAACATCAAGCCCCTTGGCAGAGCGCGACAAACTGGCCAATGCCTGCACCATGGCGCGCGCGCCGGAAAGTGTGGTGGAATACGGAATTTTACCAAACAGCGCCGTGCGGCGAATGCTGGCCGAATCGGCAATGGCCTGTGCGCCTTCGGTGGTGTTGAACACCAGCGCGATATGGCCGTCTTTCATAGCATCCACAATATGCGGGCGGCCTTCGCGCACTTTATTCACGATCGACACGCCAATGCCCTGCGCCTTTAAATGTTCGCCCGTGCCGCGCGTGCAGGTCACGGCAAAGCCAAGCGCCAGCAGGTCGCGCGCAATCGCTTCCGCATGAATTTTATCACGGTCCTTCACCGACAAAAAGACGGTCCCCGTCTTGGGTAATGTAGAGCCCGATCCAATAAAACCCTTGGCAAATGCTGCGCCAAAATCGCGGTCGATGCCCATGGTTTCGCCGGTCGATTTCATCTCGGGCCCGAGCAAAGTATCGACGCCCCGGAACCGCGCAAACGGAAATACCGCTTCCTTCACCGCGATATGTTCCATGGCGCTTAAATGGGTTGAGTCATCCGGCAAGTCAAAAGCGGCGAGCCGCTCGCCCGCCATCAAACGCGCCGCAATTTTAGCGACCGGAATCCCCGTCGCCTTCGCCACAAACGGCACCGTGCGCGACGCACGTGGATTCACCTCAATGATGTAAATTTCGAAGTCTGCAGTGTGAGTGTTAGGCGTGCGTAGCGCCGAAGCTGCGCGAGCCGCGTCAGCGGCAGGGATAGCCTGCGCAGCAGGCGAAGGGGGGGTAAGCCCCCCTTCAGCAAATTTCACGGCGAACTGCACATTCATCAAACCCACGACTTTTAGTGCCTTGGCCAGCGCCATGGTCTGCAGGCGCACTTCGTCGATGACGGCTTGTGGCAGGGAATAAGGCGGCAGCGAACAAGCCGAATCGCCTGAGTGAATCCCCGCTTCTTCGATATGTTCCATGATGCCCGCGACAAACGTATGCTCACCGTCGCACAGGCAGTCAACGTCCAGCTCAATTGCATCCTGCAGGTACGAATCAAGCAGCACCGGCCCGTCGCCAAACAGGGCCAGCAGCTCCTGCACATAGGCTTTCAGCGAGGGCGCATCGTGCAGGATTTTCATCGCCCGCCCACCCAGCACATAGCTTGGCCGCACCACCACCGGATAGCCGATTTTCTCCGCCTGCGAAATCACTTCGTCGGCATGTTTGCAGATGGCGTTTTTAGGTTGTTTCAGTTTCAGCACATGCAGCAATTTTTGGAAGCGTTCGCGATCTTCGGCGAGGTCGATGGAGTCCACCGACGTGCCGATGATGGGAATGCCCGCCGTCTCGAGCGCGTGTGCCAGCTTCAGGGGCGTCTGCCCGCCAAACTGGACAATGACGCCGACAATCTCGCCGTTTTTCGCCTCGGCCTCGATCACTTCGATCACGTCTTCGGCTGTCAGCGGCTCGAAATAAAGCCGGTCGGATGTGTCATAATCCGTGCTCACCGTTTCCGGGTTGCAGTTGATCATGATGGTTTCATAGGAAGGGGGATTCGGGATTCGGGATTCGGGATTCAGGGAATTTTCCTGCCCCCGCAGCGCGTAACTTGCGTGCACACAGCAATAATCAAATTCAATGCCCTGGCCGATTCTATTGGGACCGCCCCCGAGGATAAAAATTTTCTTGCGATTACTCGGATCGCATTCATTGCCACCCAGCCCCGAATCCTGAATCCCGAATTTCGAATGCTCGTAACTCGAATACATATACGGCGTCAGCGACGCGAATTCGGCCGCACAGGTGTCCACCCGTTTGAATACCGGGCGCACGTTCAGCTTGTGGCGCAGCTTGCGCACGTCGAGTTCTTTCTTGCCGCCGAGGCGTGCCAGTTGTTTGTCCGAGAAGCCGAGGGATTTGAGGTGATGCAGGTCGCTCGCCGCTTTCGGTAGGCCGTGCGTTTTCACCCATGTTTGCGCATCCACGATGGTTTTCAGCTGCGCAATAAACCACGGGTCGTATTTGGTGATGGCATGAATTTCCGCCTCGCTCATGCCCAAGCGCAACGCCTGCGCAATGTTTAGCAACCGCTCGGGGTTAGCGATGCTCAGCGCGCCGCGCGCTGCATCGAGGTTTTCGAGTTTCACTTCATCAAGACCAGTGAGCCCCGTCTCGAGCGAGCGCAGCGCTTTTTGCAAGGCCTGCGGGAAGTTGCGGGCCATCGCCATGCTCTCGCCGACGGATTTCATGGCGGTGGTGAGTGTGTTGTCAGCACCGGGGAATTTCTCGAACGTGAAACGCGGAATTTTCACCACGATGTAATCGATCGTCGGCTCGAAGGAAGCGGGCATTTTAGCTGTGTGTGGTGTGTGGTGGGTAGTGGGTCGTGACTTGTCTTCACCACTCACCACCCACGACCCACCACCCACTACATCATTACTCACTTCATCCAGCGTATACCCCACCGCCAGTTTCGCCGCGACTTTGGCAATCGGGAAACCGGTGGCTTTCGACGCAAGCGCCGAGCTGCGCGACACGCGCGGGTTCATTTCAATCACCACCATGCGCCCGTCGGCCGGGTTCACCGCGAACTGCACGTTGGAGCCACCCGTATCCACCCCGATTTCACGCAGCACGGCAAGGCTCGCGTTACGCATGATCTGGTATTCTTTGTCGGTGAGGGTGAGGGCCGGGGCGACGGTGATGGAGTCGCCAGTATGCACGCCCATCGGGTCGATATTTTCGATGGAGCACACGATAATGCAGTTGTCCGCCCGGTCGCGCACCACTTCCATCTCGTATTCTTTCCAGCCGAGCACGCTTTCATCGATCATCACTTCGCCGACCGGTGAGGCATCGAGGCCGCTGGTCACGATTTGCTCGAACTCTTCGTGGTTATAGGCAATGCCGCCGCCCGAACCACCCATGGTGAAGCTGGGGCGAATAATGGCGGGCAGCCCGACGATCTCCATCGCTGCACGCGCTTCTTCGAGCGATTTTACCACACGGTTTTTAGGCACTGCGAGGCCGATGCGCGCCATGGCATCGCCGAACAATTGGCGGTCTTCGGCTTTGTTGATGGACTCCAGATTCGCGCCAATCATCTCGACGTTGTATTTCGCCAGCACGCCGGATTCAGCAAGCGCCTTCGCGCAGTTGAGCGCCGTTTGGCCGCCCATGGTGGGCAGCAACGCATCCGGCCGTTCGCGCGCGATGATTTTTTCGACATATTCCGGCGTAATGGGTTCGATATAGGTCGCGTCCGCCAGCTCCGGGTCGGTCATGATGGTGGCCGGGTTGCTGTTCACCAGAATCACCCGGTAACCCTCGGCCTTCAACGTTTTTACCGCCTGCGTGCCCGAATAATCAAACTCGCACGCCTGCCCAATCACAATGGGCCCGGCACCAATGATGAGGATGGATTTGATGTCAGTGCGTTTGGGCATTAGGCGGCAGCTTTCTTGGTTTGTGCGATCACTTCAATAAAACGGCTAAACAAATACTGCGAATCATGCGGCCCCGGCGAGGCTTCGGGGTGGCCCTGCACGCTGAAGATGGGCTTTTCGCGGTGTCGGATGCCTTGGATGGTGCCGTCGAACAGCGAGCGGTGGGTGACTTCGATTTCATCGGGCAGGCCCATATCGGAAATGGCAAACCCGTGGTTCTGGCTGGTGATTTCCACCTTACCGGTTTGTAAATCCTTCACCGGGTGGTTCGCGCCGCGATGGCCTTGGCGCATTTTTTCCGTCCGCGCGCCGAGGGCAATGCCCAACATTTGGTGACCCAAGCAAATGCCGAACATCGGCACGCCGGATTCGATGAGTTTTTTGATGGTAGGCACGGCGTAGTTCCCCGTCGCCGCCGGGTCGCCCGGGCCGTTGCTGAGGAACACGCCATCGGGTTTCAGGGCCAGCACGTCTTCAGCGGTAGCGGTCGCGGGCACCACCGTGATGCGGCACCCGACGCTGGCAAGTGAGCGCAGGATGTTCGCTTTCACGCCGTAATCGATGGCGACTATTTTGTACTGTGAAGGGGGCTTCCCCCCCTTCGCTTCGCTGACCCTGCCGCTTCGCGACTCGGCTTCGCCTACGCACGATCCTACTGAGGCTTGCGCGCTTTCTGCGCCAAGCTCCCAGCGCTTTTGCGCCCAGATATGATTTTCTTTCGTGGTCGCGTGTGCGGCTAGCTCCAGCCCGTTCATATCGGGTGCTGCCTCCAGCGCGATCTTGGCTTTTTCACTCGCCACTTTCCACTCGCTATTGGGCACGAACGCAATCGCCCCATTCTGCGCCCCATGTTCGCGCAGATGCCGCGTCAGCGCCCGTGTATCAATGCCGGAAATGCCTGTGATATTGCGCGCGACCAGCCAGTCATTCAACGACTGATGGCTGCGGAAGTTCGAAGGTTCCGTGATCGCCTCGCGCAGGATCAGGCCGCATGCAGCATTCGGGATTCGGGATTCGGGATTCAGGGGTTTCTGCTTCCCCGAATCCTGAATCCTGAATCCTGAATGCTCATTATCTTCATCATTACACCCCACATTACCAATATGCGGGAAGGTAAAGGTGATAATTTGCCCCATGTAGCTGGGGTCGGTGAGGATTTCCTGATAGCCGGTCATGGCGGTGTTGAAACACAGCTCACCCGCCGTGGTGCCACGTGCCCCGATGCCGTAGCCCGAAAACACCGTCCCATCCGCAAGCACGAGCGCGGCGTTGGGGGCGGGTTTCAAGGGTGTGGTCATCAGCGGCGCGACTCCAAGGCAAACGGGGGATATTTAGGCAGTGGTGCTACGCCCGTCAAGGGATAATGGGCACCACAAGGGGCTTTGCCATGTACGTGAAGGGGGCACATACGTGAAGGGGGCACATACGTGAAGGGGGCACAATAATTTATTGTGCCCCCGTCGCTGTATTGTGCCCCCGTCGCTGTGCCCCCGTCGCTGTGCCCCCGTCGCTGCGTCTCAAGCAACAGCCCCTAACCAACATTTAATGCATCCCCGGTTGCATGCGCGCAAAACATGCGTATATCTCGTGCATCGCATTTCATCACCCATCAGGAGTAAGACATGAGCGTACTCGTAGGCAAAGAAGCCCCGGATTTCACCGCACAGGCGGTGATGCCCGACAATTCCATCAAGGCCGATTACAATTTGAAGGCACAAACCAAAGGCAAATACGCCATCCTGTTCTTCTGGCCGCTCGATTTCACCTTCGTGTGCCCCAGCGAAATCATCGCGTTCGACAACCGCATCGAGGAATTCAAAAAGCGCGGCGCGGAACTGATCGGCATTTCGGTCGATTCGCAATACACGCACTATGCGTGGAAAAACACGCCGGTCGATAAAGGCGGGATTGGTAACATCCGTTTCCCACTGATTGCCGATTTGACGAAGTCCATCGCCCGCAGCTACGACGTGCTGACCGGCGACGCCGTCGCCTTCCGCGGCACGTTCCTCATCGACAAAAAAGGCATGGTGCGTCACCAGCTCATCAACGACCTGCCGCTGGGCCGCAATGTCGACGAAACCATCCGCACCCTCGACGCGCTGATTTTCACCGAAGAGCACGGCGAAGTGTGCCCCGCGAACTGGAAAAAAGGCGACAAAGGCATGACCGCGACCGCCGACGGCGTGGCTTCGTACCTCAAGGAAAAAGCCAAAGCGTTGTAGCAGTCAGGATTCGGCATTCGGGATTCAGGGAAGTAGCATGAGCATCACAAGCTACCGCGACCTCGAGGTTTGGAAAAAATCAGTAGCGCTTGTCACGACCATTTACCAAGTGACAGCGAAATTTCCAAAAGAAGAGATTTATGGGCTGACTAGCCAAATTCGGCGTTCAGCTGTCTCTATTCCTTCTAATATTGCCGAAGGGCGAGGTAAGCGTTCCACGCGCGACTTTATCCGTTACCTTAATATTTCTTATGGTTCCGTTTGCGAATTGGAAACACAGCTGGTGATTGCCGGTAATCTTCAGTTATTGGATGTGGTATCTGTAGAAAACATATTGGAATCCATCTCTGAAATTGCCCGAATGCTGAACGGGTTAATTTCCAGTCTTGAGCTTAAACTTTCTTCCCCTGAATCCCGAATGCAGAATGCTGAATCCTATGGAACATAAAACCCCCATCCTCATCATCGGTTCCGGCGCTGCCGGGTGCACCGCTGCCATTTACGCGGCGCGCGCCGCGCTGAAACCTGTTCTCGTACGCGGCATGCAGCCGGGTGGGCAGCTCACCATCACCACTGAAGTTGAAAATTACCCGGGCTTCGAGCATGCCGTGCAAGGCCCATGGCTGATGGAGCAGATGGAAGCGCAGGCCGCGCATGTGGGCACACAAATCATTCACGACACGATTATGTCTGTCGATTTTTCCAAGCGCCCGTTTGTGGCCGTGGGCGAATCGGGCGACCGCTACATCGCGGAAACACTCGTCATCGCCACTGGTGCTTCGGCGCGCTGGCTCGGCACGAAGGGCGAGCAGGCCTTCCAGAATTTCGGCGTCTCGGCCTGTGCCACCTGCGACGGGTTTTTCTTCAAGAAAAAAGACGTCGCCGTGATTGGCGGCGGCAACAGCGCAGTCGAGGAAGCTTTATACCTCGCCAAAATCTGCAACTCGGTCACCCTCATTCACCGCCGCGACAGCCTGCGCGCCGAAAAAATCGGGCAGGAGCGGCTGTTCAACACACCCAACGTGCGTGTGATCTGGGACAGCGCGGTTGAGGAATTCTGCGGCTCGGATAACCCGCCGTCACTCACCCACCTGAAACTGAAAAATCTGAAAACCGGCGACGCCAGCGAACTGAAAGTCGACGGGGCGTTTGTCGCCATCGGCCACGACCCCAACACCAAATTATTCGTGGGACAGCTGGCGATGGACGATGACAAATACCTGCTCACCACCCCTGGCTCGACTAAAACCAACGTGCCCGGCGTGTTCGCGGCGGGCGACGTGCAGGACAAAATCTTCCGCCAAGCCGTCACGGCTGCCGGCACCGGCTGCATGGCCGCGCTTGAGGCGCAGAAGTTTTTGGAACATCTGCCCGCCAAAGCGCCCGCCGAAGCGGCGTATTAAGCACTCATAGAAAATGGGCCCCCCCTCCGTAAAGGGGGAGCCCACAAAATCAGCGGACGCTTTTCAAAGCGGCTTTCACCGCTTCGCCAGCACAGCCCGCATCTTTTCTGCCTGCATCCACGCATGCTTGATGCGCTTCAGCCTCCAGCTCGACCTCGGCGTAGTACGCCTCGCGCGCGGCTGGCTTCAACGGCTCGATTTGTGCCGCGCTGAGAGGCTTCGGCGCATTAGCAACCCCCGCGACGACGATTAGCGCGATGATTACGACGATGAAGCCATCCTTCAGCCATCTCACAATCGGCGAGTTTTTCACCTGACTGCGGGGCGGGCGGCGGTTATCTCTCGAGAAAGTCGACATTGAACGAGTCTCCTATACAACCGAGCACGAAACCGTGTGCTCAAACGGGTTGCCCTCTATCCGAGTGCGATCGATACGACTGAAGCAAACGCGCTTCAACACTAAGGCCGGATGCAATAGCAAAACGGACATAGAACAAC
>JBJXEM010000039.1:0-3198 GCA_046154225.1 Rickettsiales bacterium
CGCGCGCACCGGTTTTGCGAGCGATGGCTTTTTGCGCGATGGCCGATAACGCATCGTCGGTGAATTTTAAATCCACGCCTTCCATCTCGAACATTTTTTTGTACTGTTTGGTCAGCGCGTTTTTCGGTTCAGTGAGGATGCTTTTCAGCGCGGGCTCGTCCAAATCCTCAAGTGTCGCGATCACCGGCAAGCGGCCGATGAACTCGGGGATGAGGCCGAATTTCAGCAAATCTTCCGGCTCCAGCATTTTGAACATTTCGCCGGGTTTTGCCTCATCCGTATTGCGCACGTCGGCGCCGAAGCCGATGCTCGTGCCCTTCTGGCGGCGCGCGATGATTTTCTCGACCCCCGCAAACGCCCCGCCACAAATGAACAGGATGTTGCTGGTATCGACCTGCAGGAATTCCTGCTGCGGATGTTTGCGGCCCCCTTGCGGCGGCACGCTTGCCACCGTGCCTTCCATGATTTTCAGCAAGGCTTGCTGCACGCCCTCACCGCTCACGTCGCGGGTGATGGAGGGGTTTTCCGATTTGCGCGAAATTTTGTCGACTTCATCGATATACACGATGCCTTTTTGCGCGCGCTCGACGTTGTAATCCGCCGCTTGCAGCAGGCGCAGAATGATGTTTTCCACGTCTTCGCCCACGTAACCGGCTTCGGTCAGCGTGGTGGCATCCGCCATGGTGAACGGCACATCAAGAATGCGCGCCAGCGTTTGCGCCAGCAAGGTTTTACCCGAACCGGTGGGCCCGACGACCAGAATGTTCGACTTCGCGATTTCGATTTCGTTGGATTTCTCCATCACCGCAATGCGCTTATAGTGGTTGTGCACGGCGACCGAGAGAATCTTTTTCGCTTTGGTCTGGCCGATGACGTAATCGTCGAGCACCTTGCGGATTTGTTGTGGGGTGACGAGGCTGTCACCGCCTTCCGTCGCAGCGGGTGATTTATCGGCGGTGCGGATGATGTCGACGCAGAGTTCCACGCATTCGTCGCAGATGAACACGGTGGGGCCCGCAATCAGCTTGCGCACTTCATGTTCGCTTTTACCGCAGAAGCTGCAGTAGCGGGTCGATTTGGTCTCGCGCGGTTTACTCATAAGAGCCTCATTTGTAGCAGTGATCTGCTTAAAATTAATTCGGTACTCGTTGCTTGGGGTATAGGGTTTAGGGGTTAGGGTATAGCAAGAATCCGTCTGACTATACCCTAAACCCTAGCCCCTAAACCCTACTTCTTCTTCGCTTTCTCCGCATCACCGCGATTCTCGACGATGCTGTCGATCAACCCGAATTTCTGCGATTCTTCGGCCGACATAAAGTTATCGCGGTCCATCGCCTTCTCAATCACCGGCAGTTTCTGGCCGGTATGCTTGACATACAGGTTGTTCAAACGGTGACGCAGACTAATAATCTCGCGCGCGTGAATTTCGATATCGCTGGCCTGGCCGCGGAAACCGCCGCTTGGCTGGTGAATCATAATCCGTGCATTGGGCGTTGCAAAGCGCATGCCAGTCTCGCCCGCCATCAGCAATAACGAACCCATGGAAGCCGCCTGCCCGATGCACAATGTGCCGACTTTCGGCTTAATATATTGCATGGTGTCGTACACCGACAAACCCGCCGTGACCACGCCGCCCGGCGAGTTGATATAGATGGAAATATCCTTGTCCGGGTTTTCGGATTCGAGGAACAGCAACTGCGCCACAATCAGGGTGCACATATGGTCTTCCACCTCGCCGGTGAGGAAGATGATGCGCTCCTTCAGCAGGCGCGAGTAAATGTCGTACGCCCGCTCGCCGCGGCTGGATTGCTCGACCACCATGGGCACCAGCGACGCCTTCTCGGGCGTGTTCAGGCGGTCGTGGTAACTATTAAGCATGTCGGCGCGGGTATGGATCATGAGGTACTCCGTCGAGGTTCTATTCGGATAAGATAGTCCAACGCTGCCCCACCTGCTAGGGGCGGTCAAGCAACCAGTTGCATTATTTTGAAGTTGACCGTGATTGCGCATCGCCTGTGGGTTTGATGCCACGGCAGTTTTATTGCAATTGCGCGCTAATTAGTTATACTTGGTATTCATTACTACGAGGTACTTGTCTTATGCGTCGCTCCGCTTTTTCTCTAGTTGAACTTTCCATCGTTCTTGTGATTCTTGGTCTTTTAACGGGAGGCATCCTATCCGGGCAATCCCTCATCCGCGCGGCGGAGCTGCGGGCGGTGGCCACCGAATATTCGCGTTACGCGACGGCGGTTCAAAGCTTTCGTGACAAGTATTTCGCGATCCCCGGCGACATGAATAACGCCACTCAGTTTTGGGGCCGCTTGAATGGCAACGCCGATTGCGTCACCAATTCGTCGGCGGCGGTGGATACCTCCAAAGGCGTGTGCGACGGCAACGGCAGTGGTGGCCTAGCCTCCGCCGCGGCGGCCAGCCAATCCGGAGAATACATGCAGTTCTGGCGGCACCTAGCCGCAGCGGGATTGATTGAGGGCAGCTACACCGGCATTGCCGGAACAGGCGGCGGCGAACACTGCGTGATCGGGACAACCTGCCCCAAAAGCAAGCTCAGCAATGCGGGCTGGGGGGTTGCCTACTACCCCAATTTCGCCGGGAACTCTGATACGTATGCGCTCGATTACGGCAACTTCTTCTATGTGGGTGCGCCGAATACAATTTTTGGGCCTAATTTACCCGTACTCAAGCCCGAGGAAGCGTGGAACATCGACACCAAGTTCGATGACGGCAAGCCCGCTCAAGGGGCCGTCATCGCCCTGTTCTGGAACAACCAGTGCGCGGCGGCCGACGACGGCTCCAGCGCCAATAACGACTTAGTGGCCAGCTACCGACTCAACGATTCCACCATTCAGTGTTCGCTTTATTTCCGGCGGGCGTTTTAGAAAGAAGTCAATCCTATGAATAGTCTTCGTTATGGTTTTTCGCTTGTGGAGCTCTCCATCGTGCTGGTCATCCTTGGTCTGCTCACTGGCGGCATTCTTTCCGGGCAGTCACTCATCCGCGCGGCGGAATTGCGGTCGGTGAGCACGGAATATAATCGCTATGTCACCGCCGTTCAAACCTTCCGCGACAAGTATTTCGCGCTGCCGGGGGACATGACCAATGCGCAAAGCTTTTGGGGGAGTTCAGCCAATTGCCCGGGCACCTCGGCGCAGGGCAATACCGATGGCAAAACCTGCAATG
>JBJXEM010000040.1:0-21433 GCA_046154225.1 Rickettsiales bacterium
CATGTGCGCGAGGACCATATTCACCTCTACGGTTTTGCGAATGCGGCAGAGCAAACCTGGTTCAAAACCCTGACCACGGTGCAAGGCGTGGGCGTGAAAATGGCGATGGCGATTTTAAGCACCCTCAACCCCGAACAGATTTTAACCGCCATTGCCGCGCAGGATAAAAAAGCACTCACGGTTGTGTCCGGTGTGGGCCCCAAACTCGCCGAGCGGCTGGTGCTTGAACTGAAGTCGCAGGCTGTAAAACTAGGGGCCGCTGGGTTTTCTATTGCAGCGCCACATGCCGGAAATGCTGCGCAACAAAAATCGGCAAATGCTGCAGCAAAAACCTCCACCGTCGTCGAGGACGCATTATCGGCACTGGTGCATTTGGGCTACAGCCGCAGCGACGCATTCACCGTCGTCATGCGCCTGCAATCGGCGCAGCCCGAGGCGAAACTGGATGCGCTGATTCGTGAATCACTGCGCGAGTTGGCCGCATGACGGCGCGACACGCACAGCGCCGTCATCCTGAACTCGTTTCAGGATCCATTAAGCCACGTCTGCGGCGGAATAATTGCTGGACTCATACCGGCGCTAACCGCGCCTTGGATGGGTGCCGAAACAAGTTCGGCATGACAGATTGGTGGACGGCATGAGTGCTGCCCCCCTCACCACATCTGAGCAGCTTGAAGGTGACGACATCGAGCGCGGTATTCGCCCGCAAAGTTTAAGCGATTTTACCGGCCAGCCGCAGGTGATCGAAAATCTCGACGTGTTTATCCGCGCCGCCAAAAAGCGTGAGGAAGCGCTCGACCATGTGCTGCTCTACGGCCCTCCCGGCCTTGGCAAAACCACCCTCGCCAGCATCGTCGCGCGCGAAATGGGCGTGAATTTCCGCGCCACCTCGGGCCCACTACTCACCAAGGCGGGCGACTTGGCTGCGATCCTCACGAACCTGCAAGCCAACGATGTGTTGTTCATCGACGAAATTCACCGGCTGAACGCCGCCGTCGAGGAAGTGCTGTACCCCGCGATGGAGGATTACAAACTCGACCTTATCATCGGCGAGGGCCCAAGCGCGCGCACGGTGCGGATTGATTTGCCGAAATTCACGCTGGTCGGTGCCACCACCCGCATCGGCTTGCTCACGGGCCCATTGCGCGACCGGTTCGGCATTCCGCTGAAGCTGAATTTTTACGACGTGGCTGAGTTAAAGCGCGTAGTGAGCCGCGCTGCAGGGCTGCTGAATGTCACCCTCGCGCCCGACGGTGCCAACGAAATCGCCAAGCGCTCACGCGGCACCCCGCGCATCGCCGTACGTCTGCTCAAGCGCGTGCGCGATTTTGCGCATGCCAACAGCGAAGACACCATCACCGCTACCATGGCCGACAAAACGCTCGCGCGGCTTGAAGTCGACAGCCTGGGGCTCGACGCCTCGGACCGGCGCTATTTGCAATTCATCATCGAACATTATTCGGGCGGCCCCGTCGGTATCGACACCATCGCCGCTGCCCTGTCCGAACAGCGCGACACGCTCGAGGAAACCATCGAGCCGTTTTTGCTGCAACTCGGCTTCATCCAACGCACCCCGCGCGGGCGAGTGATGACGGCGACGGCCTATAAGCATCTCGGCCTCAAGGCGCCAAAAGCGTTGCCGGAACAGTTGGGATTGTTGGATAGTGAATGAAATGTTGCCACACACTCAGCCGTCATCCCCGCGAAGGCGGGGATCCATGTTACTCCACTTGCGCGTGCGTCTTGGCATGGATTCCCGCCTTCGCGGGAATGACAAAGGAGAGATAATACCTTGACCCCCCACGAAGCCGACGGCGTATTCTACTTTCCCGTGCGTATCTATTACGAGGATACGGATGCGGGGGGCGTGGTGTATCACGCCAATTACCTCAATTTCTGCGAGCGGGCGCGGACGGAATGGCTGCGGCAGATTGGCTCGGGGCGAGATTTTCTGCGTGAGCAGCATGGGCTGATTTTCGTGGTGCGCCGGGCCATGGTCGACTGGCGCAAGCCCGCCCGGCTCGATGATTTATTACGGGTTGAAACCCGCTTGCTTAGCATCGGCAAAGTCCGTATGCATATGCGCCAAACCATCCACCGTGACGATGTGTTGCTTGCCACGATTGAAATTGAACTGGTCTGCATCGACCAGCAGAAATTCACCCCGGTCGCCCTGCCGGACGTGCTAATCGCCAAGCTGCCCGCCGTGCCGGTGGTGGAAGAAAAGAAAAGAAGAATTGAGGAATTGGCGAAATGAGGAATTGAAGAATTTCTCGATTGCGCGTAGCGCTTCCCCAATTCTTCAATTCGTCAATTCCTCAATTCGTTTTTACGGAGCAAAAACATGACCACCGCCGCCCCTGTGACAGGTGTCAACGCCGCCGATGTGGCTGGAACCGTGGCCGGAGGCGTGGGGCCTGCGGGGCATGATTTATCGCTGTTCAGCCTGCTCATTCATGCCGAGCCGCTGGTGCTCATTATCATGCTTATCCTGATTGGCATGTCGGTGGCGTGCTGGGCGATTATTATCGAGAAATTTTTTGCGCTGCGCTCGGTGAACGAAAAAACCAGCCAGTTCGAGAACGAATTCTGGTCGGCCGAAGCGCTCGACCGCTATTACGAGCGCATTAAGAAACGCAAAGCCAAACACCCGATTGCGCTGATGTTCACTGCCGCGATGGATGAATGGTTCCGCAGCAAAAGCCAGGAGCGCGTGGTGCCTGGCGGGTCGAGCCGCTCCAGCGGTGAGCTCAGCATTTCGGTGAAGGAACGCCTCGTACAAATGATGGCCGTGACCCGCAACCGCGAAATGGAACGGCTCGAGCGCGGCATGGGTTTTCTGGCTACTGCAGGCTCGGCGGCCCCGTTTATTGGGCTGCTTGGCACCTGCATTGGGATCATCAATGCCTTCCGCAACATTGCAGGCTCGCAGAACACTTCGCTTGCCGTCGTGGCACCGGGCATTGCCGAGGCGCTGTTTGCCACCGCGATAGGCTTGTTTGTTGCCATTCCGGCGGTGATTGCCTTCAACAAATTCAACGGCGAACTGAACCGGCTGGTGGGCAAGCTCGAGGATTTCTCGACCGAATTCCACCTGCTGCTATCGCGCCAGCTCGATAAAGGCGGCTATTAATGGCCATGGGCGGCGCAGGCGGTAGCACGCGGCGCGGACGGCGCTCGACGCGCAGTTCGGGCGGCTTTAACGAAATCAACATCACCCCGTTTGTCGATGTGATGCTGGTGCTGCTCATCATTTTCATGGTGACCGCGCCGCTGCTCACTTCGGGCGTGACGGTCGATTTGCCGAAAACCCGCTCGAGCGCGTTGGGCGGCACCGACGAGCCGGTGAGCGTCAGCATCAAGAAAGACGGCACGGTGTATATTCAGAACACCGAAACCTCGATCGACAAGCTGGGAGCAAAACTGAAAGCAGTGCTCGGCGAAAAAATTGAAACGCGCATTTTCATTCGCGGCGACCGCACCATCGATTACGGGCAGGTGATGAAAGTCATCAGCGAAGTAACCGGCGCGGGCTACACCAAAGTGGCGCTACTCACCGACGCCTCGGGCGAGCCGCCCAAGCGGTAGCCATGGCCCTCGCGGAAAATCGCAGCTTTGCTCTTTCCATCACGCTGCATGCCTGCGCGTTACTGCTTGCCGCCTTCGGTCTGCCCATGCTGCTGCCCGAACCTACCGATCCCACGCCGCTCGTCATGTCGGTCGAACTATTGCCGGTGAGCGAAATGAGTAACGTGAAACCCTCCGACACGCCGATTCAGCAAGAACAAAAAGCGCCGACTCCCAAAACCCCAAAACCCGTCGAGCCGAGTGCGAAAGAGCCGCCAAAGCCGCCTGAGCCCAAACCGGTGGACAAGCAAAAAGCCCCGCCTGAGCCAGAAAAACATTTCGACCCCGATGAAGGCGCCGAGAAAGCCCCAGCCGATAAGCCCAAGCCCGAAGAGAAAAAGCCGGACGAGAAAAAACCTGAGCCGACAAAAGCCAAAACCGACGATTTCGCGGCGTTGCTGAACCAGCTGAAACAGGAAGCCAAAACCGACAAGAGCAAAGACGCGAAGGACAAAACCAACACGCCCGAGAACAAAACCAAGTCCGACGCGCCGTATGACGCATCGCTGCCGTTATCCATCAGCGAGAAGGACGCGATTCGCAGCCAGTTCATCCCGTGCTGGCGCGTGCCGGCGGGCGCGAAGGATGCGCATAGCCTCGCCGTGCGCGTCAAAATCGAGCTGCAGGCCGACGGTACGGTGCTCACTGCCACCATCGCCGCCGACCAGCAGGGCCGCTACAACAGCGACACCTATTTCCGCGCCGCCGCCGACAGCGCGCTACGTGCCGTGCAGCGCTGCAGTCCGTTGAAAGGTTTGCCGCCCGAGAAATACAACTCCTGGCGCAACGCCGAACTGAATTTCGACCCAGCGGAGATGCTGTAGTATCCGTGAGTGGTGGGTGGTGGGTAGTGAGTAGTGCCCAACCTCAACCCTTCACCACTCACTACCCACCACCCACTCGTAAAAAATCCTCCTTGATTTTTTACGGCCACGCATCCATTCGTTGTCGCGTAAAACATAACCTGCTCAAGGTGGCTTCATGCGTTCCTTCGTCCGCTTCACTGCTCTTGCCATTTCCACGCTTCTGCTGCTTCCACTCAGCGCCCATGCGGAGTTAAAAATCGACATCACCAAAGGCAATGTCGAGCCGGTGCCGATTGCGATTACCACACTCACCGGTGGTCAGGCGAACGAAGCGTCGGGCGGGTCGATCGCGCAAGTGGTGGCGGCCGACCTTGAGCGCTCGGGCCTGTTTAAACCCGTCAACGCGCAGGCCTTCATCGAGCAAATCACCAATGGCGACGCCACCCCGCGCTTTGCCGACTGGCGGCAAATTAACACGCAGGCGGTGGTTACCGGCACCATTACCCCCGTGGGCGGCGACCGCATGCGCGTGAGCTTCCGGCTGTGGGATGTGTATGGCAGCCAGCAGATTCTGGGTAAGGAATATAACACGTTCAGCCGCAACTGGCGGCGCGTGAGCCACCTGATGGCCGACGAGATTTACAAACGCCTGACCGGCGAACAGGGTTATTTCGACAGCCGCATCGTGTATGTCGCCGAATCCGGCCCCGCCAACAAGCGCGTAAAACGCCTCGCCATCATGGACCAGGACGGCGAGAACCATAAATACCTAACGGATGGCGGCGCGCTCGTGCTCACCCCGCGCTTTTCGCCTTCCACCCAAAACATCCTGTACATGTCCTACTCGGGCCGCGAGCCACGGGTATTCCTGCGCGATTTGCAAACCGGTCGCGAGGAATCGCTGGGCCGCTTTCAGGGCATCAGCTTTGCACCGCGCTTCAACCATGACGGCACGCGTATGCTGATGTCGATCGCGTCGGGCGGCACCACCAACATCTCCGAGATGGATTTACGCAGCCGTTCCTTGCGCAAGCTCACCAATGGCGGCGGCACCATTGACACTTCGCCCTCCTACGCGCCCGATGGGCACGCCATCGTCTTCAACTCCGACCGCGGCGGCAGCCAGCAGCTCTACACCATGGACGGCAACGGCGGGAACGTACAGCGCATCAGCTTCGGCACCGGGCAATATTCCACGCCCGTGTGGAGCCCGCGCGGCGACCTCATCGCCTTCACCAAACAATCCGGCGGACAGTTCTATATCGGCGTGATGAAACCCGATGGCTCAGGTGAGCGTCTGCTGACGCAAAGCTGGCTCGACGAGGGCCCAAGCTGGGCACCCAACGGCCGGGTGATTGTGTTCACCCGCGAATCGCCCGGTGGGCGCGGCGGCAACCGTTCGCGGCTGTTCTCGGTCGATATCACCGGCTATAATTTGCGTGAAGTGCTGACTCCGCTCGACGCTTCCGACCCCGCCTGGAGCCCGCTACTGCCGATGTAATCTCTAGGTTTCAAGCAACCCGCTAAGGCCCGCTAAATCACTCCAGCCCGCATCGCGGTAAATCAGTCGCACCAGTTCCGCGTCGGCCACGTGGTCGATGAAACGGGCGAGGCTTTGCATCACGTCAATCTCGCGCGGCAGTTGCGGCGTTTCCATCGCGGGTGCGAATGCACACATCAATGCTAAACGCACGGTAGCGAAACGCACGGCAAGCAGGCGCATCGCCTCGGCCCGATCACCCGCGAACGCGCCGCCGAACGGAAAGGCGGCAAGTGCGAGTTGCGCCTGCAACCAACGGCGTAGTACGGGGGTAAGCACTGGCTCGGCGTGAGCGTGCCATTGTGCGCGTAACGTTTCATAACGCGCGGCCGCATCGGGTGCCGAATCAATCACGCGGCTCTGCCAATCCATGCGGCAACCAAGCGCCGCCTCCATACTGGCCACCACCGCATCAAGCCGTGGGCGGGCAATGCGCGGGGCCGTCGCGATTTGCAGGCATAGCGCATAGAGCAGCATGTGCGGGTTGGTAGGTTGCGCGCGTGGCGGCGGCAATAATGTGTCGAGCGCCAGCCAGTCTTGCCAGTGATTCAGCGGCGGCGCGAACTGCGCATAAGCCACGAGGCGACGCAGGGTGGTGGGCAGGTCGCTGGTCGCATCGCCCGCCGCACCGATAAAAAAGTCGACAATTTCCGCCGCCTGTTCGCCGTTCAGCGTTTCGGGTGTCGCGTCACGCAGGCGCAGTGGCAGGCGTTCCATGGGGGTGGTGGCGAGCGCAAACGGCTGCTCGAGCGTGAGTAGTAACCGCAATGTTTCCGGACAGGAAAGCTGCGCCGCAACACGCACCTGTTCACCCAAACGCCGCATCACGCGCGGGTAAAAATGGCACGAATCGCCGAGCATTTCGGCTCCCTGCGTCGCGTGAATGCCGCAGATGCCGCCCTTGAATTCGACACAAAATCCGCCGGGGCTTTGTTGTTTGAAATTCCCCTCTTCATCGAGCGAAGCCAATAATTGCGGCGCTTTTTGCGCGTACATGGCGCGCTGATGGGCGTCGCTCGGCATCGCCCAGCCTTGGCAGCACGTGTCCGGACAGTCGGCCTGCAGGCAGGCGAACTGTGCCACATACTGATAGCTTGTGGGGTTGCGCATGGCTCTATACATGCCCGTGAGTGCGCCTATCAGCCCGGCTAAATGCTGCTTTGAAGGGCAAAACCATTCCACACCGTTGCAAATGTGACAATAAAGCCACAGTTAGGGGTAATTGCGCGAGGGCCCCAAAAACCTCATAAAGCCACCTTGTCTTTTTATGTCTTCTATGCAATGTAGGCGGGCAGCTACCCCGCGTGGCAGTTAAAATATTGTAATTTCAGGAGATATAAGATGAATAAGACTGCATTGGCATTAATCTCCACGCTGTTCCTCGTCGCGGCGTGCGATTCTTCCTCGGACAACAACGGCGGCGCTGGTGGCGCTGGCGCAAACGGCACCGGCAACGGCTCCGGCATCCTCGGCCAAACGGCTGACGGCATCAACGTAGGCGACCGTGTATTCTTCGCGACCGACAGCTCGGTGGTCGACAGCGACGGTCAAACCGTGCTGGCGAAACAAGCTGAGTGGCTAAAGCAATACGGCTCGGTGAACGTGAGCGTTGAAGGTCACGCGGATGAGCGCGGCACCCGTGAGTACAACATCGCCCTCGGCGAGCGTCGTGCCTCGGCTGCTAAAAACTTCCTGGTCAGCCAGGGCATTGCTGCTAGCCGCATCACCACCATCAGCTACGGCAAAGAGCGCCCTTCTGTCACCGGTAACGACGAGTCGGCCTGGAGCCAGAACCGTCGCGCCGTGACCGTACTCGCTCAGTAGTTCAGGTCTGACAAGGTTTACTAACCTTGTTCACACAATGATTAAAGCCCGTCAGGAAACTGGCGGGCTTTTTTCGTGCTGGCACTTGTGGTGCACCGAAAAACTTGCTAGCGCTGCAGCATCACCGGAGAGTTTATGCGTCGTTATGTGCTTGCCAGTTTTATCGCCCTGTTATTCGCCAGCGCCGCACTTGCGCAGGAGGATAACTCCGCACTCGCCGACAAACTGAATCGGCTGGAGCGTGATGTCACGTTCCTGCAAAAGCAGGTCTACAATGCTGGTGGCAACGGCGACGGAGTCATTAGCACCGCCCCAAACGCCGGGCAAACCGAAGTACGCTTCAGTCAGATCAACGAAGAACTGCGCCAGATTCGCGGCCAGATCGAGCAAGCCCAATTCCAGCAAAAACAAACCGCCGACACGTTGAAAAAACTCAGTGACGACGTCGATTACCGCCTGCGCGCGCTGGAGCAAAAACAAGCCGCGGCCGATAGTGCCGCCGCAGCAGCGGTGGCGAATGCGGCCACGCCCGCCCAACCTGCCGAGCCCGCAAAAACCGATTCTCCCAAAGCCGACGCAGCCCCCGCCACCTATCAGCCCGACACGGGCAACCAGCCGGCGCTGACGGGCAAGGATTTCCCCAACGCCAACGCGCATTATTCGTTCGCGTTCGATTTGCTGAACAAGAAGAAATACAGCCAGGCCGCCGCCAGTTTCGACGCGTTCGTGCACGAATATCCGGGTGACCCGCTAGTAGCCAACGCCTATTACTGGCTGGGCGAAAGCTACTATGCCCGCTCGGACAATACCCGCGCCGCCGAAGCATTCCGCAAAGGGTTCGAGGCCAATCCCGAAGGCCAGAAAGCGCCCGACAATTTGTATAAACTGGCGCTCAGCCTGAACAGCATCAAGCGCACGGGCGAGGCCTGCATTGTGCTCAATCAGGTCGTCGCCAAATACGCCGATTCCGCCCCACGCACCACCGCCAAAGCCGTGGCCGAGCGCACCACGTTGCAATGCAAGTAGCACAAGCGGGGTTCGGGGTTCAGGTTTCGGGTCTCGAAACACACTTGTTCGAAATCCTCGATGCGATTCTTTTAACTTCACGACACCCGAAACCCGAAACCCGAAACCCGAACCTCGCCGTCGCCGTTTCCGGCGGGGCCGACAGCATGGCGCTCACCCTGCTTGCACAGCACTGGTGCGAGGGGCACGGCATTGCCCTCACCGCCTTCACCGTCGATCACGGGCTGCGGTCGGAATCGGCGACGGAAGCCGCTCAGGTAGCGGCATGGCTGGCGGCGCGTGGTATTGCCCACCGCATCCTCACCCCGCCGTCCCTGCCCGCCATTCGCAACCCGCAAGCGCAGGCCCGCGCGCGGCGCTATGGTGCACTCAGCAACGCCTGCCGCGAAATTGGCAGCACGCACCTACTACTTGCCCACCATGCCGATGACCAAGCGGAAACCGTAGCGTTGCAGCGCCATCGCGGAGAATCCCCCGCAAGCCACGCCGGCATGGCGCTGGTGCGTGCGCAGGGCGGCATCCACCTTGTACGCCCGCTGCTTGGCGTGCGCAAATCGGCGTTGGTGAATTACCTTGAAACACACAATCAGCCCTGGGTTGACGACCCAAGCAACGCAAGCGACGCCTATGCCCGCAACCGCCTGCGCCGCACCATGAGCGAAACCGATTTCAGCACATTTTGGCACGAAGCACAGCGCGCAGGTGTAGCCCGCCACCACGACGAACAAATGCGCAACGATTGGCTCACCACGCACGCGACATTCGCGGCGGGCACACTGTCCCTGAGGCTTGCCCCATGGGCCATGTTGCCTGAACACCAGCGTACCGATGTGCTGAGCCACGCCATCCGCGTGATCGGTGCCAAAAGCTTTCGCCCGCGCCATCACGAAACGGCGCGGCTTGATGCTGCCATCGCCGCCCGCGCCGCCGGTCGCGCCACCCTCGGTCATTGCCGCATCGACTGGGACCGCGCGCAGCTTATGGTGCAGCGCGAACCCGCACGCGCGCAGGGGCTTGAAGCCGCGCCCCGCGCACCCCATATGACTGACGCTAGCCTCTGGAAACTGCTTGTGAGCGAGCCGTTTTGGTGGTTCAATTACCCGCTCGCCCCGTGATGGAGTTACACGCTTGCCCCCCATGTCAAAAAATATCGCCCTCTGGATCGGCATCGCGGTGGCGGTGCTGCTTATCGTCAACCTCGTGCAGGGCGGTAACAGCGAAAGCGGTTCGGGCTCGCAATACCTCGCCTATTCCGACTTTTTGAACAAGGTGGAATCGGGCGATGTGGCGAGCGTCGTCATCCGCGAAAGTGCCGACGGTACGCGCATCCAGGGCCAGTTCACCTCGGGCCAGGGCTTCACCACCCAAGGCATCAACGACCCCCAATTGGTCGAGAAATTACGCGCCAACCGTGTGCGGCTCACGGCCGCGCCCGCCAGCAGTGGGGCCGACACGTTCTGGGGCGCGTTCATCAGTTCGTGGCCGCTGTTTTTACTCATCGGCGTTTATATTTTCTTCATGCGGCAAATGCAGTCTGGCAAAGGCGGCGGCGGGGCGATGAGCTTCGGCAAATCGCGCGCTAAGCTGCTCAACGAAAACACTGAGAAAAAAACCTTCGCCGATGTGGCGGGGATCGACGAAGCCAAAGAAGAATTGCAGGAGTTGGTCGACTTCCTCAAAAACCCCGGCAAATTCCAGAAACTCGGCGGCAAAATCCCGCGCGGGTGTTTGCTGGTGGGCCCGCCCGGCACTGGTAAAACCCTTCTGGCACGCGCTATTGCGGGCGAAGCGGGCGTGCCGTTTTTCAGCATCTCGGGCTCGGACTTTGTGGAAATGTTCGTGGGCGTAGGCGCCAGTCGCGTGCGCGATATGTTCGAGCAGGGCAAAAAAAATTCGCCCTGCATTATTTTCATCGACGAGATCGACGCCGTCGGCCGCCATCGCGGCGCGGGCCTCGGCGGCGGCAACGACGAGCGCGAACAAACGCTCAACCAGCTGCTGGTGGAGATGGACGGGTTCGAGGCGAATGAATCCGTCATCCTCATCGCCGCCACCAACCGGCCCGACGTGCTCGACCCCGCACTTTTACGCCCCGGCCGCTTCGACCGCCAGATTGTGGTGCCGAACCCCGACATCGAAGGCCGCACCAAAATCCTGCAGGTGCATTTGAAAAAAGTGCCCATGGGACCGGATGTCGAACCGCGCATTATCGCCCGCGGCACACCCGGTTTTTCGGGAGCTGACCTTGCGAATCTGGTGAACGAAGCCGCTCTACTCGCCGCCCGCCACGACCGCAAGGTGGTGACCATGCACGAGCTCGAAGCCGCGAAAGACAAAGTGATGATGGGCGTCGAGCGTAAATCGATGGTGATGAGCGACGAAGAAAAACGCATGACCGCCTACCACGAAGCAGGCCACGCCATTGTCTCGATTCACTACGAAGCCTCCGACCCCATTCACAAAGCCACCATCATTCCGCGCGGCCGTGCGCTTGGCATGGTGATGCGCCTGCCCGAGTCCGACAAACTCAGCTACAAGCGCGAAAAAATGTACGCAGATTTGGCCGTCGCTATGGGTGGCCGCGTGGCGGAAGAACTTATTTTCGGCTCCGAAAAAGTCTCGTCCGGCGCCAGCTCCGACATTCAATACGCCACCAAACTGGCCCGCGCCATGGTGACCGAATGGGGCATGAGCGAAGATTTAGGCCCGATTCATTACAGCCAGAGCGACCACGGCGAGCCGTTCCTCGGCGCTTCCATCACCCAGCACCGCACCACGTCGGAATCGACGGCGGCGCAGGTGGATGCCGAAATCAAAAAAATCGTCATCGGCGCGCACCGCGATGCGACCAAACTGCTGACCGACCGGCGCGACGAACTGGAGCGGGTGGCACTGGCGTTACTGGAATACGAAACCCTCACCGGCGAAGAGATCAAACAAATCGCCCGCGGCGAGAAAATCGAACGCCCCGACCCCAACGCCTCCGCCCCCAAACCCATCCGCAGCAAACTCCCCACCAGCCGCAAGGCCGATGACGATGCAACCGGCGATGCGACGGTGCATTAATGCCAACGGTTGTCATTGCAGCTGCAGCGATTGTCCGTGAGAATGCTTTATTAGTTGTGCGCAAGAGAGGTGCAAAATTTTTTACTCAAGCGGGTGGGAAAATTGAGCCCAACGAAACTCCTTTAGAAGCGTTGATGCGCGAGTTGCGTGAGGAGCTGAGCATTGATTTGAAGTCAGAGCAGGCAACATTCATGGGAGTATTCCGTGCTGCCGCTGCCAATGAACCCGATCACACTGTTGAGGCCCACAATTTCCTAGTGAACTGGCACGGCGAAATTCTAATCGCTGCTGAAATAGAAACTATGGAATGGTTGCCACTCGATTTAGAACCACGCATTCCTATTGCACCGCTTCTACAGGAAACTATTCTGCCGTTTCTAAGAAAACACCACCAAATCTAACCATTCATTTCATTGCGGCGACGATTGGTTGCGGCTATAGCTGTGGCATATACTCCGTCATTGCGAGGCCCTCTTGACGGGCCATGGCAATCCATCTTTTTCTTCGTGAGACAAAGATGGATTGCTTCGCTAGCGCTCGCAATGACGGAGCGTGTGACAACGACGAAGCCTTACTTCACTACTCACTACTAACTACTCACCACTCACTGAAACCTGCATGACCAAACGCACTTATTTCGGCACGGACGGTATTCGGGGCACGGCGAACGCTTCGCCCATGACGGCGGATATTGCGATGCGCCTTGGCATGGCGGCGGGGTTTTATTTCAACCGCGGCAATCACCGCCACCGGGTGGTGATCGCGAAAGACACGCGCCTCTCGGGCTACATGATCGAGAACGCACTGAGTTCGGGCTTTCTGGCGGTCGGCATGGATGTACTGTTTGTAGGCCCGATGCCCACGCCGGCGGTCGCTTTCCTCACCCGCGCCATGCGTGCCGATTTGGGCGTCATGATTTCGGCTTCGCATAATTTGTATCAGGATAACGGCCTAAAACTGTTCGGGCCCGACGGGTATAAACTCTCCGACCGCACGGAACTGGCCATCGAGTCGCACATGGACGACAAGCCGGGTAAACTCGTCACTACGCCCGACAAAATCGGCCGCGCCAAACGCATCGACGACGCGCCGGGACGTTACATCGAATATGTCAAATCCACCTTCCCCAAACATCTGCGTCTCGACGGACTTAAAATCGTCATCGATTGCGCGAACGGTGCGGGTTATCAGGTCGGCCCCGTTATCCTGAGCGAACTGGGCGCGGAAGTGATTGCCATCGCCGTGAGCCCGAACGGCACGAACATCAACCGCGAATGTGGCAGCACTTACCCTGCCATGCTCGCCGCTCGGGTGGTGGCCGAGCGTGCCGATATCGGCATCGCGCTCGATGGCGACGCGGATCGCCTGATTGTGGTCGATGAAACCGGCGCCGTGGTCGACGGCGACCAACTGCTCGCCCTCATCGCCAGTCACAGCAAGCTCATGGGTAATTTGAAAGGCGACGGCATCGCCGCCACGTTGATGAGCAACCTCGGCCTCGAACAATTTTTGCGCAGCAAACAAATTATGCTGCACCGCACGCAGGTCGGCGACCGCTACGTGATGGAAGCCATGCGCCAACACGGCCTCAACCTCGGCGGCGAGCAATCGGGCCACCTGATTGTGGGCGACTATGCCACCACGGGCGACGCGCTGGTGGCGGCGTTGCAGGTGCTGGCCGCCATTCTGGCGAGCGGTAAAAAAGCCAGCCGTGCGCTGCAGCAATTTTCCCCGGTGCCGCAAATTCTGCGCAACGTGAAATTTGCGGGTGCCGACCCGCTGAAGCGCACCGCCGTGCAAAGCGCCATCGCCCGCATCACCAAAAAACTGGGCACGCAAGGGCGCATTGTCGTTCGCCCCTCCGGCACCGAGCCACTGATTCGCATCATGATCGAAGGCACAAGCGAACCCGCCATTCGCGCCATGGCCGAAGAGCTGGCCGCACTGGTCGAAGCGAAACCCTCGGCCAAAAAGAAGCGGGCGTAATGCAGTTCGTGCTCATCGCCCGCGACGGCACCGACGAAGGCGCATTGGCGCGCCGCATGGCCGCACGCGCGGGCCATATTGCCACCATCGAACGCCTGAAGCCGCACATGCTGATGGGCGCTGCGACCTTAAACGACGCCGGGCAGATGAACGGCTCCGTCATGGTCGTCGAATTCCCCGACCGCGCCGGGCTCGATGCATGGCTGGCCACCGAACCCTACCTGCTAGGCGATGTCTGGCGTGAGATTTCCATCGAGCCCTGTGCTGTTGGGCCTTCGTTTTTGAAATAACATGAGCGCCGCACCTGTCACCCAATCGGGCCGCGTGCTCATCATCGCTGGCTCCGACTCCGGCGGCGGGGCGGGCATTCAGGGCGATTTGAAAACCGTGCAGGCCTTGGGCGGCTACGGCATGACAGCCATCACCGCCCTCACCGCGCAAAACACCCTCGGCGTGTTCGGTATTCACCCGGTGCCGGAAGCGTTTATCGCGCAGCAGATTTCGCTGTGCCTTGAGGATATCGGCGCCGACGCCATTAAAACCGGCATGCTGCATTCGGCGGGGGTGATTGAGGCGGTGGTCGAAAGTCTCGGGGTTCGGGGTTCGGGGTTCGGGGTTCGAGAGAATATATCCACGCAGTCCATCGCATCAAAAACAACCGCCCACGAAACCCGAAACCCGAACCCCGATACCCTCCCCTTAGTCGTCGACCCCGTCATGGTCGCCAAAGGCGGCGCAGCTTTGCTGGAAGCGCAGGCGCTCGAAGCGTTGAAAAAACTACTCATCCCGCGCGCGGCGCTTATCACCCCCAACCTGCCGGAAGCGGAATTGTTGCTGGGCCGCGTGATCGCCGCTACGCCAGAAGCAATGACGGAAGCGGCACGGGCATTGCTGGAATTGGGCTGCGCCGCCGTGCTGCTGAAAGGCGGGCATGGGCAGGGCGATCTGTTGTACGACGTGCTTGTTTGCCACGAGGCAGCACCCGTCACCCTCACCGCACCGCGCATCGACACGCGCCACACCCACGGCACCGGCTGCGCGTTGGCTTCGGCGATTGCCACCGGGCTTGCCCAGAAACTCACGCTCGAAGCGGCGGTGCGCCGCGCCCATGCCTATGTGCAGGGGGCGATTGCCCGCGCCCCCGGCTTCGGCCAAGGCCATGGCCCACTGGGGCATTGAGATTCCTCCCCACAGAGTGTCACCCCGCATTTATTGCGGGGTCCACCTGCCTTTAAAAAGATGGATCCCGGCACAAGGCCGAGATGACAGGCTGTAGTGATTTTCAGGGCCTTGCCATCGTTCTTTTCCCCTTGCCAAACCCGCCTCCAGCCGCTATCAACCCGCCCCTAATCAAAGCCCACGGCACAATCCGTAGGCATCAAAGGAGACGACCATGGCCAAGGCAGGCATTCACCCCGAGTACCACGACATCACCGTGGTGATGACGGACGGCACCAAATTCACCACGCGCAGCACCTACGGCAAAGCCGGTGACGTGCTGCAGCTGGACACCGACCCCAAAACCCACCCGGCCTGGGTCGGCGGTGTACATTTGAAGAAAACTGGCCGTTTGGAAAGCTTCAGCAACCGCTTCGCCGGTATCGCCAGCATCAACAAAGCCCCCGGCTCCGACGCCTCGCAAGCCGCGAAGAAGGACGACGAAACCGCCGCGTAGTTTCTCCGCCGCACCCCTCACCCGAAATTCGCAGACGAATTTCGACCTCTCCCGAAGGAGAGGTAAGCTGGCGTCAGTAATCCTGAACTTGGTTCAGGATCCATCTCGCCAAGTCTTTGGCGGAATTACAGCAACAATGATGCCGGCGCTGATCGCGCCTTTGATGGATCCTGAAATAAATTCAGGATGACGGCGAAAACAGGCTCTGCCCTACTTCTTAAACAACGACTCCGCCGCCGATTTGATGCCGCCGCGGGTATTGATTTCAGCCTTTACCTTCGCAATTTCGGCTTCCAATTCGGCCACATATTCCTGCATGGCGCTAACGCTGATGCCGTCGAGCTTTCGAGGAAACAGTGCGGGCTGCTTGTGGGGGGGAATGTAGTGATCGTCGTCCATATTCATTGACTTGCCGCCAAAAACCCTGAAAAGCAAGTCTATGTTCAAACGTAAAAAAGCAGAATTAGGCCAGCCCGAAAGCGTCATGCGCGCGGTGGCGATTGAGGGGGGCAAACTGGTGCCCACCCGCATGGCGGCCAAGCCCGTGGCAGGCACGGGCGAAATACTGGTGAAGGTGGCGTTCGTGGGCGTCAACCGCGCCGACATTTTGCAGCGCGAGGGGAAATACCCGCCGCCCGAGGGTGCATCGAAGCTGCCGGGGCTAGAGGTATCGGGCACTATCGAGGAGATCGGCGACGGCGTGGTGGGCTGGAGCGTGGGCGAGGAAGTCTGCGCACTACTTTCCGGCGGCGGTTACGCCGAATATGTTTCCGTTCCAGCCGCGCAAGTGCTGTCGGTGCCCAGCCGCGTGTCGCTGAAAGAAGCCGCCAGCCTGCCGGAAGCGGCGGCCACCGCCGTGATGGCGCTGCTGTTGGAAGGCCGCCTGCAACCGCGTGAGCGGGTGCTGCTGCATGGCGGTACATCGGGCACCGGCCTGATGATCGCGCAGGTGGCCCGCGCGCTTGGTAACCCGGTGTTCGCCACCGCCGGCGGGCCTGAGAAAGTGGCGTTCTTGAAGGAACACGGCATTCACGGTATTGATTACCGTGCGAAGCCCTTCGCGGGACAAATCATGCAACTGACGCAAAACGAAGGCGTCGACGTGATTATCGACATTCTCGGCGCGCCGCAGGTGGAAACGCATCTGGGTTTGCTACGTCGCGGTGGGCGATTGATCAGCCTCGCCATGCTTGAAGGCAATGCGCTGGAATCCCTGAAAATCAGCCGGATGCTTACCCATAATCTGCATTGGTGCGGCACCACCTTGCGCGCCCGCAACGCCGAGCAAAAGGCCGAAATCGTAGCAAAACTACGCAAAACCGTGTGGCCGCAACTGACGATTGGCAGCATTCGCCCGGTGATTGATAGTGTTTTCCCGCTGGAAGCCGCCGAAAAAGCACATGCGCGCATGGAATCGCGCTTGCATATGGGCAAGATTCTATTAGAAGTCGCGCAGGGCACAGGGCCAAGGGTCTAGGGTTTAGGGTATAGGGTATAGGGTATAGTAAGCATACGCTGTACCCTGTATTCTAGACCCTAGACCCTAGACCCTAGACCCTAAACCCTAGACCCTAAATTTACGGAGTAAATTCCATGCCTACCCCCTTGATGCCCAAAGCCACGGCCGTTTGGCTGCTCGACAACACCACCCTCACGTTTGAGCAGATCGGTGATTTCTGCGGCATGCACCCGCTCGAGATTTCCGGCATCGCCGACGGCGAAGTGGCGCAAGGCATCATGGGCCAGAACCCGGTTGAAGGCGGCGAACTGGCGCAGGACGAAATTACCAAAGCCGAAAAAGACGAGCATTATCGCATGGTGATGAGCGACCACGCCATGATGCACATGAAGCGCGACAAAGCGAAAAAGAAAGTAGCGCGCTACACCCCCGTCGCCCGCCGCCAGGACAAGCCCGAGGCGATCGCCTACATCGCGAAAAACTACCCCTACATTCCCGACAGCCAGATTATTAAACTGATCGGCACCACCAAGAAAACCATCGACTCGGTGAAAGAGCGCACACACTGGAACATCGCCAACATCAAGCCGAAAGACCCGGTTTTGCTGGGCCTGTGCATGCAAAGCCACCTCGATGCGCTGGTGGTGAAGTTCAAGCCCGCCGGTGCCAAAGACCCGGTGATCGAGCTGGATGATTCGGATTCATCGGCCGCATAAGGAAGGGTCTAGGGGTTAGGGTCTAGGGTTTAGAGAGGGAGTTTTATGCGAATCTCAGTAACACGCGGCCCATTTACTATACCCTATACCCTAACCCCTAAACCCTCCCTATGACCGCCCCGCAAGAACTCTCCCGCACACTGGAACGCCTCGGCGAAGTGAACGTGCTGTGCGTCGGCGACATCATGCTCGACCGTTTTATGTACGGCAAAGTCGAGCGCATTTCGCCCGAAGGACCGATCCCGATTTTTACGCAGGAGCGCGAAGCCCGCATGCTGGGCGGTGCGGGCAATGTGGTGCGCAATCTTTTGTCGCTCGGCGCCAGCGCCTCGTTCGCGGCGGTGATTGGCGACGATTCGGTGGGCAACCAACTCACCGCGCTGGTCGGGGCTGAAGCCCAACTCGTGCCCTACCTCATCACCGAGCGTGGGCGGGTGAGCACCAAGAAAACCCGCTATGTCGCGGGCAGCCAGCAATTGCTGCGTTCCGACCACGAAACGCGCAACCCCATCCGCGACGAAACGGCGGCGAAACTGATGGAACTGGTGCTGCCCGAAATGGCCATGCATCAGGCGCTCATCCTTTCGGACTATGGCAAAGGCATGCTGCTGCCTGCGGTCTGCCAGGCACTCATTACGGCCGCGAAAAAAGCGCAGGTGCCGGTATTCGTCGACCCCAAACAGCGCGACGTCGCGGTGTATGCGGGCGCCACCGTGCTGAGCCCTAACCTTAAGGAACTTGCCGCGTCCTGCGGCGTCGAGCGTTTCGAGAGTGACGAGGGATTAATCGCCGCCGCAAGCACCCTCGCCCGCACGCACCAATTCCTCTATGTGCTAGTCACTCGCGGCGAAGCAGGCATGACACTGGTCGACGCGCAAGGGCTGATTGCGCATTACCCGGCCATGGCACAGGAGGTGTTCGATGTTTCGGGCGCGGGCGACACCGTAATCGCCACACTCGCCGCGGCTTACGCGGCCGGTGCACCGATGGTGCAGGCGGCCGAACTCGCCAACTATGCCGGAGGCATTGTGGTGGGCAGGCTGGGCACCGCCGTCGTCCACCGCTCCGACCTCACCGCCGCGCTCTACACCCACCGCGCACAAGTGCTGCAGCAAAAAATCCTGCCGCGCGACACCGCCTACGATGTGGTGGCCAACTGGCGGCGCGACGGGCTCACCGTCGGCTTCACCAATGGCTGTTTCGACATTATCCACTCGGGCCACATCGCCTCGCTCGCGGCCGCCAAAGGTGAATGCGACCGGCTGATTGTGGCACTGAACACCGATGCCTCGGTGCGCGGCCTGAAGGGCCCGACCCGCCCGGTGAACGCTGAAATGGACCGCGCGCAGGTAATCGCGGCGCTTGCCATGGTCGATGCCGTGGTGCTGTTCGACGAAGAAACCCCCATGGCCCTGCTTGAACTCCTGCGCCCCGACGTGCTGATGAAAGGCGCCGACTATACCCGCGAGCAAGTGGTGGGCTATCAGTTAGTGGAATCTTACGGCGGGCGCGTCGCGCTTATTCCGCTGAAGGAAGGCTACAGCACCACTAACATCATCCGCAAAGCGGCGGGTTGATAGCATTTTAGCAAAGGTTAAGCGGAAATTAACCTTTTATCCCCATAGTCATCTCTCAGATCATCTGTGGCTTTTACGCCGCGTCTGGAGCGAGCAGGCAAGATGTTCCGGGCCATGCACTAGAAAGCTATTGACTGGCCAAGCCGTCATGTTCATGAACGTAATGTAATGATATCCACCTATGGGAGCCTCCACATGAGAACTAAACCAGCCCAATCCGGTTTCACCTTGGTGGAATTAGCCATCGTGCTTGTCATCATCGGCCTGATCATCGGCGGTGTGCTCGTCGGGCAGGATTTGATTAAAGCCGCTACCATCCGCTCGGTCGTGACCGATATCGAAAAAATCAATGCCGGGGCCACTACTTTCCGCGGTAAGTATAACGGCCTCCCGGGCGATCTGCTGAACACCCGCGCGACGGAATTCGGCCTGAACACCGCAGCCACCGACGGCAACCGTGACGGGACTGCCGGCAGAGGCAATGGCGATAACGTGATCGAAGGCTGCGCTTCTGCGGGTAACGGCTTTGGTTGCGAAAACGCGCTTTTCTGGGCCGACCTTTCGAGAGCGGCCATGATCCCCGGCGCCTTCAACACCTATACCACGACACTGGCTACCGTTGCCGTCAATACAATGGGGACGTATGTTCCTAAAACCAAGCTGCGCGACGCTGCCTTGTTGTCGGTATTCAACCTCTCGGGTCGTAACTATCTGGCACTTGGCAGGCAAAACAACGCAGCCATCGCTGCAGTGGGCGCTGCCGGTGCCATCACGTACGACGCCGATACCACCACTGCAGCGGTGACCCCGCTTGAAGCACGTGGCATCGACGAGAAAATCGACGATGGTACACCGCTCACCGGCACCGTGTTGGCGATTGCTACCGGTACCAACCCTACCACTACCAACGCCGGCAACGCTGCTCCCGCCGCCAACAGATGCGTCAACGGCACCACTGCCACCGCGTCCTATACCTCGACGACGGATGCGTTCCTGAACAACCTGGCCTGCGCAATCTCGATCCGCACGTCATTCTAGCACTATCCATGCCGTCGGCGCACCCGCGTCGGCGGCATTTCCTTTAAGGAAGTGCACATGACAACTCGTACATGTCGATCCGGTTTCACCCTGGTGGAATTGGCTATTGTCCTTGTGATCATCGGCCTTATCATCGGTGGGGTGCTCGTCGGTCAGGATCTAATTAAAGCCGCATCTATTCGCTCGGTGATCACCGATGTCGAAAAAATCAACGCCGCGACGACGACATTTCGCAGCAAATACAGCGGCTTGCCTGGCGATCTGCTGAACACCTACGCGACACAGTTTGGCCTTAACTCCACGACCTCGGACGTGAACCGTGACGGCAGCGCCGGCAAGGGCGATGGCACGGGGATAATCGAGGCATGCGCCCCCATCGCCAATGGATTTGGCTGCGAAACCGGCCTGTTCTGGAGCGATCTGTCGAGAGTGGCCCTTATCGCCTCGACCTACAATACCTATACCTCCACAGGCACTGTGACGGCCGGCACACTTTCCAATTATTCGCCAAGAACCCGGTTACGTGACGCTGCGTACCTAAGCGTATTCAACAGCGCCAGCCGCAACTACCTGGCGCTGGGCAGCCAAGCGGTGGGTGCGGCACTCGCGGGTGCGGCGGGCACGCTCACCATCGATGCAGATACCAGCACTTCGGGGTTAACGCCACTTGATGCACGCGGTATCGACGAGAAACTTGACGATGGCGCCCCCCTGACTGGCACCGTGGTCGCTTTAAAAACAGGTGCGCTTGTTGCCAACCTCGATCTCACGGTCAATAACGGCACGACAGGGTTTTTGAATGCTGGTAACGCTAGCGCTGCCGCGAATAGATGTGTGAATGGCACCACTCTCAGTGCATCCTATACGTCAACGACGGATCCGTTCCAGACAAATCCGGCCTGTGCGATCTCCATTCGCGCTTCATTCTAAAGACAGCGGGACATATAGTGTTTCCAAATAAAAATGGGGGCTATTCCATCTAAGCGGGTCTGCTAGGATGGAAATATGTACGAGAGAAGAAGCCGTCTAACGCCTCGCCAGCAAGGCAAGCTGATTGAGCATTTTGTGCTTGGCGCGACGGCGCGTGCGACCA
>JBJXEM010000041.1:0-79596 GCA_046154225.1 Rickettsiales bacterium
CCAATGCGGTGATGTTCGTCGCGCAGATGATTGCCAGCTATGCCGCACACTCGGTTTCACTGTTGGCCAACAGCGCGGATTTCTTCTCGGATGCTGCTAACTACGGCATCAGTCTGTATGTGCTGAACCTCTCCCTGCGAAAGAAAGCAAAGGCTTCACTGTTCAAGGGTATTTCGCTTGGGCTGGTGGGCTTATGGGTGGCTTTTGAGACATTGCACCACGCACTAAAGCCCGAACTTCCAGAACCCTTTATTATGGCCGCTATCAGTGCGGTTGCGTTGGCGGTAAATGTCGGCTGTGCAATGCTTCTATACAAATACCGTGGTGGCGATAGCAACCGAGAATCGGTTTGGATTTGCAGCCGCAACGATGCTATCGGCAACATCGCCGTCATGATCGCCGCCGCTGGCGTTTTCGCTTCCAGCACCATCTGGCCAGATATTCTCGTGGCTGCCATCCTCGGCTGGCTTGCCGTTTCTGGCGCATGGCGCATTATAAAATCAGCAAAAAGTGAACTGAACCATGAAGGATGAGAGCTTTTTAGACTTTATCGAGGCATTTGAAAAACTCAGTCCCTTTGAGCTGGATTACTTTACCAAGATATTCTGCACCCATTTTAATGAACACGGATGCACTAAGTCAGTCAATATAGTGCCATTGACCGCAATAAATCTGAAAGACATCCTTATCAAAACGATGCGTGCTGCCCATGTAGAGATTGCCGAGAGAAGAGTAAAAGAGGCGCAGCGTGGTCTCGATTTGACACGATCAAGGGTCTACATGGCGACAACCCCAGAGGGTGTAGAAAGCTGAAATTGCAACTTAAGGTATATTACTCTATGGTAATTCTCCCGTTAAAGGGGAATAACAATCTCACCATAAGGAGGAAATATGATCGGCAACTATCTGAAATTCAGTGAATCATTCGGCAGGCTGAGTCCCTACGATCTCAATCATCTTAGTGAAGTTCTTTTATGCAAAATCGAATCTCTTGCTGAGGGCAAATTATGTCTGGAGGCTGGAGGGGAGCCTCTTACTGAGAGTGACCTAAAATTTGCTCTGACAGAGACAATGCGAGATGTGTTTGTACAGCTTCGAAGGCAAGAGATTAACCAACAACAAAGTGACCTTGCACAGATCATGTCACAGATTTTTGTAACAGAGAGTGTCGCGGCATAACAACGCGATTATTTTGACACATAAGGCTTAAGGCCTTATCGTATTCCTTGAGGGGGCTGTAATCCCCTAAATACTGCGATTAAGTTTTTAAAGTAGGCTCGTATCACAAAGCCCTGTTTCCGCACGCTCACGCGTCGGGAGTAGGCTCAATACAATACCCGAAAGGGGAATAGGCCTGCGCTCGTATTTAGGCGATTACAACTCCCGGCACCAGCCGAGGTGTGGTAACTTAGAGAACATAGTACATTCAAATCCGCGCTGCAGAAATGCTCGCGGATTTTTATTTATCCGCCGATCTATGGCACTCTCAAGACTTATAGTTGTTTGGTGCCTTGTCGCCGAACAGCAGCCACATCGGATGTTTGTCGAGCACCTCCGCCAACGCGATGATCTCAAAATCCTTCACGAAGCGGTCGCCTTTTTCGAGATAGGAAATGCCAGTGGAACTGATCTCTATGCCAAAATCCACATTCAGTGCGGTCGCTAAATCAAGCTGCGTCATATCCTTTTCTACCCGCGCCAACTTCACTCGTTTACCGCATTTGTTGGTGGCCTTTATTACGCGTGCCTTTGCCATATCCCCCTCATTTCGTTGAATGAAAGGTAGTAACTTATCGCGTTACTGGACTTGATATTTCTCGGATTGAGAAATATAGTGCGTTTATGGGAAAATAATCATCAGAACAGGAAGTTGTTTGCTCGGTCGATATGAAAGAAAACAATTCGCATCCTCTCGATATCCATATCGGCCAGCAGCTTCGGCTACGCCGTAAAATGATGGGTATGAGCCAAGCATTGCTTGGCAAGGGCATCGGCATGACCTTTCAGCAAATTCAAAAATACGAGCGCGGCTTCAATAGCATTAACGCCCGCCGCCTGCACGAATTTGCCGCCATTCTCGATGTGCCACTGATGTATTTTTATGAGGGATATGCCGAGGGCAACGATCTGGCCGAGCCGAAGGGCGTGTCCACTCAGGGACAACATCTGATGCAGGATTTTGAGTGCATTCCCTCCGCGAAGGTGAAGCGCTGTATTGCCGCGTTGGTGCGCGAAGTGGCGAAGGGAGGCAACGATGTGCTATAAGCTATATGGTGAGGACAGGACGCCGCCTGTGCGCTGGAAAGGGTTTGTCGAATGGCTGGTTGTCATGTGCCTGTGGTTTCCCACCGCGATCGGCGGCTGGCTTGTTTTCTTCGGGCTGCCTGTGGGGTGGATGGGCGTTCTGACCGTTTTAGTGGCCATCACCGCCGCGTGGTATTTCTCGAAAAGCGACGCTGAAAAGATGTCCTTATGAGAAGCGGAATTCTGCTGCATTACTTATGCTTATGTGATATTCAGGTCGTCAGAATCAAAGCGGGGGAGCAATGGCATTACAGGTTAGCTACATGGGAACGAAGAGGCAGCTTGCGCCATTGGTGGCGGAAGTCGTTTCTCAATGCCCATCTGGCCCCCTGTTGGACTTGTTTTCGGGTATCGGATCGGTCGGTGCTGCAGTAAGCGACCATCGCCAAATCTGGAATAATGATGCTCAATTGTTCGCCAATACTGTCGCACGCTCATTCTTCACGTCGCAAGACCTCCCACCTGCAATTGAAGAATTAAAACAGCATGCGCTAAAACCCTATCAGGAAAACAAAGCGAAACTGACTGCCCGCTTTAATAGGCGAATTGCAAAAGAGCGCAGCTTAATTGATGCGCAAGATTTTGATGGGCTGAAATTATTCTATCAAGAATCCCCACATGTCGCTATTTCGACGCGCTTAGAAAATGAACGCAAAGCACTAGCTTTAGCCCCCACCACATTTCCGTACCGGCTATTCAGCATCACCTTTGCCGGAGGCTACTTGGGCATCAAACAAAGCGTCGAGGTCGACAGCATTCGTTATGCCATCGACGTCATGCACGCAAAAAAGAATATCACCGCCGATGAAAAAACATGGTCACTCGTGGCCCTCTGTCAGGCGCTATCGAAGTGCTCCACCACCACGGGGCATTTTGCTCAGTTTATTAAAGTAAAAGAATCGAACTTTAAGCACTTCGCAAAACAGCGTGGCCGCTCCATTTGGGATGAATGGTTGGCGGCGTTTTCTACCTTCCAGCCTTTCAAGGATGCAAGCTGGAGAAGCGCAAATAAGGTGTTTCGTGAAGACGCAGAAACACTGGTGGGAAGACTTGATAAGCGCAATAGTTTGCCTAGCGTGATCTATGCCGATCCACCCTACACAGCCGACCAATATTCCCGCTATTACCATCTGTACGAAACCATCCTGCAATATGACTATCCAGCATCGAGCGGTATCGGCCGCTATCGTCCAGATCGTTTTGTATCGCGCTTTTCATTGAAAACTGCCGTGGCAGAAGCGTTCGAGAATCTTATTTCAAATACAGCGCGTTTGGGCTGCGAGCTTGTATTGAGTTACCCGGAAAATGGGCTATTCGAAAACACGAAGGAAAATATCCTGAGCTTGTTGGGCAAGCATTTCACCCAATGTGAAATTGCACATGAGATTCAGCACAAGCACTCATCTATGGGTGGCTCCCAAGGCAAGCCGAAATATCAAGTGAATGAACTGATTTTTTACGCGAGATAATCATGGCAAAAGCTACCGTTCCACAGCATCTGGCGCTCCGTCAAATTCCACCCGATGCGATAAAGAGCAACCCCGATAACCCGCGCCTTTTCTTCCGTCCTGAAGAGATGGAGGAGCTAGAGGTTTCTATTCAAAAAATTGGCATTCAAGTGCCTGTTTCCGTTTACGAGAAGTCACCCGGGAAATACATTTTAATTGACGGTGAGCGCCGCACTCGTTGTGCACGGAAGCTAAACTTAGATACTGTTCCCGCGTTGGTGCAGAAAGAACCATCCCCCCTCCAAAATCTGCTGCTGATGTCGAGCATCCATGCGTTGCGCGAGCAGTGGGATTATTTGACGATTGCCTTGAACCTTGAAAAAATTATTTCTCTTTACGAGAAGGAAAATGGCGATAAGCCAAGCGAGAGTGTTTTGAGCAAAATTACTGGGCTCAGCCGAGGGCAAATTCGTCGATGCACGTTGCTGCTGAATATTCCCAAACGCTATCGCAAAGAACTCATTGATGAATTGGAGAAAAAGAAAACCGACCAAGTAATAACCGAGGATTTCTTTCTCGAGATGGAGGGAGCATTACGCGCGGTAAATCGTAGATTTCCTGAGTATGCTGAAAACATCGATGAGATTCGTGACACGCTGATCGATAAGCGTCGGGATGGCATTATTGGTGCCGTTACCGACTTCCGTAAGCTGACGAAAATCGCCACCAGCCATGACAATGTTGGTGAGACCAAGGCTACAGTAAAGCGAACGCTGGATAAGGTTTTCAACCCAAAGAATAAAACTTCCATCGAGGAGGTTTACAACGACACCGTACACTTCGCTTACGCGGAAAAACGAATTGGTAGCCAGGTCACTGCTGTAACAAAATTCGTTGATGAGGCCTTGGGCAAAAAGCACGAGGTGATGGATGAGCAGCTACTTTCAGAACTTAAGGGCCTGTACCTGAAACTCAAAAAAATCTTCAAGGACTAACTAGATGGCGTGGGACCAACATGACCCGAATCGTCTTCTAGGCGATCCCGTAAGGCTTGAGCTGGTCGCGCGCCACCGAAAAACGGTGCGCATCAATGAAGAGATCGAAGGCTCACTTCAGTGGCGGCCAACCCTCCATTTTGAAGCCAATGAATTCTCTATCATTGCTGCTGACGTCCGCATCTCACCGTTCCCCGAGAGTTTGATGCTTACGCGGGCAAAAATTGCACAGGCACACCTGCCCATCACACTTTATTCTGTTTGCGAGTTAGCCGCTTTTGTTACCCGTGAAGGGCAAAAAGAAGCTAAGGAAGCAAAGGCTCACGGGCTTGGTTTATTTACGGTTGACCCAGATGGTGTGGTAGCCAAGCAATTCAGCGGCATCCCAATCATCAACCATATTCACGCGGCTGAAATCGATGCATTGTTGGTGGGCATTCCAAAGGCAACCTGCCTGCGTATTAAGGATGCATTCGACAGCTACAACAGCAAACCAACGGATGGAATAACTGCCATTTCCGAAGTGCTGGAAGATCTCGTAAACAACGCAGCCAAGGGGGCTGTTAAAAAGGGCTGGCTCACTCCCGCCGAGGCAGGCCTTATGCTCGCAGGCCTTTTAGACGGCATGGCGCTAAAACCGCAATTTCTTGCCCAGTCAGCGGCGATTGGCAGTGTTCGTGGGTTCGTAAAGGAATATCGAAACACCGCCAACCATAGTCCACGCAGTCGTAGGCAGGCATACAACAAATATGTGAAATGTCGTCAGGGCTTCTATGCAGGCATTACGGCAATCGACAATTTCCATAAAGCTATGAAAGGAGCGGGTTTGAACCCGAAGGTTAGTTAGTCACGTCACCAAGAGCGGTTGTTATTGCCGTTCCAAAGCCACAACTCTTTAGTTGTTTTGCCTTTTAAATAGCGCGGAAACGCTGTATTTCATACACTCCAAAGACGGGGGCTTACTCCTCCGCCATTTGAAACGAAAGCGGTTTTGACCCGCGGAGTTCGAATCTCAGTCAAGGGTTCGTTAGGTTCGAAAACCTAAATTGCCTTGAAAAAGCAAAAACCTGTCGGTTCGAACTTGGTTGTCACAAATCTTTAATATATTTATGATATTCTATGGGTTAGATTAACCTCAGGCATAACATGCAAATCAAACCGGATTTATCGCGCATCGCTTCTTACACATTGGCAGATGACGGGCCAAAGCCTACAACCATTCGTTGCTATTCGAACGGACAGCAAAATTTATTTTACATTAACGCCAGCCATGTACGCGGAACGGATAATGCGACATGCGCTAAAATTGAAGAAGCGATTACCTACCTAAAGCCGCAGCGTGTTGTCATTGAAGCATGTAACGATCAGCCCATAAATGAGGGCAGTGAAGTCGCATATGCAAATACATTAGCAGCCCAATATAATATTCCTTTGGTTCGTGCGGAACCATCGGATAAAGCCGTTTTCGATAATATCGGTGTCAAAGGCTATTCGGCAAAAGATGTGATGGCGCTGTATTTGCTGCGATCCATTCCGCAAGGCAGACAGCAAGGCTATGTCATGGATGAGCCTCATTTCGCAGAACGCGCACGCCAGTTTTTATCTGGCCATCCAGCATTTGCGCATATTCCTGCATCGGAAAGGCTATCTTACGAAGAGTTCAAAGCAAAGTATGTCCCACTGCTTGGTAAAAATTTTCTCGAAACAACTACTAATGACTTTGCTCCGTTTGAACATGAAGGTGCGACCTATTTTCAGAAATTGAACGCTGCTGTCGGCTGGATACGCGAAGCGCATATCGATACAACGATTGGCAATACGCTGAATGAAGTAGGAGCTGATAATGTGCTAGTAGTATATGGTGGTGCTCACCGCACGATTTCAGAGCCAGTTTGGGAGCATGCGTTAGGCAAAGGTGCTGATGTAAGTCCCATTCAAGAGGCTACGGGCATCCCGTATCGTAACGATTGGACACTGCAACCACGCAATCAACAAGGGCGCGTTGTTGCAATAACCCGTAGCGCAACCAATTAAGCGAGCATTCGCTCGATAACTTCACTGCTGGCATAGTTAATTCGATGCCGTACAATCGCGGCGAAATCTGGCGCAAAGGTTCGAAAACTGTTCACTACGCGCCGCCACATGTCCTCACACCCTGCATCGTTACAAATCCCCGGTCTTAAACTCACTATAGCCCTCGTAGTAATAGCTGACATCGATGCCTTTCATGAAGATTTCGCGGTCGTGGATTTTGTCGGTCAGTGCAGCGTGCAGGAGGTGTTTGATTTCCACATCCTTCACCACGCTGCGTTCCATCGCTGAGAGATAGGCGTCCTTGTCCACCAAATTCCAATCGATTACGTTTTGGATGTTCGTTTTGAGCATCACGTCGAGCCAGATGCGCATGGCGCGACCGTTGCCTTCACGGAAGGGATGCGCGATATTCATTTCAACATATTTTTCGATGATATCATCAAACGTGCTATGCGCCATGGTGTCGAGATGGGCCAGTGATTGCGGCAAATACATGAGCGGCGCAAAACGGAAATTTCCCTTCGCGATGTTCACATCGCGGATGTTGCCCGCAAACGCATAAATATCCTCAAACAGAATTTTGTGAATCCGCGCCAGCCCGGCAAAGGTTCCCACTTCAATCGCATCGATTTCCTTCGAGTCGAAAAGCTGCTTGGCTTTTTGCTTGCTAATTTTTTCCTCGGCCCTGCTCAAATCCACCTGATGGGTGAGATGTAATTTATTTTCTAACACCATGCGCTACTCCCTCCCAAAGAGGCATACAGCGTGCGTACGACTTGCGCAAAGGTTCAATGCAATCACACCGCCCCACACAAAAAAACCCGGCACAATGGCCGGGTTTTTCGGGGTGAGTTAGACGCTAATTAAGCGACTTTGCTGCCTTGGCCGGGTTTTTGCGAACCGGTGGGTTCGTCTTTCATGCCGCCGGTTTTATTGGCGTCGCGGATATCATCCTTGCGGGTGTTATCGCCGACTTGGCTTTGCTGGTTTTTCGGCTGTGGGGTTTTCGAATCCTGCGGACGTTGGTTCGCGGAACCGGTTTGATTGTTCGACTGTGTCATAACAACTCCTTAAGTTTTTCGCCGGGCGGAATGCCGTGGCGATGAGGGCAAGGCATCCTGCTCCTTGAGGGTAGGATCTCAAGCCACATGCCAAGGCTTTCTTTGTGGCCTGAGATCCTGCGGTCGAGCCACAGGATGACGAAACTGTGATGCCCAGCCATCGTGAACTGTGCCTGTAATTTTGGACTGCTATCGCGCTTGACATCACGAGTGATAATGATTAGCAACTGCATCACACATCAATAAGAATGAGTCGCAAGTGCGCCGATAACCAATTCACTCTGTATGGTAATTTTTATGAGTAACAAAAAACTCCTTATCATCAGCTTGCTGTTAGCCACGCTACCGCAGCTCGCTTTCGCCGATGATTTTCGCCTGACTTATAAGGACGGCAATTTCACTCCCGCCACACTTACCATCCCTGCCGGTGAAAAAGTGAAGCTCATAGTAGTGAATCAGGATGCCTCGCCCATCGAGTTCGAAAGCCACGAACTGAACCGTGAAAAAGTGGTTTCCGGCAATGGCGAAGCGGTAGTGTTTGTCGGTCCGCTTAAGGCTGGAAGCTACCCTTTCGTCAACGAGTTCAACGAGAAGGCTAAAGGCACCCTCGTCGCCAAATAATTCATCAGTTCTCTGGAGTTTCCTGCTCCATGTGTGCTGCGTCCCGCTCGGGTGTTTACAGCAGAATCCTCGGCGGATTGAGATACGAAGGCGCGGATTTCTTCGGCATTAGCGACGCCGCGGCCAATCAGGCAGCCCGTGTGCTGGTGGAATATGCATTCTATTTTAGAGGTCACCCATGCTCGCCACATTAATCATCGTGTTTCGTGAAGTGATGGAAGCCGGGCTTGTCGCAGGCATCGTGCTGGCTGCCACGCGCGGCGTGCCGCAGCGTGGCCGGTTCGTGGCTTATGGCATTGCTGGCGGCGTGTTGCTGGCCTGTGTGGTCGCCATGTTCGCGCGTACTCTCGGCGAAGCGATGGAAGGGTTCGGGCAGGAATATTTTAACATCGGCATCCTCAGTGCCGCTGTACTGATGTTGACATGGCATAACGTGTGGATGGCCCGTCACGGCCGCGAAATCGCCACCGAAATGCGGGCGCTTGGGGCCGAAGTGGCAAGCGGCAATCGCACCCTCACCGCACTAGCCGTGGTGGTAGGCGTGGCGGTGCTGCGCGAGGGTTCGGAAGTGGTGCTCTTTTTATATGGCGTGGCCATTTCGGGGCAAAACTCTGCCGCGTCGATGCTGAGTGGTGGCGCGTTGGGGCTGGTGCTCGGCGTCGCGCTGGCGTGCGTAACCTATCTTGGCCTCATGCGCATTTCGAACAAAAACCTGTTCAAAGTCACGACCTGGATGTTGGCTCTGCTGGCGGCTGGTATGGCCACGCAAATCGCGTTTTATCTGCAGCAGGCACAAATCGTGACGGTGCTGGGCGACGTGGTGTGGGACAGCTCGGCCATCTTGGCGGATAGCAGCATCGCGGGCAAAGCTTTGCACACGCTGGTGGGCTATACCGACCGCCCCACGGCATTACAGTTGTTGGTGTATGTGGCCATGCTGGCGGTTACCGCAGTGCTGATGCGCCTGTTCGGCCACACGCCGCAACCCAAGTTGCAAGCGACCGCCTGATTATTTCAGCCGATGCTCGATGCTTTTCTCTAGATCGTCGAGCCGTCGGATAATCTGGCCGATTTGCAACTCGGCGCGCACATTTATATCGTGGTCGATTTCCGCCACCAAGCGGTCTTTATCGGCGGCGCGGTTCTGGCTCATCATGATGATGGGCGCGGAATAAACAGCAAGAAACGACATGCCGAGATTGAGCAAAATGAACGGAAACTGATCCCATAACGGCCACGGGTTTTCGGGGTGCGCGGCATTATGCACGTCGGCGATGGAGTTCCACGCAATCCAGCCGAAAATGACAATGCTAATGGCAAAAATAAAGCGCCAGCTGCCCATCACCTGCGCCACCCAATCGCTGACGCGCGCACCAAAAGTGATGCGTGCGTCGTCAATCTGGTTCACGTTGGCAATCGGTTCGCCGCGTAGCAACGCGTCGGATTTATACACGCGCAGCGCCAGCGTTTTCATCACATCAATCGCGGCTTGCGGATGGGCAACCAGGAATTTCTCAAACGCATCAAACGCGAGGGTGAGCATCTGTGTGGCCGTGACCGAACGCACACGCGCCGCGCGCGGCTGCTGAGTGAGCAGTGCCAGCTCGCCAAAATATTCTCCCGCCCCCGCTTCGCCCAACAACACTTCTTCGCGCGCATGGCTGTGGGTAATGAACTGCACCTGACCGGACAGGATGATGAAAAAGCTGTCACCCGGCTCGCCCTCACGCAAAATGGTTTGGCCCGGGGCGAACGACACGGGCTGCATCGCCGCACGTAAATCCGGCAGCGCTTCGGCCGCCACGTTGGCGAAAAGCGGAATGCTGTTCAGGTCGAATTGCGCGAAATTATCCATCCATCATCCCCGTTTGCAGTGCGATGATTGTGAGTAAAATATAGGTGAGCTGGTGCAAAAACTGGTCGAAGCCAAACACGATCCAATACCACGCACCCGAATGTGCGTTCAGGGAATAACGTTTGTTGATTTGATTCTTCGCCCAGTCGATATGATAGTGAATCACCGCATCGAGTAGCGCGAGGCCCAGCGCGGCCCATGGCCCCACAAACAGCACCGCCACCAGCCATGTTCCCGCCGCGTGAATGCTTACATGCAGCAGCCCGCCGGGGTGACCGTAAATGCCTTTATTCTGGTACTGATACGGCCGCTGCAATGGAAAATCGCAGAGGAAATGTTTGGCCATCAGGGCCACAAGCAGTGCCAGTTGCGTCATGCGAGTACCACGATGTCGAGGGGTTCAGTCACACCCGCAACCGTACGGGCGAGCCGGATTTCTTTCGGCGCAGGTGGTGCATAGCCTTGTGACAGCGCTTCAGTGAGTGTTGCACCATTGGTGAGGGCGCGGGCGTTTTCGGGCTTGTTGTGTTTCTCGAGTTTGGCCGCGAGGTTTACGGTTTCGCCGATCACGGTATATTCCAGCCGGTCGTGATCGCCAATCACGCCGAACACCACTTCGCCCACCGCCACGCCTGCGCCGATGGCGACTGGCACCAGCCCCTGTGCGCGGCGCATTTCGCTCCAGCTATCGGCGGCGAGCATGATGGCATCGACCGTGCGCAGCACGTTGGCGGCGCACTGATTGCAGGCGGAAACGGCCCCGAAACTGGCCAAAATGCCGTCGCCCATGAATTTGTCGATACTTCCGCCAAACTGGCGGATGATGGGCACGACGAGCTGCTGATATTCGGCCAATAGCGCAATTAATTCGCTCGGGCTCAGATGAGCGGAAGCTTTGGTGAACCCACGCATGTCGGTGAACAAAATGGCAGCGTGGCGGATTTCGCCGCTGCCCACCATCAGCCCGTCTTCCGACTCGGTGATTTTCATGGCCACGTCGGTATCGAAGAACTTCGACAGTTCCTTCGTGGCCTGCGTTTGACTGACGGCGGTGAACAACGTGTCGCGCGCGCGGCTGAGTGTATAGGCGGTGATGCCGGTGACGAGCCCGATGGCCAGAATTTTGTCGAATTCGCCGCCCGGGTGCAGGCTGCGCGTGGAGGCATACGTTACGTAATCCCAGGTAATCACCCCCTGCCCCGTCACATGCAGCACATAAGCGACGAGCAGCGTCCAACCAAGCATGGCCGTAACGCCCGACACCACCACCCAGCGCGGCTCGAAGCGTAAGCCGCGCAGCGCAATCAGCACGAACACATAGGCGATATGCGTGTTTTTCAGGTCGATATTCGGCAACGCTTCAAACTGCAAATGGTAGGTGCCGATGATGAAAATCAGCAGCGCCATTTCGGTGACGACCGAGAAAAATAGGAACATTGCATTGAGCTGCTTGCTGTAGGCAAACCACAGTCGCACCAGCACCAGAATAACGAACAATCCAAGCCCCAGCGGCACCGAACGCACCGCCGCATCCGGCGGGTGGCCCACAGGCGCGATGAAATAAATCAGCCCGAGCAGCGCCGCCACGCCCAGCTGCAAAAACGCCACCAGCAATTCGCTTTTGTGCTGCAGTTCGGCGAGATCGGCATGAATGCGGCGTTGGGGGGCTTTCATAGTGTTTCCGCCCGGCCGCCGTGAATGCGTTCGCACAGGCCGCTTGGCAGCATTACCCATTCATCGGGATCGCGGTCGGCGCTGGATTGCATAGCGCAGGAATGTTTAGGCGTGGCGCAATCATTATGGCCCTGGCGCGCCACACCGAAGCAGCGTTCGCGCTCGATTTTTTCGGCCGCGTGCATTTGCAGCCAGTTGGTTTGCGTGTGCACTACCGCCAGCGCTGCACCCAGTGCCGCAAGCACCACCACGCCGTTTTGTGCGGTGCGACTCACGTTATTTCGCCTTCAAGTAATCATGTACTACGCGGCCATAGGGTAGTGTAGCGTCCGCCACCACGTGCAAGCCGCCGATGACGCGACGCACCGGCAAATCGGCCACCGGCGCGTTCACATGCGCGTTCAGCTGTAGGCGCGCAGGCCCGGCCCATGCGCCTTTTACGGTGATATCGGACATGTTGTAGGCCACGAGTTGCGCAATGGCGGCATTACCGTCCACATGCGGGATCCATTTCAGGTTCACGCGGGTAGCACCTAGGCGTGCCGTCAACTCAGCCAGTTCCGCTGCACCGTTTTTGCCGTCTAGCAAGTTCTGGTGCTTGTAGGTCATGGTCGCGACGGCAACCAGTTCGCCGGCATATTCCAAACGGCCCGTGAGTGTGTCGTGGGTGATTTTTAGCGAAGCTTTGCCTAATTTTTGCGGGAAGCCCCAAATCTCGCGCCCGCCGGAAATGGGGGGTTCGCAGTCGAGATACATCTGGCTCACATGGTTCATGGCCACCCCGTCGAGCGTAGCCGGAATCACGATGCCCGTTTGGGTGTACACGCCAAACCCTGAACTATCGGCCATGCGCGCGAATTCGTAAAACACCTGGTTGCTACCGTCGGGCTGAAGCGGCTGCGGCAGTAATCGGCGAATCGCTTCGGCGTCAGATTCATAGGTGATGATGAGGTATTCGCGGTTGAAGTAATGATACGGCCCGCGCGGATAAGTCGGGCTCGCCACCGGCATCGACGGGGAATTGAGAATATCAGCGATTTTCATGCGTTATTTCTCCGCCAGATAATCATGCAGCACTCGGCCATAGGGCAAGGTTAAATCGGCCACGAAATGGGTGCCACCAATCACCCGACGCACAGGCAAATCGGCTACGGGTGCGTTCACATGCGGCATTAAATCGAGCCGCGCGGGGCCCGCCCACGCGCCCTTTACCGTGATTTCCGACAGGTTATAGCCCACCAATTGCGCAATCGCGAGGCTACCGTCCACATCGGGAATCAGTTTCAAATTCACCTGCGTTTTGCTCATTTTCTTCACGATGGCGGCGGGGTCGTTCATGCCCGTCTCGGGGTTGCGGATGAGGTTTTCGTGTTTGTACACCATGGTGCCCACCGCCACCTCTTCGCCCGCATATTCGATGCGGCCGGTGAGCGTGTCGTGCACGACACTCAGCACCGGATGCGCGAATTTTTTGGGGAAGCCCCACACTTCGCGTCCACACGAAATGGGCGGTTCGCAATCGAGATACATTTGCGCGGTGAAGTTGACATGTTCGCCCTGAAACAGCGCCGGAATCACGATGCCCGATTCGGTGTAATCGCCAAAGCCCGAACTGTCCGGCATGCGGATGAATTCATAAAGCACGGTGTTGCTGCCGTCGGGCTCCAGCGGCTCGGGCAGCGCGTGGCGAATCGCTTGCGCGTCGGACTCGTAAGTGACGATAAAGTACTCGCGGTTGATAAACCGATACGGCCCGCGCGGGTAGCTGGGGCTGGCCAACGGCATTGAAGCGAGGCCAAGAATTTCGTCAATTTCCATGTCAACTGGCTCCTATAAAAATTCTTTGCGTATATCAACGGACGATTCTTTGCCGATCTTGACATAGTTTTCATCCAGCCATTGTTTGGCAATCGCTCGCCCTTTATCGCGCAGATGGCAGAGAAATTCCCAATCGGTATTCATTTTGCTCGACGCATCATATTCCGACATCGCCGCATCCGAACGCACGGAATGAATATGCATTTGCTTCATATCACTCGCTTTTACTTTTTTGTCCTCAATTAGTTTGCCAACAAACGCAACGGCACGCATTTCGCGCATGAGGGATGAATTGAAACTCACCTCGTTCAAACGATTCAGGATCTCGGAAGCGGTAGTGGGAACACCTTTGCGCACAATCGGATTGATATGCACAATGACCACGTCTTGCGAGTCGCAATGATATATCAGCGGGAAAATGGCGGGGTTGCCGATATAGCCACCATCCCAATAATATTCGCCTTCAATTTCTACCGATTGAAACATGAATGGCAAACACGCAGAGGCCAGAATCGCATCGACATTAATTTCCTTGGTTTCAAAAATACGCACTTTGCAGGTTTCCACATTGGTCGCGCAAATATTGAGTTTGATGGGAGAGCGTTTACGAATAGCTTCAAAATCAATCGTCTTCTCCAAAATATCTTTCAGTGGATTGAGGTTGAATGGATTGAGTTGATAGGGCGAAAAAACCCGTGTCATGAAGTCGGCGATGTGGTCAAGCGGTGATGGCTCTGGTTTGAAATTCGCCTTTTTGCCAAACCACGAAAAACTTGGGAGCGATTTTAGCGGATTCGATTTTTTTGAAACATCGCTGACAGTCTGCCAGAAATGCGTGAGCGCCGCACGCGCCTCTGCCTTATCGTTATTTAAAAGCCCCTGGGCAAGCACCACGGCGTTCATTGCGCCGGCGCTGGTGGCGCTGATGCCTTCAAACTCTAGCCGTCCATCTTCCAATAAATAATCCAGTACACCCCAGGCGAATGCCCCGTGCGAGCCGCCGCCCTGAAGGGCGAGGTTAATGGTTTTTGCTTTTGCGTTAGCCGATGAAGGCGCACGTGCTTTGGTGTTGGTTTTCATGATTCTGATCCTTACCGTGCTGTCCATCCGCCATCGACCGGCAAGGCAATGCCGGTAATGGAGCTGCCAGCATCGCTGCATAAGAATGCCACGGTCGCGCCCATTTGTTCCGGCGTTGCGAACCGCAGCGATGGTTGCTTTTCCGAAAGCATTTCTTTCGCAGCTACGTCGGCCGCAATGCCCTCTTTCGCCGCACGATCGTCGATTTGTTTTTGCACGAGCGGGGTAAGCACCCAGCCTGGGCAAATGGCATTGCAGGTAATTTGCTGCGTTGCGTTTTCGAGAGCCACCACTTTAGTCATACCCACAATGCCGTGCTTGGCGGCGACATAGGCGATTTTCTCTGGCGAACCAACCAATCCATGTGCCGAAGCGATGTTGATGATACGCCCAAAATTACGTTTCTGCATGCCCGGCAAAATGGCTTTAATCGCATGAAATGCGCTCGACATATTGATCGCAATGATCGCATCCCACTTATCTTCAGGAAACGCTTCTGTGCGCGACGTGAACTGAATGCCCGCGTTATTCACGAGAATGTCTGCGGAGCCAAAGCTGGTTTCGCAGAGCTTCACCATCTCACGGATTTGCTCAGGTTTGCTCATGTCGGCGGGCGAATAGACGCATTTTACACCATGTTTTTTCTCAAGACCCGTACGCTCGGTTTCAATCGCCCCCGCATCACCAAAACCGTTGATGACGATATTAGCGCCGTGACTGGCGAGTACATGGGCAATGCCCAGGCCAATGCCGCTAGTGGAACCGGTGACGATGGCAGATTTTCCTTTTAACATGGTATTCTCCTTGGTGATTGTAATCAGCTATTCGTAAACAGCTGGACAAAGGTTACAAAAATGTAAGCTACAGTGAATTTGCATTTGTTGAATCAGTAATCAACCGAATCGAGCGTTTGAAGGTCAGGTAGGCCCAGAACCACTCAACCATCACCGCCACACGGCTTTGTAAATTGGCCAAAAACAGCACATGCACCGCGCCCCAGAACCACCACGCCAGCGCGCCTTGCAATTTCACCTTGCCAAAATCGGCCACGGCGGCTTTTCGGCCGATGGTGGCGAGGCTGCCGTAATGGCGGTAGTGGAAAGCTTTTTGTGGAACACTGCCTTCAATCCTGGCGCGGATATGTTTGGCGACGAACTGGCCGCTTTGCTTTGCGGCGGGGGCGAGGCCCGGCATCGGCTTACCCTTCCACACTTCAGCCAACACCGTGTCGCCAATGGCGTAAACACCCGGGCAATTTGGAACGCTGAGATCAGCGTTTACTTTTAAGCGCCCGGCGCGGTCGGCCTCGCCACCCAGCCATTGCGCGGCGGGTGACGCTTGCACGCCTGCGGCCCAAATCACGTTGAGTGAGGCAATGCGCTCGCCATTCACCACCACGCCGTCGGCGTCGATCGTTTCCACCCGTCCACCAGTTTTTACGGTGACGCCCAATTTCTCGAGCGCTTTTTGGGTGTAGGTCGAAATGCTTTCCGGCATCACCGCCAGCACGCGCGGCCCGGCTTCCACGAGGTAGATTTTTGCATTTGCGGGGTCGATGCGGCGGAATTCGTCTTCCATGCCCTGGTGTGCAAGTTCGGCCAATGCGCCAGCTAACTCCACGCCCGTGGGGCCACCGCCGACAATCACGAAGCTTAGTAATTTTTCACGCAAGGCGGCATCGTCGGTGTTTTCAGCGGCTTCAAACGCGCGCAGTAGCTTGCCGCGCACGGCGATGGCGTCTTCCACCCGTTTCATGCCCGGCGCGAATTCCGACCACGCGTCCTTACCGAAATAGCTATGGCGCGCACCGGTTGCGAGCACCAGATAGTCGTAAGCAAGCGATTTACCGTTAGCCAATTTCACGTGACGGGCGGCTTTGTCGATGCCTGTCACTTCGTTCATCATCACCCGGATATTCTCCTGATCGCGAAATAGGCCGCGAATGGGCGTTGCAATGTCCGACGGCGACAATCCTGCGGTCGCCACCTGATACAGCAGCGGCTGGAATAAATGGTAGTTATGCTTGTCGACCAGCGTGATGCGGCAGGCCGTGGTACGCAGCATGCGCGCGGTGGCGACGCCGCCGAAACCGGCGCCCACAATCACCACATGCGGCAAGCCGTCGTAATTTTTGGTCGCCATGCCATCGAGCTGCGGGAAGATTTTCCCAAGTGTCAGGCGCACGATATGGTCGAGCGACAGAGCACCGGGCCCGCGGAAAAACAGAATAGTAAGCAGCATGAACCAATAAACGAATTCGGTTTCTTGTACTGAACTGGCATCAATGTCCTGAGTGAGCACCGCTAGAAGCACTAGCGATGCAGCAGCCACCAACCGCGTACCAAACCCAAGGGCCAGTAACAATGCACCCGCGCCACAAAGCAACTCGGCTAAACCGTTTTCCTGCATGGTGCGCAATACCGAATAATGCGGTTGGTATTCGAGGAATTGCAGCGGCTCGGCAAAGCTCATCGATTCCATGGCAGCGTGGCCGGCCACATACAGCACCGCCGCAATCCACAGCCGCATACCCAGCAGATAGATTGGGCCGATAACCCGCGTGAGCCAGGCAAAAAAGTATGAAAATGTTTTACTGAGCGGCAGCGCCGTGTCCTTCAGCCCGCGCAACAGATGGTCGAGCGAATTGCGCCCTGCCCCCATCACCACCCAATAGCCGAGAATAATAATCCAGAACGCCTGCGCGTTCACGGGGTGATACGCAATTTGCGCGATGGCCGTGAGTATTAGTAAGGGTAGCGCTGCAAAGCGTGTCATGAGGCCCAGCACCAGCAGCACGGGGCAAATGATTTCGATCGCGACGCCGAGATACGCCGCGCTCACCGGGTCGATCCAGCTGAGGGGATATTCGTTGGCGGCGAGGTATAGCGCCGTGTCCCAATTGCCGAGTTTCAGTGCGCCGGAAATGAAGAATGCCTGCGCGATGCTGATGCGGCGGATGAGGTCCATGACCGGCGCCAAAACCCGTTCGCTGAACCGGAGCACTTGCCCAATCCCGCGCATGATATCGGCGAATATGTGACGATAGCGATGCGTGATAGCTTGGCTCATGCGGCGGACCTTTTGTTGGCGGCGTTGTCGGGGTGGTGGGCGAGAATGCCGTTGCGCATCCAGCGCGGGAACCAGTGATTGAGCAGCCCGCCGATGGCTTCGTCGGCAATGGCGTGTTCGGCCTGCACGGCTTCCAGCGCATCGCCGATGCTGAGGCCCGCGAATAATTGGCGGAGCATGCTGTATTCGTCGGCCTCTAAATCCATGCGCCACACCGCATCCTCGTGGCGGAACACTGCGAGGTAATTTTTCTCGGGCGCAGGCGCAGCGGGCGATTGCTCGTCTTTCACCGCGCGGTAATAGGCGTTTACAGGATAATCGAAGACTAAAAGTTCAAGGGCTGCGCGTGGGTGAAGCTTCGATTCCATCAACGTTTCTGCGTCCATGCCCTCAAGATGCTGGGGTTCAAGCGGAGCAGTTTCAGCTTCGTCCATCAGACGGGTGATACAAGCTTCGAGTGTCGCGAGTTCCAGCGCGAACGGATCGCTGGTTTCGTGAGTTGCCAGAAACTGCGGCAATTGCAGTGGGTAGCGGCTGATGTTGAAATGCGTCGACTGCGCCTGATTCACAAAATCGGTAATGAGCGTGTCGAAGCGCGCTTCGCCCAGATAATGTTTCAACACCAGATAATCTTCCGCCGTCACGCCGAACAGCCGCCCACGATAGGCGTTGGTGTATACCGCCAGCTGCGCCTCAGCCGGGAAATCGTTTTTCGTGCGAATCCACTCGTCGGGCTTACTGTCGAGCCGTGCGCCTTCGAGAATAGCCGTTTGCATACGCGTTTGTGTGTCGGCCAGTGGCGTGGCGTGGTTCGCGACATACGGCGCGTGGGCGACGGCGAGTTGAGGCAGCGGTGCGTAATTGGCGGCATCGCGCGCGGCTTCTTTTGCTTTGGTGAGTTCGGCGTCGAGCACCGAGAATTCGGGAATATTGTCGTCCCACTCGACCATGGTGTTGGGTGTGCGGCCTGCTTTATGCACCACGTATTTGTATAACGCCCAGACTTCGTCGACCACATGGTCGTCATGCGTGTCGATGATGTGGGTGCCCCGGTTGGTGTGGCCGGAAAGGTGGATTTGCACCACTTTATCAAGCGGCAGCGTGTCGATGTATGTTTGCGCGTCGAGCCGGTGGTTGAAGCTGCTGACATACACATTGTTCACGTCGAGCAACAAATGGCAGCCCGATTCCTCGACCATGCGGGCGATAAATTCCGCCTCGCCCATGTCGGACGCTTTGAATTCGAGATACGTCGAGGGGTTTTCGAGTGCGATGGGCCGCTCCAGAAAATCCTGCACCTGTTTGATACGGCTGATGGTGTGCTTCAGCGATTCCTCGGTGTAGGGCATCGGCAGCAGGTCGTGCGAGTTTTTGTGGGCGATGCCGGTCCAGCATAAATGGTCCGACACCCAGGCGGGTTTCAGCCAGTCCATCAACGCTTTCAGCTTTTGCATGTACTCAGAATTCACGGGGTCAACCGTGCCGATCGACATGGCAACGCCGTGCATGACGATGGGATAACGCTCGCGAATGCGGGCCAATTTGCGCTTGGGTCGCCCGTCGGTATCCATGAAGTTTTCGGAGATGATTTCGAACCAATCGACGGCGGGCCAGTGATCGAAAATATGTTTGTAATGGCTCACGCGCAGGCCAAGACCAAAGCCTAATTGCGGAAAAAAATCCTGCTGCGTGGTCATGATGTCTCGCCTTGGCTTCTCGCGTAAAAAAGGCGGGGGTGCGAACACCCCCGCCCCATTTTAAGTCGAAGACAGACTACTTCTTGCTGCCGTCGGTAGCGCAGCCGCCTTGGCCTTTGCACTCGTTGTGACCTTTGCACTCGTGCTTGTCGGTTTTGCAGCCGCCGTTGCCTTTGCAGGAGTTCTGGCCGGCGCAAGCGTGCTTCTCAGCAGCTTTTTCAGCGGTGGCGGATTTTTCAGCTTTGTGAGCTGCGTTAGCAACGCCAGCAGCCATGAAACCAGCGGTCAGCAGACCAGCGAGAGCAGCGGTAGCAATTTTTTTCGTAGCAGACATGTTATTCTCCTAGTGGTTTGTTATCAATAGAACCGAATGGAAGGTCGCCCACCGATCGGTTGGCATATTCCTTAGTTACACTGCTTGAATCATTCAAGCAGGAAATGTAGGAACACTTTAATTCAGTTGCCGCATGCTAGCGACACTGATGCATTCGCACGTGCCCGGAATTTAGTTACACCGCGTGAAATTATTTTTTGTTGCGGCTTCATATATCGCAAGAGACCTAGGCATTCCGCCGTTTTTCGCTGGCGACAGCCTCCAAATAGCTGCGGTATTCGCACAGGGGCAAATTCGCGACCAATTGCTCGAACTGGTTGACGGACAAAAACCCGCGTAGTAGCGCCGCTTCCTCGGGGCAGCCAATTTTAAGCCCTTGCCGCCGCTCGATGGTGGCGACATAGGCGGATGCTTCCTGCAGGGCCGAGCTGGTGCCAGCGTCAAGCCACGCAAACCCGCGGTTCAGGCGTTCGACACGAAGTTCGCCGCGTTCGAGGTAATGCCGATTCACGTCAGTAATCTCAAGTTCACCACGTGCGGAAGGTTTTAGCGCCCGTGCGAATTCTACCGCCTGCGCGTCGTAGAGGTAAATGCCCGGAATCGCGAAGGCGCTTTTGGGAGCTTTAGGTTTTTCCTCGATCGACAGGGCTTTGCCGTTCGCGTCGAATTCCACCACGCCGTAACGCTCGGGGTCGCCCACATGGTAGGCGAAAATGGTGGCGCCTCCGGTAAAGTTTTCAATCGCGCGGGGAATAGCATCGCTGCCGAAAAACACGTTGTCGCCCAACATAAGTGCGCAAGGCTCGCCCGCGATGAAGCTCTCAGCAATCAGTAATGCTTGTGCGATGCCTTGTGGCTTGGCCTGTTCGCGGTATTCGATGTGAATGCCCCATGCTGCCCCGTCGCCCAGCAACGCACGGTAGCGCGGCAAGTCGGCGGAAGTGGAAATCAGGCAATATTCACGAATACCCGCACTCATTAGTGTGCTGAGCGGAGAATAAATCATCGGCTTGTCGTAAAGCGCCTGTAGCTGTTTACTGGCGATCAACGTCAGCGGATAAAGCCGCGAACCGGCACCCCCGGCTAGTATGATGGCTTTCATGGTATATTCCTTTTTATTAGAATGATCCTGAGCGCGTGAATACAGCCATAATCCCTTGCATAGCTCTTGGAATGTATCGCGTATGCAACCCCAATATGTCATCCCGGCCTTGTGCCGGGATCCAGCCAAGCCCCTGGCACATGGCCTATGGCGGGGCTGGATCCCGGGATAAACCCGGGATGACAAGTCCGTGGTGTTTTTTGGTAATGATGCAAGTCGTCATAGGCAAGTCATCAATCCAGTTGGCAAGCGAAATAAACTGCTTTAGGCAACCGCTATGTGCGGAATTGCCGGAATCATTAATAAAAATGGCGCTGAGGTGTCGGCGAGTCGCATACAGGCGATGCTCGATGCCGTCGCACATCGCGGCCCGAATGCTGAGGGCACTACTATGCTTGGCACTGTGGCGCTGGGCCATCGTCGACTGGCTATTTTGGATTTGAGCCCCGCGGGCGCGCAGCCCATGCAGGATGCAGCGCGCGGGCTGAGCATTATTCACAACGGTGAAATTTATAATTATTGCGAGTTGCGCACCGAACTGGCCAAGCGTGGCTATCAGTTCCACTCCAACACCGACACCGAAGTGATTCTTGCCGCCTACGATGCGTGGGGTGCCGATTGCGTGCATCACTTCAACGGCATGTGGGCGTTTGCCATTCACGATGCCAAGCGAAACCAGATTTTCTGCGCACGCGACCGCTTTGGCATTAAGCCGCTTTATTATTACGAAGACGGCGAACATTTTGTGTTTGGCTCGGAAATACGGCAGCTCTTGCCTTTCCAGACCAGCATTCGTGCCAACCGCGACGTGGTAAAAACCTTTCTGTTCAGCGGCACCTGCGAACTCGGCACGACCACCTTTTTCGAGGGCATCCACCGCCTCGCCAGCGGGCACACCCTGACATACGACCTCGCCACTCACCAGCACCATATTGCGCGCTACTACAGCATTGCCTACCGGCCTGACATTGCGGCTATGGACCGCACATCCGCCGTGGCTCAGCTATACGAGACACTGAACGACGCCGTAAAACTGCACTTAGTGTCGGATGTAAAAGTAGGCACCTGCCTGTCGGGTGGGCTTGACAGCTCGGCCATCGCCACGCTGGCGGCAAGGCATTCGTCCGGCGGGCCCTTCGCGGCCATCACGGCTGTCAGTGAGCAGGCAAGCAACAACGAGGAGCAATTCGCCCAGCAAGTCGCGCTGCATAGCAAGCTGGACTGGTATCGCGTGCAGCCGAGCTATGAAGATTTCGCGAACGCAATGCCCGACGTGGTGCGTGTGCAGGAAGAACCTTTCGCCGGGCCCTCCATCGTGATGCAGTATTTTGTCATGCAGGCAGCGCGCGACCATGGCATCACCGTGATGCTCGACGGTCAGGGAGCCGACGAAAGCCTGCTCGGCTACGAGCGCTATGGAGTGACCCGGCTGCTGATGCTGGTGGGTCAGGGAAAAATACTCGAAGCCCTGCGCGAATATCGGCTGCTATGCCAGCATAATGCGCGGCTGAGTATTGGTTCACTGGCGAAATATGTGATCGGCGTAACCAGTGCGAAAGCCCGTTACAATTTTTACCGACACCAGCAGCGGCATTTGTTTGGAACCTTGCCTTGCCCTACATTCATCACCGACATGGCGCGCGCCAGCCGCAGCGATTGGGCCATTCAGTCGCTGGATGTGACCGAAACCAGTGTACCGGTGCTGTTGCGCTACGAAGACAAAAACGCCATGGCGTTCGGCATCGAAACCCGACTGCCCTTTATGGATTACCGTTTGGTGGAAACGGCTATGTCGCTACCGATGGAGTATAAAATCCATCAGGGCTGGACCAAATGGGCGCTGCGTAGCGCTATGGAACCTCATTTGCCCGAAGCCATTACCTGGCGCAAAAACAAATTCGGCTTCGAAGCGCCTGAGGAAATCTGGTTGCCGCGCCACAACGCCATCATGCGTGAGGCGGTGTTGGCCTGCCCGCTGCTACAATCATTCGCAGCCAGCCCCGCCCTCGCCGCGCATTTCGACGCACTCGGCGGGCGCGAAAAATTCCGGCTTTATTCCGTCGCCCTGTGGGCGCAGTGTTTTGCTGTCAGCTAGATTTTGCCGTTTTTTTGTGTGCGTATTCGCGCAGTTTTATAATTTTGTCATCCCGGGTTTATCCCGGGATCCAGCTTAACCACAGCCGATGTGCTAAGCCGGGGCTGGATCCCGGCACCTGCCTACGCCAAGGCTTCGGCAAGGCAGGCAAGGCCGGGATGACATGTTCGCAGCGTCTTGGTAGAGATGCATGTGAGTGTAATGAACATCAGTATGAGGAAATCTCCATGCCCTATTTCAGCCCCGAACGTGCAAGCGCCACGCCTATCCACCCCGTCACGGCAAGTGGGCTAAAGCCCTGGCTCGCCAAACAGCCCGTAACGTTACGCAACTGGGTGAGCGCACAAAATTTTGTGGCGCGGCCTGATACGGCGCTCGTGGTGCCGGGCAAAAATGGGCATGTCGCATGCGTGCTTGCGGGGGTGGAAGGGCCCGGTTTGTGGGCATTGGCACATCTGCCGGCCGTAATTCCTGCAGGCGATTACCGGGTGGTCAGCGACTGGAGCGACGATGGCTTGCGCAAAGCCGCTGTCGGCTTTGCCCTCGCGCAGTACCAATATACCCGCTACCGCGCGCAGGAGCGCAAAAACATTCACCTGTGCCTGCCCAAATCGATCGACCGCGCGGGGCTCGTCCGCCGCGTCGAAGCACATGCGCTGGTGCGCGACCTGATTAACACGCCGCCCAACGACATGGGGCCCGTCGCCTTGGCCGAAGCGGCAAAGCAGGTGGCCGAACGCATCGGCGCGAAATACCGCGTGATCGTAGGCGAGGCGTTGCTGAAACAAAACTACCCAGCCATTCACGCCGTGGGCCGCGCCGCTGAGGAAGCACCACGCCTGATTGAACTAACGCACGGCAAAAAAACCGACCCGCTGGTGGTACTGGTGGGCAAAGGGGTGACGTTCGACACGGGCGGGCTCGACCTCAAGCCCTATGCCAGCATGAAGCTGATGAAAAAAGACATGGGCGGTGCCGCACTGATGCTGGGCCTCGCACAATGGATTGTCGAAGAAAAACTGCCCATTCGCCTGCGGGTGCTAATTCCGGCGGTGGAAAACAGCGTCAGTGGCAATGCGTTTCGCCCGCAGGACATTCTGCAAAGTCGAAAGGGCCTCACCATCGAAATTGGCTCGACCGACGCGGAGGGCCGCCTCATCCTCGCCGACGCGCTGGCCGATGGCGACGAGGATAAGCCCGACCTGATGATCGACGCTGCCACCCTCACCGGTGCGGCCCGCACCGCCCTTGGCACCGAACTGCCCGCCATGTTCTGCAACCGCGACGATGTGGCGCATGACCTGCTGGCCGCCGCCGAGCGCGCACAGGACCCGCTATGGCGGCTGCCACTGTGGAAAGGTTACGCGAAATACGTGAACAGTCCCATCGCCGACGTGACGAACAGCCCCAATTACGGGTTTGCCGGTAGCATCACGGCCGCGTTGTTTCTGGAGCGTTTCGTATCGCCCACCACGCCGTGGATTCACCTCGACACCTATGCCTGGAACGGCGAATCGCTTCCCGGCCGCCCGGCAGGCGGCGAAGCGCTGGGGCTTCGTGCGCTGTTCAGTTTCCTACATGCGCGTTATGCGGTTGCTTAACAGCCGCGCTCATGTAATATCATTCCATGGCCGTAACCATTAACACCACCGATGCACTCAAACTCTGGCAGCGCGTGACCACGCGCACCTTGCGCGAATTGCCCTACGATTTATCGCAACGGCAAATGGGCGTATTGTTGAACGTTTACTTAACACCACCGCCACACACGATTCGTAGCCTCGCGTCGCAGCTCATGGTATCCAAACCTGCCATCTGCCGAGCGGTGGACGCGCTTTCGGTGCTCGACCTCGTACGCCGCAAGAAAGACGAGGCCGACCGCCGCAACGTGTTTTTGCAACGCACCGTCAATGGCTCGGTATTCTTGCGTGACTTCGCCGATCTGGTCGTAGATGAATCGCAACGTAACGACGAAATGTTGCCTTAATACACACCCTAGGAACTTTTTACCTAGTTCGCGCAAATTCCTATTGCAAACTTAGCCAGAAATTGCTATCTTGAGTCTATGGGCGACTTGTGCCCGGAATAATAAAAAAAGTAAGAATCAGAGCAAGTTGAACCATTTCAACGGGGAGCTTCATGCACGGAATTCAGCCAGCAGTATTGTGCCTAGATTTTGCCGCTGACGGGCAGCTTTTTCCCCTACATATCCAAGCAAAAACAACAATGCATAATGGAGTGCCCGTATGAATGCGATGGTGCAATCCCTGAAGGAATTAAACCAGCTCAAGCTCGCCGCGATGATCGCGACGGCCGTCGTGCTGATTGGCTTTTTCGCCTACCTGTCGCTGCGCGTCACCGCACCCACCCTGTCGCCGCTTTATGCCAGCATGTCACTCGAAGACGGCGCGAAAGTGGCCCAAGCCCTCGAGGCCGAGAATATACCCTACGAAGTCCGCGCCAACGGCAGCCAAATTCTGGTGCCCTCCGATCAGGTCGATAAACTACGCATCAAGCTTGCAGGGAAAGGACTGCCTACCAGCGGCTCGCTCGTTGGTTACGAGATTTTTGACAAAAGCGACACGCTCGGCACTTCGAACTTCGTACTTAACCTAAACCAGATTCGCGCACTGGAAGGCGAATTGTCGCGCACCATTTCCAGCCTCGACACCGTGTCCGAAGCGCGGGTGCATTTGGTGGTGCCGCGCCGCGAACTTTTTAACCGCGACAAGGTTGAGCCAACGGCGTCGGTGGCAGTAAAACTAAGCGCCGCGGGCGGCCTCAATAAAAACGAAATCGCCGCGATTCGCAGTTTGGTCGCGACTGCTGTTCCCGGCTTGAAACCGCAACGCGTAACCATTGTCGATAGCCGCGGCACCCTTCTCGCCAAAGGTGTCGACGACGATAATGACCCGAACGTGGTAAGCGCTGCCGCTGAAGATTTCCGCAGTGATTTTGAACGCAAAACCGCCGGCCGCATCGAGCAGTTGCTCGAACAATCGGTCGGCGCAGGCAAAGTGAAAGCCGAAGTGCATGCCGACATCGATTTCGACCGCACCGTAAAAAATACGGAGAAATACGACCCCGAAGGCCAGGTCACCCGCTCGACCCAGACGGTGAACGAAAACGAAAAGTCGAACGAATCGCAACCCCCAACCGTTTCGGCTGGCAATAACCTGCCTCCCGGCCAGGCCGCAGCCCCGGCCACCGGTGGCGGCACCGCTTCCGACCGCAAGCGCAGCGAAGAAACCACCAATTTCGAGATTTCAAAAGAAGTCACCAACTCAGTGAAAGAAGGTGGCAACGTTAAGAAGATCAGCATCGCGGTTCTGGTTGACGGCACCTATGCCGCCGACAAGGACGGCAAAGAAGTCTACACCCCGCGCAGCGACGAGCAGATTGCTAAAATCAAGCAGCTCGTTGAATCGGCCGTCGGTTATGACGCCAACCGCGGCGACAATGTTGAAGTCATCAATATGCAGTTTGCTACTGCCGCCGCCGACATGTTCGCCGCCGATCCGCTGGAGTGGCTGAAGCAGGACATGACCTCTATCATCCAGACGCTGGTGCTGGGCGGTGTGGCAATCCTCGCCATTTTGCTAGTCATTCGTCCACTGGTGGCGCGTGCCATCGAGTCGGCGGAAATAGCTAGCCGCGAGGATGAAATGGAGCAGGCCGCACTTGCCGCCCCCTCCATCGCCGCCCGCCTGACCGACCAGAGCCGTATGAAACTGAGTGGTGAAGCCGACGACGACGAGCTCGACGAAGACGGCGACGAAATGATCAACATCGACCGCATTCAGGGCAAATTGAAATCGAGCACCTATTCGAAAATCAATAGCATGGTCGAGAAAAACCCGGAAGAAACGGTGCAAATCCTGCGCCAGTGGCTTTCGGCTACCTAAGGAGTGACGCATGGCATCCCCTCCCGCCACGATGACAGACAAAAAAGACGATTACCGTAAACTGACAGGACCGCAGAAAGCTGCCATCCTGATGATGGCGATCGACGAAGACAACGCGACCAAAATCCTCGTCAACATGAACGACGAAGAGATTAAGGAAATTTCGAACACCATGGCCGCACTCGGCACCGTGAGTGCCGAAACGGTGGAGCGGTTGTTCATTGATTACGTGGAAGGCATGTCGAACTCGGGCGTGGTCGTCGGCACCTTCGACTCCACCGAGCGCCTACTGATGAAGGCGCTGGGCAAAGACCGCGTCGATTCGATTATGGAAGATATCCGTGGCCCTGCCGGTCGCACTACGTGGGACAAACTGGGCAACGTGAACGAGGAAATTCTCGCGACGTACCTGAAAAACGAATACCCGCAAACCATCGCGCTGGTGCTGTCAAAAATCCGTGCCGACCATGCCGCGCGCGTGTTATCGGTGTTCCCGGAAGAATTGTCGCTCGACGTGATTATGCGCATGCTGGGCATGGAATCGGTGAAAAAAGAAGTCCTCGACGGGATTGAGAAAACCCTGCGGCTGGAATTCATGAATAACCTCGCCAAAACCCAGCGCCGCGACACGCATGAAATCATGGCCGAGATTTTCAACAATTTCGATCGCAACACCGAAACTAAATTCATGGGTGTGCTGGAACAAAAACATGCCGAGGCCGCCGAGCGTATTCGTGCCCTCATGTTCACCTTCGAGGACCTGAAGAAAATCGATCCGTCAGGTGTACAAGCCCTCATGCGCGGCATTCCGAAAGAAAAACTGGCGGTGGCCATGAAAGGCGCGTCGGAAACCATCAAAGACCTGTTCTTCAAAAATATGTCCGAACGCGCCAGCAAACTGCTGCGCGAGGACATGGAAGCACTCGGCCCCGTGCGCCTCAAGGACGTAGACGAAGCGCAAATGGCCATCGTGCAAGTGGCAAAAGATCTTGCTGCCAAGGGCGACATCATCATCTCAAGTGACACTGGCGACGACCAGTTGGTATATTAATGAGCACACGCCTACAGCGATTCGATTTCGGGGCCATGCGCGATTTCCGCAAGCCCGTACCCGTCGCGGTGGCGATTGACGATGCGAGCCTTGCGCTGCCCGAAGCGCCGCCACCCCCACCTAAGTTCAGCGAGCAGGAGTTAAATGCCGCGCGCCACGTCGCACATCAGGAAGGCTACGATGACGGGCTGGCCGCCGGCCTCGCGCAGGCAGCGGGCGCTGCTGATGGCGAAGAGACACAAGCAATCGCCGCCATGAATCGCATGGCCGAACAAATAGACAGCCTTGATGCCCGCTACGGGGAACTCATCGCCCACGAATCGCAAGAACTTTCCGCGCTAGTGCTCATGATCGCGCGCAAAGTCGCGGGTGATGCTTTGAGCGCACATTACAGCGACGCCATTCAAACCTTGGTGGCGCAATGTTTACCTGTCTTTTTGTCACGCCCGCGCCTATTGGTCGATGTGCACCCGGACGCGCTGGTGAAAGTATCATCGCGGGTGGAAACATTATTGCAGCAACGCGGTTTCGAGGGCGAAGTTCAGTTCCGCAGCAATGCAGCGCTCGATCTTGCCGACGCCGTGCTCGACTGGGGCCACGGCCAGGCTCGCCGCTCGACGCAGGCACTGTGGCAGGAGATTGAAACACTGTTAGGCAAATTACCCATTGCGGTCACCCTTGCTGCTGCGGCTAACCCACCCATGCTCGATGTAGTCGAAACATTCAACGACACCCCTACCCACGAATCCCTCATCACCCCCGAACCCGGAGTATAACATGGCAGACGACATGAGCGCCTTTGGCGAAAGCAACGACGGCAACCTGACGCTCGACGCAGTAAGCGATATTCCGGTGCAAATCTCGGTCGTGCTCGGCAAAACCAGCATGCAGGTGCAGCATTTGCTGAAACTGGGCCGTGGCGCGGTGGTGGAACTCGACCGCAAAGTGGGCGAGCCGGTCGACATTTACGTCAACAACCGCCTCGTCGCCCGCGGCGAAGTGGTGGTGGTCGAAGACAAAATCGGCGTGACGATGACGGAAATTATTAAAGCAGAAAAATAAGTGGGTGGTGAGTAGTGGGTAGTGGGTAGTGTTTCACAACTCACCACTCACTACCCACCACTCACAATAAAAAGAGGTGTGTATGCGTTTATTAATTGTCGGAGATTTAGGTGGGCAAATTGGTGCCGCCAGTAAAATAGCCCGCGACCGGGGTGCGCGCGTGTCGCAAGTGGCCGATATCGACGGTGCCTACCGCATGCTGTGCGACGGGCAAGGCGCCGACATCATCATGGTCGAAGTACACCAGGACATCGCGCGCTTTGCCGCCATGCTGGCGGCCGAACGCATCACCGTGCCCCTCGTCGCCTGCGGCATCGAAGTCGATGCGCGCACCGCCGCCGCTGCCATCAAGGCCGGGGCGAAGGAATATGTACCCCTCCCGCCCGACGAAGAACTCATCGCCGCTGTGCTTGAAGCCATTTCCGAGGAAACGCACTCCGTCATCCACGGCTCGGAAGCCATGCGCCGCACGTTGGCCATGGCCGAACAAGTGGCCCCCAGCGAAGCCAGCGTGCTCATCACCGGCGAATCAGGCACCGGCAAGGAAGTCATCGCCCGCCTCATCCACAAAAAAAGCGCGCGCGCCAGCAAACCGTTCATTGCCGTCAACTGCGCGGCAATTCCGGCTAACCTCATGGAATCCGCCCTGTTCGGCCACGAAAAAGGCGCGTTCACCGGCGCCAATTCACGCTTCATCGGCAAGTTCGAAGAAGCCAATGGTGGCACGCTGTTGCTCGATGAAATTTCGGAAATGGATGTAGGCCTGCAAGCCAAACTGCTGCGCGCTATTCAGGAACGCGAAATCGACCGCGTGGGTGGCGGCGGCAAACCCATCAAGGTAAATATCCGCATTCTGGCCACCAGCAACCGCGACCTTGAAGCCGAAGCCCGCAAAGGCAATTTTCGCGAGGATTTATATTTCCGCCTGAACGTCATCAGCATTCAAATCCCAAAACTCGCCGACCGGCTGGATGATATTCCGCCACTCGCGGATTATTTCGTCGATAAATATTCCAAGGTCAACGCCGTGCCGCGCCGCAAACTGACGCCGGAAGCAGTTGTGAAGTTGCGCGCCTATAACTGGCCCGGCAATGTGCGTGAACTGGAAAACATCATGCACCGCGCCGTGCTCATGGCGCAGGGCAACGTCATCGACGAAGCGGCGATTTTACTACCCTCACGCGCAAACACTAGTACGCCTGCGCCCACCAATCAGGCCCCTGCCCTCGTGGCCAAAACGGATGCTGCGACCGAGCCCAAGCGCAACGACTTAGTAGGTCGCACGGTGGACGATGTGGAAAAAGAACTGATTATCGACACGCTGAACCATTGCCTCGGCAACCGCACGCAAGCGGCGCAAGTGCTCGGGATTTCAATCCGCACCCTGCGTAACAAACTAAAAATCTACGGCGACGACACCGCAGCCCCCAAAACCGGGAGCTATTAGTGCTTTTTTTCATTGCAGAGCAATCATGCGTCACCCGCTCCCCCTTGGCGGGGGAGCCAAAATCGCCGCTCATGCGATTTTGGTGGGGGGTATGGGAGTGGATGCATGTTTTGGTAAATGAGTGGATGCAGAACGTCCCCCCACCAAAACCCGAAGACGGGTTTTGGCTCCCCCGCAAGGGGGGAGCGGGCAGTTGCTTCACTGCTTTGCTTGTGCAAGCACATAGGGAGTGTATCGTCTGATGGCGCAGGTTCCCACACTCGCCTCACGTTTTACCATTCCGGCGATGCGGGCCAGTGCGCGCTCGGCCAGCAAGCGCAGTGACATTGTTTTCGCATTGTTCGTGTTCGGCATTCTGGCCGCGCTTATTGTGCCCATTTCGCCGGTGTTGCTCGATTTGCTGCTGGGCCTCTCCATCACCATCGCGGTGCTGATTTTAATGACTTCGCTTTTCGTGAACAAACCGCTCGAGCTTTCGGCGTTCCCGACCATTCTGCTTATTTCCACTTTGCTGCGCTTGTCGCTCAACGTGGCCACCACCCGCCTGATTTTAAGCCACGGCCATGAAGGCCCGGATTCGGCGGGCCATGTCATTCAGGCATTCGGCAACTTCGTCACCGGCGGCTCGGTGCTCATCGGCGCGATTGTGTTCGGCATTCTTACCATCATCAATTTCGTGGTAATTACCAAAGGTTCGGGCCGAATTGCTGAAGTTTCGGCGCGTTTCAGCCTCGATGCGTTGCCGGGTAAACAGCTCGCCATCGACGCCGATTTATCGGCGGGCCTGATGGATGAAAAACAAGCCAAAGCGCGCCGCAAAGAACTCGAAGACGAATCCAGCTTCTTCGGGTCGATGGACGGGGCCAGCAAATTCGTCCGCGGCGATGCGATTGCGGGCCTGCTGATTACGTTCATTAACCTTATCGGCGGCATGGTGATTGGTGTCGCCCTGAACGGCCTGCCGTTCGCCGAAGCGGTGGAAACTTACACCAGACTCACCATCGGTGACGGGCTGGTGAGCCAGATTCCGGCGCTAGTCGTGTCGATCGCGGCGGGTATTCTGGTTACCAAATCCGGCGTCAGCGGTTCGGCGGAAAAAGCGGTGCTGGGGCAGTTATCGCGCACTTCGGCACCGCTTGGCATTACCAGCGCGCTGCTGCTGTGCTTCGCCATTCTGCCGGGAATTCCGGCCGTGCCCTTCATAACCCTTGCCGCTATTACCGGTTACCTTGCTTATGTGGTAACCAAAACCAACAACCTGAAAAAAGCTGCCGAAGGTACGGGGATTGGCCCGGCCGGCACGATGCAAGCAGGCAGTGGTGCCGGTGGTTCTGCAGCCCCCGCGGCGGAAGAAAAAATCTCAGATTCACTGCAAATTGATTCGCTGCGGCTTGAGCTCGGCTATGGGTTACTGCCGCTCATCAACTACCAAAAAGGCCACCGCCTGACGGAACAAATCAAAGCCCTGCGCAAGCAAATCGCACGCGAACTGGGCTTCGTGATGCCACCAGTGCGCATCCAGGACAACATGCAACTACCCGCCAACAGCTATGTGGTGAAAGTGAAAGAGGTGGAAACCGCGCGCGGCGATATTCGCCCCGACATGCTGCTGGTGATGGACCCGGCGGGCAACCGCATCACCCTGCCCGGCGAAGAAACGATTGAACCCACCTTCGGCCTGCCCGCCATGTGGGTGACCGAGAATTATCGCGAAGAGGCACTGTTTCGCAACTACACCGTCGTCGACCCGCCAACGGTGCTGACTACGCACCTCACCGAAGTGATTAAAGACAACATGGGCGATTTGCTCTCCTACGCCGAAACGCAAAAGCTGCTCGACGATTTGGGCAAGGAAGAACAGAAACTGATTTCAGAAACCATTCCGGGGCAAATTTCCGTGTCCGGTGTGCAGCGCGTGTTGCAAAACCTGCTGCGCGAAATGATTTCGATTCGCGATTTGTCGACCATCATCGAAGCTGTTGCTGAATCGAGCCGGGTGACGCAGAATGTGGCACTCATTACCGAACATGTACGCATGCGCCTCGCGCGTCAAATCAGCCACGCCACCACGAATGAAGAAGGCTATATCCCCATTCTGGCGCTGGCCCCGGCGTGGGAGCAAAGCTTTGTCGAAGCGCTGAATGGCGAGGGCGAGGAAAAAACCCTCTCGATGCCACCCAGCCGCATTCAGGAATTTATCACGAGCGTGCGCGAACAATACGACGCATTGGCGTTGCAAGGCGAGCTACCGGTGTTGATGACAAGCCCGAGCATCCGCCCCTATGTGCGCTCCATCGTCGAGCGATTCCGGCCGCAAACGATTGTGCTGAGTCAAAACGAAATCCACCCCAAAGCGCGCATTAAAACCGTAGGTCAGCTGACATGAAAATGAAGCAAATCCGTGCGGCTTCGATGCAGGATGCGCTGGCGTTGGCCCGGCGTGAACTGGGCGAAGGTGCGGTGCTTCTCGATTCGAAAAAAGACGAGGGCAAAGGCATCATCGTCACCTTCGCCATCGATGCCGACGACATTGCCATCGCGCCCGACGAAGCGGACAACGGATTTGACCCGGCGGATATTCTGCCGTTCTCGCCCCACATTCCAAAGCCCAGTGTCGCCCGGATAAATTTTAACCACCCCGCCCTCGAAATGATTGCGGAAGCGCTGGCGTTTCATCAGCTCCCCGCAGGCCTGAACGATCAACTGCTGGCGCGCTTGCCCAGTGCCCAGTTGCGGCCCGACAGCATTATCAACGTGGCTGAAGCGGCCCTCGCGTATTTGCTGGGCGACGTTCTGAAATTCAACCCCATCGCCACCGCCGGAAAATTTCCGGCCAAAGCCTTGATGCTGGTAGGTCCGCACGGGGCAGGCAAAAGCTCGGCCATCGCTAAGCTCGCGACGGAACTGACATTGCATAAGCAACGCATCACCCTCATTTCCACCGACACCGAAAAAATGAGCGGCACCGACCATTTGGCCAAGCTCGCGGAAATTTTGAAGTGCCCGTTTCACATTGGCGAAAATCGCGCAGGCGTAAAAGCACTGCTTGCTGAACCTGCCGCGCAAGGCTGGGTGTTAATCGACAGCGCGGGCGTGAATATTTATGAATTCAAAGAGCTCAAATCACTCGGCGAAATCGCCGGGTTGCACGGGGTCGAGCCGATTCTCACCATGCCCGCCGGGCTCGACGCGCATGAAGCCGCCGAAATGGCCAGCGTGTTCAGCTTCCTGCCCATCGAGCGCATGCTCATCACCCGCACCGACGCGGTGCGCCGCCTCAGCGGCGTGTTCGCCGCACTCGGCGCGAGCGGCTACGCACTTGCCAATCTCTCCAGCTCAGCGTCACCTTCCGACAGCTGCAGCGCCTTCTCACCCGCTTGCCTCGCCCGACTGATGCTGCGCCAGACGCGCGAGCGCATGCACGCATAGGAGCCGTCTATGACCGAACTCGCAACACCCCTCACCCCGCCTGCCATGCTGCGTGGCGAGAACATCATCGCGGTTGCCTCGGGCAAAGGCGGCGTGGGCAAAACCTGGTTTTCGATAACCCTCGCCCATTTGTTCGCGCGCGCCGGGCGTAAAACTTTGTTGTTCGATGGCGATATCGGTTTGGCGAATGTCGACGTGCAACTGGGCCTCACACCCGTGCGCGATTTAGGCGCGGTGTTCTCGGGCCGGTGCACGATGAAAGAGGCCATCACCCGTTACGAGCCGGGTAAGTTCGACATTCTCGCGGGTCGCTCCGGCTCCACTTCGATGGCGATGCTCGGCGCGCAGCGCATGCAACCGGCGGCACACCAACTGGTCGCGCTTTCGGCGGAATACGACCATGTGATTATCGATCTGGGCGCAGGCATTGAGCAGCATGTGCAGGTCATGTCGGCGCTCGCCAGCAAAGTGGTGGTGGTGATTACCGATGAGCCGACGTCGCTGACGGATGCGTATGCGTTCATTAAACTCTGCGTCACGCGCCCGAACCCGCCGGCCATTCACGTGGTGGTGAATCAGGCGGCAAGCCAAAAAGAAGGCGAAGCGACTTACGGTGCCATCAACCGCGCGACCGAGAATTTTTTGAAATTCTCGCCGCCGCTGCTCGGCGTGATTCGCAAAGACAATAAGGTGAAAGACGCCATTCGCTCGCAATCGTCGCTGCTGGAAAAAGCCCCGCACACAACGGCCGCGACCGATGCGGCGAGCATTTCCATCAAGCTGATGAAGCAAGGCTGACATGAGCGGGCCGATCACCCCGCCGCTGCCGGTAAATGCCACCATCAGCATTCAACCCTTGCCGACGGCGATTCCAAGCGGGGTTGCGTCCGACGTGCCGTCGGTGCTGGCGGCGCTGGCGGGTGGCAGTACGTTGCAAGGATTCGTCATCAACCGCGACGGACAAAACAATCCTGTGCTGCGCACGAATTTGGGCGATGTGCTGGTGCGCAGCGACGTGTTCATTAAAACTGGTAGCGAAGTGGTGATTCGGGTGGATGCCACCCAACCGGGCCGCGCGCGTATCGTGAGCATCGACGGCGTATCGCCCGAGGATTACGTGAGCCAAAACGCCCGCGTGACGAGCGAAGATTCTATTTCGAACTCGACCATTTCAGCGCGCCCCACCAACGCTACTCCTACTACTGCCAATAGTTCCGCGCTTGAAGCGCTGGTGTTAAAAACAGGTGCCACGGCGCTACCGCTACTGCCCGGCGAAACCATTCCGCCCCGGCTTACCGGCCTGAAACCGGGCCAGCCACTGCGTGTGCAAATCCTAAATGCCCAATTACCTCAGGCTGCTGTTTCACTCGCCAGTATCGGCGAGCCAACGTCGCTGCTTGAGCAATTATTGCCTGCACCGAACTCCCCCGCAACACCCGCCGCAGCTGAACGATCCACGGCACCCACGACGACACACCCTGCGGCATTGACGCCACCAAAAAGCGCCGCCGCGCCTGCCATCGTGGCCAATGCTGTTACATCATTAGCCAATCCACTTGCCTCAACGCCAACGGCGCCCACAAGCGCAAACCCGGTAACAGTCGCATCGGCACCAACCACGTTTCTTGAACTACCGCCTGCCGTCACGCTGTCGTCAAACCAAACGTCGCCACTACTGGCACAGGAACTTGCGACTCCTGCGGTGGCAGTGCCACCATCGCCATCCAGCGCGGTGCCATTGACAGGCAAAGCGGTAGCACTTCCTCCCATTGCCGTCGAAAATCCGCAGTTAACACCGAATGCGCCTTTCGTGCCTCCATCCGATGCTTTGCGTGGCTTGGTGATTGGCCACGAAGCCGACGGGGCCGCCATTTTACAAACCCCCATCGCCACACTGAAGCTGTATACGGCGCAACCCATACCGCAGGGAACCACACTGAGCCTGCATGTGACACCCGGCAATGCCCCCACCTTCACCCCCTTGCCAGTGGATGCATCGGGCCAGGAAAGACTGCACGCCACCGCCAGTGATTTACAGGAGGCATTGCAGTCGATTGTGCAATTACCGGCTTTCGCCGCCGCCGCGCGCGACGTGACAGCAAATATTCCCACCACCAACAGTCATCTTGCCAGCACGCTACTTTTTTTTCTGGCGGCGGTGAAAGCTGCCGACCCACGCGAGTTGCTCGGCGCACGCGGCGTCGATAAATTACGCATTTTTGCACCGGATTTGTTATCGCGCCTCGGCGGCGATTTGGAGCAATTGCAGCCTTTGCTGAACCCGCCGCCCGGCACGCCATGGGGCAGCATTGCGCTGCCCATTCTGGTACAGGGCGAAGTGCATTCGGCTTACCTTTACCTCAAGCGCGACGAGGAGCGCGAAGGCAGTGCAGCAGGCGGCGTATCGGCCAAACATGGCCAACGCTTCATTGTCGATGTCGAACTCAGCCAACTTGGCCAGATGCAATTCGACGGATTTGTGCGCGAAGCAGCCGGGCAAAGTAAAAAACAGTTGGATTTAGTCATTCGTAGCAGCCACGCACTGCCCGAAATGGTACTCAGCGGCATACGCGAGCGTTTCACCTCAACACTCGAAATCACTGGCCTGACGGGGCAAGCCGTGTTCCAGCAGGGGTCGCAGCATTTTATACGCCCACAAACCGCACCCCCCTCACATTCTGCCGGTGCGGCGAAACCAATCCTTGCCTGAAAAGCGCGGCTGCGCTATCGCTGCGGCCCATGAAACCCGCCCAAGCAGCCCCCTTGCCCATGCCCGTGACGGATGCGACACGCCTGCGCCAGTTGACAGCAGCCGACCTTCGAGGCGTCAATGACGTGATTTTGCGGTATGTTGAAAGCGACATCGGACTGATTCGCGAGCTGGCCTCGCATATTATCACCGCAGGCGGCAAACGCTTGCGGCCGTGCCTAACCTTGGCCGCCGCTCAGCTTTGTGGCTACACGGGCGAGCGCCATGTGCGCCTTGCCGCCTGTGTCGAATTCATTCACACCGCAACCTTGCTGCACGACGATGTCGTCGACGCAAGCCATTTGCGCCGTGGTGAGGCAACGGCCAACGTGTTGTGGGGTAATAAATCGAGCGTGCTCGTCGGCGATTTTCTGCTCAGCCGCGCGTTTCAGTTGATGGTGGTCGACGGTTCGCTCGACGTGCTAAAAATCCTGTCCGACGCGGCGGCAATTATTTCAGCGGGCGAAGTGCATCAGCTCATGGTCAGCCACGACCTTACCATCACGCAGACGACGTATCTTGAAGTGCTCTCGGCCAAAACGGCCGCCCTGTTTGCCGCCGCGTGCGAGCTGGGTGCGGTGGTAAGCGATAACCCGCAATGGCGCGCGCCGCTCAGGCAATACGGGCAAGCGCTGGGTCTTGCGTTTCAACTGGTCGACGATGCACTCGATTATCAGTCGAACGAAACCGCGCTCGGCAAAGCCATCGGCGACGATTTTCGTGATGGCAAAGTGACGTTGCCGGTGTTGATTGCTTATGAAGCCGCTAACGACGATGAAAAACGTTTCTGGAGCAAAGCACTCGAAGACGGCGCGAGCATTGGGCCTGATGACTTAAAACGTGCCAACCAACTTTTGCTCAAAGCCGATGCCTTTAGTAAGACACTGCAACTCGCCGCGTCGTATGCCGATGAAGCACGGGCAGCGCTGAACGTATTTCCCGAAGGCGAAGCTAAAGCTGCCATGCTCGAAGCCGCGGATTTCGCTGTCGAGCGAGGGCACTAGGCCTTTTCACTACTCACCCGTTTGCAAGTCCATTTCCTCGCCCGGCCGGGCGCGAAGCGGGTTGCTGCGCGGCGATGGGGTCATGGGCACTGCCTTGTCGGCCGCGATAGAGGCGGGCGCTAGTTTTGTACGTGGCGCGGCGGCTGAATCGTTCGTTTCCTTCAACAACCCCATTTCGCGATAATAACGCAACGCGCCGGGATGAATGGGGGCAATGAGGCCAGTATTCACCATGCGATCCTTGTCGAGTGTGGCGAACACGAAATGCAGCGTTTGAAAATTCTCAAAATTGTCGAACACTGCTTTTACCAACTGATAGACGGTTTCGTCGTCGGTTTGTGCGGTGGTCACCAACGTGGCTTTCACGCCGAACGTCGGCACGTTTTGCGGGTTGCCCTGATACATACCGCCCGGAATCGCGGTGCGGGCATAGAACGGGTTTTTGGCGAGCAATTCGTCGACCTCTTTGCCCACCAACGGAATCAGCTTCGCACCGCAATTGCTGGTGATGTCCTGAATCAGCCCGTTGGGGTGACCGGCAGCAAACATCATTGCATCGATTTTACCTTCACACAATGCGCGGCCCGCTTCGGTTGGGCGTAGCTCGGTGGTGGCGGCAAAGCTGTGTTTAGACCAGCCATGCGCAGTTACCAAGCTCATCATGATTTCACCCAAACCCGAGCCGGCATCGCCGATATTCACGCGCTTGCCTTTTAGCCCATCGAAGCTCTTGATGCCGCTGTCACGCGCCACGGCGACGGTGAACATTTCACTATGCAACGAAAACACCGAACGCAGATCGCGGAAAGGCGCACTCTCCGCAAACATTCCTTTGGCGTTGTAGGCATTATATTGCCAGTCGGATTGCACGATGCCGAAATTCAACTCGCCCTCATGCAGCGCGCGCAAATTGTAAACCGAGCCGCCGGTTGACTCGACAAAGCAACGAATGCCGTGCTCTTTGCGGCCCCGGTTGATCAACCGGCAAATCGCCCCGCCCGCGGGGTAATACACCCCGGTAATGGCCCCGGTGCCGATGGTGATGATGTGCTCCTCCGCCTGCGCGGGCGCGGAAAAAATGGAGGCGATAAGCGCAAACAACGAGGCTAAAACTACGGCGAACCGGGTGTTCATTTTGTTTATCCTCTAGTAGAGGCGATTCATGTATTCCGTCCAGAACCGCTCAAGATTATGCATGGCTTTGTTGGTATCGACGAGAAACGCGAGGTTAGGGCTGCGCTTGTCGAGTTCCGACACGTTACGCTCGATTAACGCGTCGAGTTTTTTTACTAAATCCAGGCCTTTTTCCGAGAGCTTGACGCGCGTCGAGCGTTTGTCGTGCGGTGCTTTTTCCTGAATCAGGTAGCCCGACTCCACAAGGTTTTTTACGTTATACGACACGTTGGTGCCAAGGTAGTACCCACGATTGGTGAGCTCGCCGACGGTTAGCTGGTCGGGCCCGATGTTATAGAGAATCAGGGTTTGCACGTTGTTGATGTCTTCGATTTTCAAGCGGTCGAGCTCGCTTTTCACCACGTCGAGAAAGCGACGGTGCAAGCGTTCAATGAGCAAAATCGTTTCAAGATAAATCTGTTTCAACCGGACTCTCCCTGTCTGTGTGCGCTGCGGCTATAAGTGCCATAATAAACAAGATTAATCAAGCAATGCGGGGTCGGAAGTCAAGCGAACGATGACGGTTGTCCCACGCCCCTTCACGCTTTCGATGCGTATTTTACCGTGATGCAGCTCAACGAGGCGCTTGGTCAGCGGCAGCCCAAGCCCGGCACCTTCGTATTTACGGTTCAGCCCTGCGTCGGATTGGTTGAAGCTCGAGAATACCCGGCTTATATCGATTTCCTCCATGCCGATGCCAGAATCTTCGATTTCGATGGTGAAGAAGTAAACCTCATTTTTTCCAGCTTCTGCGCGGGCGCGAATCACGATTTTTCCACCATTCTCGGTAAATTTAATCGCGTTGCTGAGCAGATTCAGAAAAATCTGCATCAGCCGCACCCGGTCGGCAATTATTTTGGGCAGGCGGCTTGGCATATCGGTAAAAATATCGATTTTTTTGGTTTGGGCTTGCCCGGCGACGATGTTCAGTGACTTCTCAACGATTTTTGGCAATGACAATGCATCGAATTTCACGCTGAGCTTGCCCGCCTCAGCCTTCGACAGGTCCAGGATATCGTTAATCACATCAAGCAAGTGCCGCCCTGCTTCATGAATATCCGAAGCATACTCCTTATATTTCGGGTCACCCACGGGCCCGAACTGCTCACTCTCAATCATGGTAGAAAATCCAATGATGGCATTTAAGGGCGTGCGCAACTCGTGGCTTACATTCGCCAGAAACTGCGACTTGGCGTGGCTCGCCGCTTCGGCATTGCGGCGCGAGGCTTCAAGTTCCACTGTTTTGCGTGTCAGCCTGCCGTCGCGGTCTTCGATTTCTTTCAGCATGGCGTTGAACGCATCCGTCAGCGACGCAATTTCACGCGGCACTAACGCCAGCGCACCCGGGACCACCCGCAGCGAATAGTCTTTATACAGGGTGACGCGTTGTGCGGTAGTCGCAATCTGGCGGATGGGTTTGAGCATGGCGCGCTTCATCCGCTCGCCCAGTTGCCAGCACATAATGCCAAGCAATACCGCCAAGAAAGCTGACACCATGATCCAACGCACCAGATGGTTATGAATCGGCGGCAAGACTGCCACTAACATGACCCGGCCCCGCGCTTTGGGCAGGTTTGGCTCAGTAATGGGTGCCACAGCACGGATTTCACTAAACCGTGGGGCTGCGTTCGCTAATGACTGACAGCTCGCGCCCACACGGTCAAAAGCAAGCCCGTGTATTTCATCGGTCACTTCGTTGTTGGTGTCGGTTACACATGCCAGCACCAGCAACGGATTAGCGTTCGCCGTTGCAAGTGTGGCTTCTGTTGCGGCGCGCTCATGTGTAAGGGCGAGATTAAGCGCAAGGATGCTCGCCTGCGTGGTAAGCGCGCGCGACTCGTCGTTACGCATACTTAGGGCTGAAACAACTGTCATCGCTGTGCTTAGCAACACCAGCAATGCAAGGCACACCAGAATCACGCTATTACGATAGAGGCGGCGAATCGAAAATTCCATTCCACGTTGCTACATGAGAACCAGATGAAAATCATTAGCAAATTGCATCCGCTGCATCCTTTTTGTAACTGAATATAACATTTGCGCCACGGTGCGTGTGCATGCTACCGCCGCAACACAGGAGAATCGCCTATGTGTGGAATTATCGGAGTCATCGGCAACCAGCCCGCGGCACCGCTGGTGCTGGAAGCCTTGAGGCGCCTTGAATATCGCGGCTACGATTCGGCTGGCATCGCCACGCTGGTGGATGGTGGCATCGACCGTCGCCGCGCGCAGGGTAAGCTTGCCGCACTGGCGCACCTGCTGGAACAATCGCCACTGGGCGGCAGCACTGGTATCGGCCACACACGCTGGGCCACGCATGGCTTGCCGAACGAAACCAACGCCCACCCCCACGCCACCGACAAGGTGGCCGTGGTGCATAATGGCATCATCGAGAATTTTCAGGAATTGCGCAGTGAACTGATTGCACTTGGTCATGTGTTCACAAGCCAGACCGATACGGAAGTGGTGCCGCAACTTATTACGCATTATCTGGGCCAAGGCAAAACCCCGCGTGAAGCTGTGGCTTCCTGCCTCAAACGGCTTGAAGGTGCATTTGCGTTGGGCATTATTTTTGCCGACGCACCGGACAGTATTTTCGCGGCCCGCCGGGGTTCACCCCTCGCCATCGGGTTCGGCGACGGGGCCAATTATCTGGGCTCCGACGCGGTGGCCCTCGCCCCCCTCACCCAGCAAATCTGCTATCTCGAAGAAGGCGACTGGGCCGAAATTTTTCGTGACCGTGTAACGATTTTTAATGCGGCAGGCGTTCAGGTCGAGCGCCCGGTAAAAACCAGCCGCCACACCGGCAGCGCCACCGGCAAAGGCGAATTCCGCCACTTCATGCTGAAAGAAATTTACGAACAGCCTTCCGTCATCGGCCAAACACTAAACGTGTATTACAACCCCACCACCGCGCGCGTGGCCATGCCCGCACTACCGTTCGATTTGGCGACGCTAACCAGCATCACCATCGTGGCGTGCGGCACCTCTTATTACGCCGGGTTGGTTGCGCGTTACTGGCTGGAGTCACTCACCAAACTACCGGTCGATATCGATGTGGCCTCGGAATTCCGATACCGCGAGCCCGTGATGCAAAAAGGCGGGCTGACGCTGGTGATTTCGCAATCCGGCGAAACCGCCGACACGCTGGCCGCGCTGCGCTACGCCAAGTCGCAGGGGCAGCACACACTTGCCATCGTCAACGTGCCGGAATCGAGCATGAGCCACGAAGCCGAAGCGACCTTATACACCCATGCCGGGCCGGAAATTGGCGTCGCGAGCACTAAAGCCTTCACTACACAGCTCACGGTACTTGCCTGCTTCGCACTGGCATTAGCCGACGCGCGCGGCACGGTGGATGCGGGCGAAATGGCGCGCCTCACCCACGCGCTCGCCGAAGTGCCCGCCCGCGTGGCCGAAGTGCTGCACCACGCCGACAGCATCGAAAAACTCGCGCATCACATCATGGGCGCGACGGACATGCTGTATATCGGCCGCGGCACCAGCTTCGCCATCGCCCACGAAGCCGCGCTCAAGATGAAAGAAATTTCCTACATCCATGCCGAAGCCTATGCGGCCGGCGAAATGAAACACGGCCCCATTGCGCTGATTGACGAATCGGTGCCGGTCGTCGCCTTCGCCCCGCACGACCATTTATTCGAAAAAACCGCCAGCAACATTCAGGAAGCCGCCGCGCGCGGTGGACAAATTGTGCTGTTCTCCGACGAAGCGGGCGTGAAAGCCCTCGCCGAAGTCACCCGCCACGCGGTCACGCTGCCAAAAGTACACCCGCTGGTGAGCCCGATTTTGTATGCCATTCCGGCGCAACTACTCGCCTACTACACCGCCGTACTCAAAGGCACCGATGTCGACCAGCCCCGCAACCTCGCCAAATCGGTGACGGTGGAGTAATGCAATCGCTGCAGCACCAAGGCTATCGCGCCGATATTGATGGGTTACGCGCGGTTGCGGTGCTTGCCGTCCTTATTTTCCACGCCAACGCGGAGTGGCTACCTGGCGGCTTTGTCGGCGTGGATATTTTTTTTGTCATTTCCGGCTTTCTCATCACCGGCATTTTACTGCGTGAAATGCAGGGTGGCCACTACTCCATTCGCCAGTTTTACATCCGGCGCATCCGGCGCATTTTCCCGGCATTGATTGCCGTGCTGTTGACCACCCTCGTTCTTGGCTGGTTTCTTTTAGTACCCGACGAATTCAAAAAACTGGGGCATGACATAATCGCCGCCACCGGTTTTTACGCCAATGTGCAGTTCTGGCAGCAGGCCGGCTATTTCGACATCACCGCCGAGCGCAAACCGTTATTGCATTTGTGGTCGCTCGGGGTGGAGGAACAATTCTACATTCTCTGGCCACTGATCATAGGGCTTTGCCTGCGCTTTCGGCGCGCCTTGCTGCCATTGATGCTGGCGGTCACTGCCATCAGCCTCGGCCTTGCATTATGGCGCAGTGCCGCGCATCCCACTTCAAGTTTTTACCTTCCGCACACCCGATTTTGGGAATTAATGCTCGGCGGATTACTGGCCTACGCCGAACCGTGGATGACTCGACGCACGTTAGTAGGCTGGAAGCGCGAGCTGTCGGCTTGCTGCGGAATGCTGCTCATTATGCTCGCGGCGGCAATGTTCACCAAACTCGATGCCTATCCTAGCTGGCGCGCGCTGTTGCCGGTTGTCGGCACGATATTGCTATTAGCGACGCCGGGCAGTTTTCTACATCGGCACGCGCTCAGTGGGCGGATGATGGTAGGCATCGGTCTCATCAGTTATCCGCTCTATTTATGGCACTGGCCGCTGCTGGCCTATGCGCGCATTCTCTATTGGCAGGCACCGCCAACCGGCGTCATTTTGGGGCTGGTAGGGCTCAGTTTTTGCCTCGCTACCCTCACCTATCATTGCATTGAGGCGCCATTGCGCTTCGGGCGATTTCGCCGTCGTGCCATCGGGCTGCTCTTAGTGGCCATGCTTGCCGTCGCGCTGGTTGCGACCGCCATTACCTCGACCGACGGATTCAAGCAATTGAGGGAAAATAATGCACGCTTCAGAGATTTGAAAGGTGTGCACGCGTTTGCGGAAACGTCCATGGCGTGCCCCCAAAGCATGGATGTCGGCGATAATTGGTGTGTCACCGCACGAGGCGGCCCGGCAAATGCCGCGGTCGTTGGCGATAGCCATGCCGAAGCGCTGTTCGCGGGCCTGGCAACCCGCGATACCACCCGCAACTGGGCGCTCATCGGTCATTCTTCATGCCCACCGTTGCTGCAAGTGCGCTCCCATCGCGTCAACATGCCCGACGCCTGCCTCGACGCCACCGAACGCATGGTCGATATGCTCAAAACCCATCCTGAAATACGCACTGTGGTACTCGCTTCGCTTGGGCAGTTTTATTTCGACCACAGCGTTTCGCCCCAACATACCGGTAAAGACACGAGCGAATTATGGCGCCTTGAAAGCACCCTTGCATCGGAAGCAAGCCTCAGTCGTAGCGAGGTGTTTTACCGCGGCATGGACCGTACCATCAGTGCCCTCGAAGCGTCGGGCAAAAAAATCGTGTTGTTCATCGACGTGCCTACGCTCGATTTTATGGCGGCGGATTGCCTGCCGCGTCTGGGCGAACTCTCCTACCGCTTCGGCATGGCAAAGCCACATTGCACCACGCCGCAGGCCGACGCGCTAGCACAACAAAAATCTTACCGCGAAATCGTGCGACGCCTTGCGGCGAAACACCCGTCGTTGCGCATTTTTGATTCGTTCACTGTGCTGTGCAACGGAACCGATTGCCTCGCCGGAACCAAGGATTTACTGCTTTACAGCGACAGCCACCACTTAAGCATCCGCGGCAGCGAGAAAATGGGGGATGGCCTGGTTGCGTGGCTCAATGCATCAGGCGATAAATAACGGCAACACAAGGGCCGCTGTTGCATACACCACCACGCGCCCCGGTTTTGGCACAAGCATTTTTAACGCATAGACCGGCAGCAACAACGCCCAGTGCGCCATCGGCACCAGCGCGCCGAGTAACACGAACCACCACACCCATGGCTTGGTGAAGGGCGAGGCTTTTTCGCCCGCAAGGCGCATGAGCACGAGTACCATCACTAACATCACCACCGCGCCGCGAATGGGGCCGTAAATACTGCCTTCAGCCAACGTGCGCGCCAGAATAATCAACCCGAGAGCGTAGCTGTAAATGCTAGCTGAAATCCATTGCTGCTGGTGATGAATGGCCGCCAGAATGCCCACAAACACGCCGTACGACGCGTAGAGTAAAAATAATTCACCGATGCCAAAATGCAGGAAGTAGGCGATAAAGATTGCGCCGCAAGTGAGCTCAATCGCCGTATAAATACTGGGGATTTCGCCGCGGCAATAGCGGCAGCACCCGCGCGTGGAGAGCCACGACAGGATGGGAAACAAATCGACGGGTTTGAGGTCGGCGTTGCAGTGGCCGCAGAATGGATGTCGCTCGAACGGGGTTTGCCCGCGCGGCAGGCGATACACCACCGAACACGCATAGTTACCGACCGCAGGCCCGAGCACTGCCATCCAGATGATGCCGATGAGCATCGTCTGATGCGTGGCGATAAAATCCAGCATTAGTTTTTCACGGCCGAGCGAGGGCTGATTTGCAGGTCGAGGTAGCGCCCCTGAAACAACGAAATGCCCAACGCCTGCCCAAATTCAACCGCCTGCAAATTATCGCAGCGGGTGAGAATTACCCGGTTCGGCCCACATTGGCGCACCGCTTCGGCTAATCGTATATTTTTCTCAGATTGGGCTTCCTTCGCACTGTCGGCATTCCAGATCAGCTTAATGAGGTCGAACCCCAGCCGCTGGCGGTCGATTTGCGGGAAGCTGATGTCGCTCACGCCATCGAGGCACACGCGATAACCCATTTTCTGCACTGCGTCCTTCGCGGCCAGAAATGCTGCCATATCGACAAACACATCGGCAATTTGCAGCTCGATGACCACTGGCACTTTCGTGCTCGGCTTAATGGCCGCGTCGAACTCGACGAAGCGGGTGGAAAGCACCGTCGGGATGTTCAAATTCAGGCTGATGGGGTTGGCGAGGTAACGAATCGGGTTGCGCTGGATGGTGTCGAGCATGCGCATGTCGAGCATTTGGGTGAGGTATTTGAACAGCCAGCGGTTCGATAGTAAATCCACCTGTGTTCCCAGATTTTCCTTGAGCTGGTTGATGTGAATATACATCTCGTCGAACACGGTGCGCACGGCAGCACCCGGAATGGCGGCACAGACCGACTGGCGGCGAATGGCGCTGGTGAGATCCGTGTCGCGTAAATCGCGCTCAATCCCGGCCAGGTTCGTGGCCGTGCAAAGCGAAGCATCCGGCGATGGCTGTTTGGTTTCACGCGGTGCAGGTTTCAGCGAAACATAGGGCGTTTTGGGTTTGGGCGGCGGCGCTTCGACAACCGGTGCAGGTTTAGGTTCGGGTGGTGCAGGTGGCTGCATCTGATGCTGAGGTTTTTGTGCGGCATGAGAGGCTTTGACTTCCCCTGCCGAAGGCGTCGACGCTGCGCGCGCGGTGCGCACCCGCATCACCAGGCGCCGCTTGATGATGGCCTGAAAATCCTGCCACTGGTTTTCAATTTCATACAACGTGGCAAATTCCGGATTCTCATCGCCCTCGAGCGAGTAGGAAAGCGGATCGTCCATGAACAGGTAGCGCAGCTGGAAGATCATTTTGTCGAGCAGTTGCTTGGGGAAACTGCGTACCATCACGTAAATGGTGGTGTCTTCGCAGAGGTAAATCGCTCCGTCGCGGTCGCCCAGCAAATCGTTCATCAGGTTGGTGGCGATTTTGATTTGGTATTCGCTGCGGTAATGCTCGCGCAATTGCGAAAACGAAAAGCATATGGCTTGCCAGCCCGAGAGATTTTCCTCGATCAGACCCAGCAATTCAATCAGGTGGACCTCGGGATCTTTGGTGACAATGCGCATACTACTCCTGCCTAGCGGCGGCGTTTGGGCTCAGTATCGTCGTCGTCTTCGTCGTCATCGTCGGCGCGCTCGTCGTCGTCGTCTTCGTCTTCTTCGTCCTCGTCGGTCTCGATATGGTCTTCAAGGTCATCGACGAGTTTTTCCTCACCCACGATCTCGGTGAACATACCGTCCTCGGCATCGTCGGAATTGGGGTCGGTTTCTTCTTCCTCTTCGTGCTCCTCGACTTCCTCGAGCGAGGTCATTTCCACACCTTCATCCTCGATCGGCTCGATTTCCTCGATTTCATCGCCATCCTCTACTTCGGGCAAATCGGTGCCCAGCAAATCATCGTCCTCGGCCGAACGTTTTCGCACGGGCTTGAGTGCTGGTTTTTCTGGCTTTACCGGCTTTGGTGGCGATTTCTTCTTCGCGCCTTCAGTCCAGGTTTTTTTACATTTCGGGCAGGTAATGGGAGTTACCACGCCAAAATCGTAGAATTTAGCGGCGCATTTGGGGCAAACGCGCTTGGTTCCTAAATTCGGTGACGACATGGTGCCTCTCGTATCCTGCATAGCTGTTGCTTTTCTTGCCCGCGCTGCCAACTTGCGTTACCAACACGTTCCTGAATATCCACCTAACGTGACTTTCAAATAAAACGCAATAGCCGGATGCATCCTGTGGAAGAGAAACCTTCACCCGCCGAATCGACCCGTGCCCGTAGCTTGCGCGGAACCATCACCGTGCCGGGCGACAAATCCATCTCGCACCGCGCGCTCATGCTGGCGTCGCAGGCCATTGGCCATACCGAAATTCATGGCCTGCTGGAAGGCGAAGACGTGTTGCGCACCGCCGAAGCACTTAAAGCCTGCGGCGTGCCTATCACACGCGATGCCAATGGTGTGTGGCAGGTGGATGGGCTGGGCATCGGTGGCCTGCAAGCCCCGCAAACCGAACTCGATATGGGCAATGCCGGGACTGCGGCACGGCTGTTGATGGGATTGTTGGCCCCCTACCCCTACCATGTGCGCTTCACCGGTGATGCCAGTTTGCGTAAACGCCCCATGCTGCGCGTCATCACCCCGTTGCAGGAAATCGGCGCGCAATTTGAGGCAAGCGATGGCGGACGGCTGCCCCTTACCCTGCACGGCACCGACATGCCGTTGCCTATCGCCTACACGTTGCCCGTAGCATCCGCCCAGGTAAAATCCGCCGTGCTGCTTGCGGGAATTAACATTCCCGGCATCACCACGGTGATCGAAAATGAGCCCACCCGCGACCATACCGAGCGGATGTTGGGGTTTTTTGGGGTCGAGGTGGCCTCCTCCCCCCATCGGGGAGGAGGAGTAAAAATCACCCTCCACGGCCAGCCATCGCAAAAACTGCAAAACCGGGCGTTGCACGTACCTGCCGACCCCTCTTCCGCCGCATTCCCCATTGTGGCCGCGCTGATAGTGCCGGGTTCTGAAATCACCGTTCAAGGCGTATGCCTGAACCCACTTCGTACCGGATTATTCGCGGTGCTGAAGCGCATGGGGGCCGACCTCACCATTCACAACGAACGCGAAGTTGGTGGTGAGCCCGTGGGCGACATCACGGCACGCAGTTCGATTTTGCACGGCGTGGAAGTAGAGGCGCAGATTGCCCCCTCGATGATTGACGAATACCCCATTCTTGCCGTCGCGGCCGCATTCGCGCAGGGCACCACCACCATGTGCGGCCTTGGCGAATTGCGGGTAAAGGAAAGCGACCGGCTCGCCGCTATCATCGCAGGCCTCAACGCCAACGGCGCGCACGCGGAAGCGGTCGGCGACGATTTAACCGTGCGCGGTACTGGCCATGCGCCAACCGGCGGTGGCAATGTTACTACCCATTTCGACCACCGCATCGCCATGAGCTTCCTCGTGATGGGCCTCGCCAGCAAACACGCCGTCACGGTCGATGATACCCGCGCCATCGCCACCAGCTTTCCGGGTTTCATGGCTTTAATGGCGGGGCTTGGCGCATCCATTCAACAGCCAAAGGTGGCCGCATGAGCTCGAAAAAACCACTGCTTATCGCCGTTGATGGCCCGGCGGCTTCCGGCAAAGGCACGCTCGCGCGCCGCCTCGCCGACCATTATGGGCTTGGCTACCTTGATACCGGCAGCCTGTACCGCGCCGCCGCCATGCGGCTGGTCTATGCTGATAAAGACCCAAGCGATGTCGCCGCTGCCATTGCGGCTGCACGCGCCATCACCGCACAGGATCTGGCCAACCCCAAACTGCGCGGCGAGCGCATTGGCAAAGCGGCCTCCATCATTTCCGCCATTCCCGAAGTGCGTGAAGCACTGTTTGAATATCAGCGCAATTTCGCCACCCGGCCCGAGGGCGCCGCGCTCGATGGCCGTGACATCGGCACCGTGATTTGCCCCGAAGCGCCGGTGAAAATTTTTATTACCGCGAGCCTCGACGCCCGCGCCACCCGCCGCCATCGCCAACTCGAAGATTATGGCGTGAAGGTTGAATACCAGTCGGTCTATGACGATTTAGCCGAACGCGATGCCCGCGATGCAAGCCGTAGCATAGCCCCGCTCGTTGCAGCGGCGGATGCTGTCACCATCGACACCAGCGCCATGAGTGCGAATGAGGTGTTTGAATGGGCGTTAAAAATTATTGGTGCGGCCCGAACGGAACCCTAATTTTTCCACCACCCTTGCCGGGCTGCGCCGTCGCAGTACCTTTTACGCCTGCCACAGTAAAATCTTGGCTGAGATTTAATCCCGTCGAAGGCTGCTGGCTGGGGCAATAATGTCCGCTCGCCTTTGCCTTGCAAGCTTCGGCAGCCTCGCGCGCCGCATCCATTACCGATGGCGGAGCCTCCTGCGGCAATGGCACATCTAAAGGCGCTGGCTTGCTGCCACGCATCACGACATCCAGCTTCGCTGCGTCGCTTTTAGGCAGCTCAATAATCGCGGGTGGCGGCAAAACTGTTTTTTTATCGGCCATAATTCCTTAACCGGTTCATTTTCCCTTCAAACCAGACGACTATAACACAAAACAGCGGCCTGTGTGTGACAATCGCGTGAAGCCTTGCATTTAGGGAATGCCAAATTTCCTTGCATTTCGTGGCTTGCGGCTTATAAACCCCACTCCCCGCGCGGGTGTGTGGGGTCGATGCCTCTCGTGAGGCGTCATCCTGAACTTGTTTCAGGATCCATCAAAGCGCCGTTTGGCGTGGAAAGACTGAAGTGTTTTTCCGGCGCAGACGCGCCTTAAGATGGATGCTGAAATGAATTCAGCATGACGATTACGGCGAGTTATCGCGACTTTAACCTCTAACCACGTCCACTTAGGAAATTTATTCACATGGCACAATCGGCAACCGTCCGTAAGGAAGATTTTAAAGACCTCACATTCGACACCAGCGAGAATTTCGCGGATTTGTTTGAAAACAGCGCCTCGGGCAAGCTCACCGAAGGCAGCGTGGTGAAAGGCACCATCGTTGGCATCGAAAAAGGTCTCGCCATCATCGACGTGGGCCTGAAATCCGAAGGCCGCATCGACCTCAAAGAATTCATGGTCGCAGGCCAACCCGCCGAAGTCAAAGTAGGCGATTTGGTAGACGTGTATATCGAGCGCATTGAAAACCGCCACGGCGAAGCCCAGCTCAGCCGCGAAAAAGCGCTGCGCGAAGAAGGCTGGATAAAACTCGAAGAAATCCACAAAAACCAAACCAAAATCGAAGGCATCATCTTCGGTCGCGTTAAAGGTGGCTTCACGGTCGACATTAAAGGCGCCGTGGCCTTCCTGCCCGGCAGCCAGGTCGATATTCGTCCGATTAAAGACGTCACCCCGCTGATGCATATTCCGCAGCCGTTCCTGATTCTAAAAATGGATCGTCGCCGTGGTAACATCGTGGTGTCGCGCCGCGCCGTGATGGAAGAGTCGCGCGCCGAAGCCCGTGGCCAGCTGCTCGACAAAATCGCCGAGGGCCAGATCCTCGACGGGATGGTAAAGAACATCACCGATTACGGTGCGTTCATCGATATGGGCGGCGTCGACGGCCTGTTGCACGTCACCGATATTTCGTGGAAACGCATCAATCACCCGAGCGAAGTGTTCGCCATCGGCGATTCGGTGCGCGTGATCGTCACCAAGTTTGATGCCGACACCAAGCGCATCAGCCTCGGCATGAAGCAGCTCGATTCCAACCCGTGGGAAGGCGTCAGCCATAAATTCACCCCGGGCGCACGCCTCAAGGGTAAAATCACGAACATCACCGATTACGGTGCGTTCGTGGAACTCGATTCCGGCATCGAAGGCCTCGTGCATGTCAGCGAAATGAGCTGGACCAAAAAGAACGTCCACCCCTCCAAACTGGTGCAAGCCGGTCAGGAAGTGGATGTACAGGTGCTCGACGTGGATGCAACCAAACACCGCATTTCGCTTGGCATGAAACAATGCATCGACAACCCGTGGAACAGCTTCGCAAGCTCCTTCCATGAGGGCGACATCATCGAAGGTGAAGTGCGCAACATCACCGATTTCGGCCTGTTCGTAGGCCTGAAAGGTGAAATCGACGGCCTCGTGCACCACAGCGACATCAGCTGGACGGAACCGGGCGAAGAAGCCATCAAAGCCTACAAAAAAGGCGACAAGGTTTCGGCCCGCATTCTGGTCGTCGACATCGAGAAAGAGCGCATTTCGCTCGGCATCAAGCAGCTGGGCGAAGCCCCGGCAGGCGTCGAGCAGAAAGTCTCGTCTGCCCACAACAAGGGCGAAGTGCTCACCTGTAAAGTGGTGGCCGTTGACCGCGATGGCATCGAAGTTGAAGTCAGCGAAGGCGTCACCAGCTACATCAAGCGTAACGACCTCAGCCGCGACCGTCAGGACCAGCGCGCCGAGCGTTTCGCCGTGGGCGATCGCGTCGATGCAAAAGTGCTGAGCACCGACAAGAAAACCGGCAAAGTCTCGCTCAGCATCAAAGCGCTCGAGCAAGACGCACACAACAAGGCGATCGACGAATACGGTTCCTCGGATTCGGGCGCCACGCTTGGCAACATCCTCGGCGCCGCACTGGAAGAAGCCAGCGCAAAACCAAAGAAAACCGCCAAGAAAAAAGCAGAGTAATTTTTCACAAAAATGAAAGGGTCAGCCTCATCGCTGGCCCTTTTTTGTGCGCAAAACTCTCCACTGGCGTCATCCCGGACTTGATCCGGGATCCATCGAAGCGCCGTCTGGCGCGGAAATACTCCCACAGTTATATCGGCGCTGATCGCGCCTTCGATGGATGCCGAAACGAGTTCGGCATGACGAGGAACCGCTTGACGAAACCAACCCCGGCTGGCAACCCAGTCGGGGTCTATTTTTTTGAAAGTGCTTTATGCAACCAACGTCCGATCTGCTCATCGACCGCAAGCGATTAAAAGCCAGCTTGGCCAGTTGGCGTGCCTTGTCGCTAATTGTTATTTTCGTTGGCGCGGCGATGTTCGCGACGATGAAATTCGACCATAAGCCCGGCGCATTTGGTGGCGATTACATCGCGCAAATCACCATCGAAGGCGTGATGACCGACAGCGCCGACCGCGATGAACTCATGAAGCGCATCCTCGAAGACGACCACGCCAAAGCGGTGCTGGTGCGCTTCGATTCCCCCGGCGGCACTACCGTCGGCGGTGAAGAAATCACTCGTCAGCTGAATGAAATTCGCAAAAAGAAACCGGTTGTGGGCGTGATGCACACATTGTGCGCCAGTGCCTGCTTCATGGCCTCACTCGGCACCGATTATGTGGTGGCGCGCAACGGCACACTCACCGGCTCCATCGGCGTGCTGCTGCAAAGCATCGAAATCAGCCGCCTCGTGGATAAACTGGGCATTACCCCCGTCACCATCAAATCCGGCCTATACAAAGACGTGCCGGATTTGGGCGAGCCCTTTACCGCCGAGCAGCGCAAAGTCGTCGGTGAAATCGTGACCGACGCCTACGACTTATTCGTCAGCATGATTGTCGAGCGCCGAAAAATGACAGACGCCCGCGTGCGCGAACTGGCCGACGGACGCGTGTATACCGGCCGCCAAGCATTAAAGCTCGATCTCATTGACGGCATCGGTGGCGACGACGAAGTGCGCGAATGGTTGGCCAAAAACCGTCAGATAGATCCCAAACTGGAACTGAAGGAAATCAAGCCCGCGCCCAAGGCTGACTCGCTGTTTGAACAGTTGGCGCAATATACCGGCATAAAAATATTTAATCGAAGCGCTATCGGGCTTGACGGGCTGGTAAGCATCTGGCATCCTTCGTCCATCTAATAACACCATGAAATGGCGAGAGAAACGATGACCAAATCGGAACTCATTCAACAGCTCAGCAAAAATTATCCGCATTTATACCAGCGCGATATCGAAGTGCTGGTGAACACCATGTTCGAGGAAATAACGAAAGCCTTGGCCGCCGGCAACCGTGTCGAGCTGCGCGGCTTCGGTGCATTCTCGGTGCGTAAGCGCGAAGCACGCGCCGCCCGCAACCCCAAAAACGGCGCCATGGTAAATGTGGGCGAACGCCACGCCATCTACTTCCGCACCGGCAAAGAGCTGCGCGAACGCGTCACCGGCGTCATCCCGAAAGAGTAGCGCCACGTGCTACGCATCTTAGGCACCGTGTGTTACGCGGCCGCCGCTATTCTCATTCTCCTGTTCATTTTTATGAATCGCGAAACGGTCAGCATTACGCTGATGCCGCTTTCCGCACCTGTGAGTGCCCCACTTTACATCGCACTCGCCGCCATGTTTGGCTTAGGTCTGCTCATCGGCCTCATTCACAGCGCGCTGCTCTCACTCAGCTACGGCCGCAAGCTGCGCCGCCAGACGCGCGCGTTAGAACAGGTGGAGCGCGAACTCAGCCGCCTCGCCCCTCCGGGACCAGCGGCGTGAACCCACTCATCAAAAACTGCGGCCTGAAACACCCGACCGAAATCGACGCAGCGCTAGCAAGCGGAGCTGATTTTATCGGTTTCGTACACCACAAAGCCTCGCCGCGCCACGTCACGCGCGAGGCGCTTTTGCCGCTACTCATGCATGTGGGCACTCACCCGGCGTTAAAGTCGGTCGCCGTGTTAGTCAACCCGCGCGACGATCTGCTCGATGGCATCATGGCTGTCGCCCAGCCCGATTATTTTCAGCTGCACGACATCGGCAATTTGAAGCGGCTGGCGGAAATTAAGGGACGCTACGGCCTACCCATTATCACCGCAGTCGCCCTCACATCCGCCGATGATCTACGCCATGTCGGCGATGTCGAAATGGCCAGCGACCATGTGTTATTCGACGCCAAAAGCCCTGGCAGCGGCGCGCCGTTCGACTGGAAATTACTGGCTGAGTGGAAGCCCCTCACCCCCAAAGCATGGTTCCTCTCGGGCGGCTTAACTGCCGCCAATGTGGGTGAAGCACTGCGCATTACCCATGCCCCCGGCGTCGATGTTTCAAGCGGCATCGAATCCACCCGCGGCATTAAATCGCTCGAAATGATTGCGGCGTTCAATGCGGCTGTGTTAAACGCATCAGCTTGAAACAATGTCATCCTGAACTTGTTTCAGGATCCATCTAAGACGCGATTAGCGTCGGCATGACCTCTTAAAGAGTTCCCGCGCCAGACGGCACGCTTTAATGGATCCTGAAACACGTTCAGGATGACGCTTAACTTGAGTCGCGAATGACCTTACCTAACACCCTCCCCGACATTCACGGCCATTTCGGCACCTATGGTGGTCGCTATGTGGCTGAAACGCTGATGCCGTTGATCCTTGAGGTGGAACGCGCCTACCGCGCAATGGATGCCGACCCGGCCTTCCACGCCGAGTTCGATTTACTGCTGCGCGATTATGTGGGTCGCCCCAGCCCGCTGTACCTCGCGCAAAGCCTGACGAAACATTTGGGCGGTGCGCAAATTTACTTCAAGCGCGACGAGCTGAACCACACCGGCGCGCATAAAATCAACAACTGCGTGGGGCAGGCGTTGCTGGCACTACGCATGGGCAAAAAACGCATCATCGCCGAAACCGGCGCGGGCCAGCATGGCGTCGCAACCGCTACCGTGTGCGCGCGTTTCGGCCTGCAATGCGTGGTCTATATGGGCGCGAAAGACATTGAGCGGCAGAAGCCAAACGTGTTCCGCATGAAACTCCTCGGCGCGGAAATCATTCCTGTCACCAGCGGTTCGCAATCGCTGAAAGACGCCATGAACGAAGCCATGCGCGACTGGGTGACGAATGTCGACGACACCTATTACCTCATCGGCACCGCCGCCGGGCCGCACCCCTTCCCCATGATGGTGCGCGATTTCCAAAGCGTCATCGGCACCGAAGTGCGCGCCGAAATGCTGAAACGCACCGGCAAATTGCCCGACATGCTGGTCGCCTGCATCGGCGGCGGCAGCAACGCGATTGGCCTGTTTCACCCGATGATCGACGATGCATCGGTGAAAATGGTCGGCGTTGAAGCCTCGGGCCACGGCCTGGCTTCGGACAAACACGCGGCCTCCCTCACCAAAGGTACGCCCGGTGTGCTGCATGGCGCGCGCAGTTATCTGTTGCAGACCGACGACGGACAGGTCGAGGAAGCCCACTCCATTTCCGCCGGGCTCGATTACCCGGGCATTGGCCCCGAACATGCGTGGCTGAAGGATTCCGGCCGCGTGGAATATGTGTCTGCCACCGACGACGACGCGCTCGACGCGTTCAAGGTACTGGCGCGCACCGAGGGTATTTTACCCGCACTCGAGCCCGCGCACGCGCTCGCCGAAGTCATCCGCCGCGCGCCTAAAATGAGTCGCGATGAAACACTGGTCATGAATCTCTGCGGCCGTGGAGACAAGGATATTTTCACCGTCGCCGAAGCACTCGGGGTGACGTTATGAACCGCATCGACCGCGCGTTTGCCGCTTGCGCCGCACAAAACACCGCCGCGTTTATTCCCTTCATCATGGCGGGGGACCCATCGCTGGAAGCCTGCGCCGCACTGCTCGACGCATTACCCGCCGCCGGAGCCGACATCATCGAACTCGGTATCCCATTTTCCGACCCCATGGCCGACGGGCCGGTGATTCAGGCAGCTGGCCTGCGCGCCCTTGCAGCGGGCACAACCCTGCATCGCGTACTCGACCTCGTGCGTAATTTTCGCGAAACCCACACCACCCCGATTGTGCTGATGGGTTACCTCAATCCCGTCTATCGCTACGGCTACGAAGCCTTCGCGCACGATGCAGCGCAAGCCGGGGTCGACGGCATTATTCTCGTTGATTTACCGCCCGAGGAAGCTGAGGAAATCGAGCCCATACTTAGCGAACAGGGCATTGCGCTGGTGCGCCTTGTCGCCCCCACCTCGGTGCCCGCGCGCCTGAATAAACTCACCGAACATGCGCGCGGATATCTGTATTACGTGTCCGTCACCGGCATCACCGGGGCTGAAGCTGCGCCCACCGCGCGCATTGCCGAGCACATCGCCGCCATACGCGCCGTGACTGCCCTGCCGGTCTGCGTCGGTTTCGGCATTAAAACCCCGGCGGATGTTGCCGCCATGGCCCCGCTTGCCGATGGTGTCGTGGTGGGTTCTGCCATCGTGCGCCACATTCACGACACGCAGGCCGACATTAACCAGTTTCGAGACTTTGTCGCGCCGTTAGCGGCCGCCTGTAGGCGTTCCTAAACTTTCGCGCAGCCCCGCACTGGCTTTGCCATGCACCTGTTCGGGTGGCTCGATTTTTTCACGAAGCCCGCGCAGCACACCTGCAAGCAACGCCGAAATCGCGGCCTCAGGGTTGGCATTGGCGCAGGGCACGCGGTGCTCGATGCGTTTGTGGTACGGGTCCTCGATCGCGGGAATTCGCAGGGCGCAGCTACGATTATTCACCCCCCAACCGGCGATTTTTGGCACATGGTCGGGGTCATCAAGTCGAATGAAATCCGTTTCGTCCGGAAAAAATACGGCCAAGTCGGTGGGTAAATTTGCGAGCATCCCGCCGAGGCTCCAGCGCAGCGCATCGCTTGTCCATTCCTCGGTTTTATGGAAGACATTCACCCCTGCGTCATCCGCCAGATGCACATGCAGGTGCAACCCGCTTGACGGCTGTGCCGCGTAGGGCTTGGCGGCAAAACTCGCCGCGACACCCATGCGCTCGGCTTGCTCGGTCACCCATGCGCGCATCGTGCGCAGCGTGGCTTCCAGTTGCAATGGCGTGGTGATGCCTGTCACCAGCTCGAACTGAAAATCGCCCCGCTCTTTTTCGATGCGCAACAACGGGTGCGAAGCTTCGCGCAGCGCATCGTGAATAGGTTTCCAGAAAGCGTCGAGGCGTTCGTCGGTCAGTTCGCCGAGCAAAACATAACACTCGATTTCCGCCGCCATCACTGGCGTGAGGCCGAATTCATTTTGCAAATTTTGTATAATCTCTTGCATCGTCGTTGCGAGCGTAGCGAAGCAAAACAGCTTCTAAAAGAAATAATTGCTTGCAACGTAGCACTCTGGATTGCCGCGGCCCGAAGGGTCGCAATGACGTAGATTTACGCCACCAAGCCGTTCAACCACTCAACCAGCTGGCTTTTGGGCAGCGAGCCTACTTTGGTGCCAACCGGCTTGCCGTCCATGAACAAAATCATGGTGGGGATGCCGCGCACGCCGTATTTCTGCGGCGACTCGGGGTTGTTGTCGATATTCACTTTGGCGACGGTCAGTTTGCCTGCCATTTCGGTCGCGATTTCGTCGAGTACGGGGCCGATTTGTTTGCACGGGCCGCACCATTCTGCCCAGAAATCGACCAGAACCGGGCCTTTACCATTAATTTCGCCGTCGAATTCCGCGTCGGAAATATGTTTGGTGGACATGATATACCTCGTGAATGTTATACCGGTTAAATAGGCTTGGCGGCGCCCTGCGTCAAGCGGCAACGGGGGCTTCACCCATGACATTTTGGTAATGCCATGGCGTGGCGTCGAGCGCCGTATCGAGCCACATGAGCTGCGCCGTATGCGTCCATAAAATCGCAACGCGCACGGGGCGTTTAGGCTCGAGCTCCGCCACCAACGCGCGATAGGTTTTCAGTTGCAGCAGGTAAGCCAGCGGCACGTCAGCCGCCCGCCCCGGCACCTGCGGCCCGGTTTTATAATCGACAATCACCCAGCCCTCCGGCGTATCCACCAGCAAATCAATCTGCCCGCGCGCGGTGATGCTGCGGTCATCCGCCATAAAACTGCCCGCCACCGTCACTTCCGGCAAGCGCGTGCCTTGCCACAAAAACGGATGCGCTGTCCGTAGCGCCTCGATTTCAGCGACGGCGACGCGCAAGGCTTCCTCCGTCCAGTCCGGGCTGGCGTGGCGCATCAACCGTGCAACATCTGCTTGCTCAGGCGAAGCCGCCAGCCATTGCAGCACCGCATGCATGCGCACCCCGCGCGCGCGACCGTCCGCATTGCCCGACACATAGTCGGAAGCGTGCGGAGCATCCGCTAGACGCGACGGGGCAGTGATGACTGCGCGGGTGGCAGGAATGGCTGGCGCTTCGCTAAGCCATGGCGGTAGTGGCTCGGTCTCTTTGGCAGTGATTTCCGTCATGCGAGTTTCAGGTCCCGTACCGTCGGCCAGCACCCATTGCTCATCTTGTTTTTTCGCACAGCTCGCTTGCAATCCCGCCGCCACGCTGTCGGCCCAGCTTTCGGGTTTGAATCCGCCTTTTTTGTCGGCCACGCCAAACACATACAGCTGGTCGCGGGCGCGGGTGAGTGCCACGTACAGCAGCCGTTGATATTCCGCGAGCAAAGCCTGTTTTTTTGCCTCTTTGGCCGCCACTAGTACCGGTGCCGCTTTAGCCTCGTCGGAAAGCGACAGCAGCGGCAATTGCGGGCCGCGTGTGGGATCGGTGAAAAACACCAATTCCTTCGCGGTGTTCGGCGGGCTAGCCATGTCGGCCAGTAGCACAATCGGGGCTTCAAGTCCCTTCGCGCCGTGCACGGTCATCACCCGCACGTGGCTGCCCGCCGCTTCGGCTTCGCGCTTGATGGTGCGGCGGCTGGTGCTCACGAAATCAACAAAATGCGCGAGCGTGGGCAGCACGTTTGGCGGCAGCATGGCGGCTTGCATTTTCAGCTCATCCAGCACTTCCTGCACTTCCTGCCCGAAGCGCGTGACGAAGCGGCGGCGTGCACCGTCCACCTCGAGCACCTGCGTCAGAAACGCGTAGGGCGACAGCGCGCTAAGGCTAAGCCAGTGCGCCAGTTTCGGCTCGTCGCACGCGCTCCATAAACTGCCGCTACGGCCATGGGCGAGCATCAGCAGCGCCTCTTCGCTGAGGCCGATCAGCGGTGAGCGCAGCACTTGTGCCAGTGCCACATCATCGGCGGTGTTGCCGCACCATGCCATCAACGCCAACAGGTCGCGCACGGCTAAATGCTCTGCCAGCACCAGCCGGTCGAGCCCGGCCACCGGCACGTTACGGCGCTCGAGCGCGCGCAGCAGCGGCAGCATGAGGGGCTTTCGTTTGTGCAGCAGAATCAGCACGTCGCCCGCCGGGTGTCCCGCATCCAGCAGTGCGCGCACTTGCACGGCCATCGCGTCGGCCATGGCGGCAGCGAGGCTTTGGCGCGGCGGGTAATGGGTGGGCATGGTAAGTGGTGGCAGTTTTTCGCTTTCCGGCGCGGCGATGGGCGGATGCAGCACTACCTGTCCCGTCGCATCGGCGCGGTGTAATTGGTGCGCGGCCACCTCGCCCACACTGCTTAAGGCTGGTGCCACATGCGGCAACGCGGCCACCGCATCGACGAGTGTCAGCACGCACGAGGCCGAACGATACGAAACGGCTAGCGTACGCTCGGCAAGGGGCGCTTCGCTGCCGTCGAGCATGGCGTGAAATTCGCTTTGTTGGCTGGCAAACAGCGCCGGGGCCGCGCCCTGAAAACTGTAAATGGATTGCTTTTCGTCGCCCACCACCAGCAGGCTGCGCGGCAACCCGCCCGAACCGATGCCGCCCGCATTGGCAATCAATTCCTCGACCAGCACGCGCGCAATGCTCCATTGCGCGGCGCTGGTGTCCTGCGCTTCGTCGATGAGCAGATGGTCGATGCGGTGGTCGAGTTTTTCCATCACCCAACCCAGCATACCGGGGTTGGCCAGCAACTGCGTGGCGCGGGCGATGAGGTCGTCGTAATCGAGCGCCATGGCTTCGGCTTTGGCCTGCGCATATAAATCGAGCAGCACGCGTGCGAGTTGTGCCATGGCGAATGTTTCTTCGGCACAGGCAATGCCCGCGCATTGTTGGCGGTAGCGATAGCATTCCTCGACCATCCGCTCCATCCAGCGTCGCAGCGGCGCGTCGGGTGTGTAATCTTTGGGCAGCAACCTGCTGCGCGGTTCGCCCTCTTTTGTCAGGAATAACTGGCAAAAATCGTCGCGCAATGGGGCGCGCGCCTCTGCCGAAGTTTCCAGCCAGCGCGCAAGTACCACCGCCTCTTTTGGCTTAAGTTCCATGAAACGCGGCAGCTCGGCGCGCAGCATCGCTGCATCGTCTGCGTTGATCATTGCATCGAACGCCGCGTCGAGTTTTTCGCGACTGAGGCCCGTTACGTCGTGAAGTTCTACCAAGCGCTTGCGCAGCAGCTGCGGCGTCGTGTGCGCCCAAACCACCGACCACGCCGCGCGGTCGCGGGTGATGGCTTGCGTCCACTGGCTGAAACGCTGCTCGCCCATGCGGTTGCCGATGAGGGCGAGCGCTTCGCGCAGCGTGGTATCAGCACCTTCAAACCCCATCAGCAACCGATTGCGGGCGCGGCGTTGCAGCGAGGCGGCCTGTGCGTCATCGAGCACGGTGAAATGCGGCGAGATGCCCGATTCCAGCGGAAAACGCTGTAACAAACTTTGGCAAAACCCATGAATAGTGGTGAGTTGCGGGCCGCCGCTCGGACTATCCAGCACCCGTGAAAAAAGGCCCTGAGCGTGGGTTTTAAGCGCTGGGGTTGCGGCAACGCCTGTGAGTTTTTCAAGCGTGGCTCGTCGCGATTCAGGGCTCGCCAACATCAGTTTATCGCGCAGGAACGAAAGCACCCGCGCGCGCATTTCACTCGCCGCCGCTTTGGTGTAGGTGATGCAACAAATGCGCTCGGGCTCGGCGCCCATCAGCATTAACGTCACCACCCGCTCGGTGAGCGCGGTGGTTTTGCCGCTACCTGCGTTTGCGCTAATCCATAGAGAATTTAAATTATGATTCAATGGTTAACCTAATTTGAATAAACATTCATTTTTATAAAAATCGTATCCGCAACGCGGCACTTCGGGCCCGAGTTTAGGCCCGCACCGCGCCGACTTAAAGCATAATCTGCAGTGGGTTTTTTCGCACTTTGTTAACCAAATATTTACCGCTTTTACGGTACACTGGCTTTAAGAACAAAAAACGTCTGGCCCACGGCCACCCAAAGCTAGAAGGAAACACCCATGTCGCGCATCGCTGCCCAGCCACGCCCGCCCGAAAACCAGCTTTTGTTTCTGCCCGGCGTGTTTAACGAAACATTGGGCCTGCTGTTCGATGCCCACCAGTATTTCCAATCGCGCGGGGCTGACGACCAAAGCCAGATCCCTGAGGAAGCCCGCCCGGTATACGCCCATGAAATGACCCGCGTAACCATGCGCTTAACCAGCGTAATGGCTTGGATTATGGTGCGCCGCGCTGTGTATGCGGGCCGCATCGAGGAAGAAAAAGCCAGTGATTCCTATCGGCTTGACGGGGTAGACGTGTGCATGGAGCACCACCCCGACGTGCTGTCGGCGATGCCGCATTATCTGGGTTATCTGTCCGATCGCAGCCACGAGCTGTACACCCGCGTCCACCGCCTCGACCGGATGGCTTACGGTGAGTCGAAGCCGCATTAAGCCCAGCTCAATCCATAAATTCACAAAACTGTCACAAACGTGACGATCCAACACTGCTATAGTTAGCATGAAAAATTGTTGGAACTTTTATGGCCACGACGACAACGCCGAATTCCGAACTGCCCGACACCGAGGCCGACGCCGCGGCGGATACGCATATCACCGTCAATAACAACCCACGCAACATCCCTGCCCCCAATTTTACGGCTGGCACCGCGAACACGACCAGCCACCGCTACGGCGAAGAAACCCTGAATGAAGTAGCGGACGAAGCATCCGTCACGCCTACCGCTGGCGGCTCGCACATCAACTGGGGACAAGTCATCAAGGGCGTGGCGATTGTCACTGCCGCCGTGGTTGCTGTGGCAGTCGTTTACACCTGGGCCCCGGTATTGATAGCCAACGGATTGACTGCCCTCAATACCAGCCCGGTGTTTGGCCCAATCATTGGCGCATTACACTCAGGCGCGATATGGGGCATTCACGCGTTGTCGGAAGCCGCCACGATTGCGGGTTCGTTCTTCTCTACCCTGTGGGCGGCGGTTGCGCCTGCTGCAGGGTCGGCAACTACCGCAGCCCTCGTTCCGGCCCAAATTACGGCCGCTGGTAATGCGCTGGGCGTAGTGGCAACCGGCGGGGCAGTTGCCGCGAGCGTAGCAGTCGCCGCCCCGGCTATCGGCCATCTGCATTTGGTAGATCACAACACGCTGACGAGCGCTGCCATGCCGCCGCACGATGGTGGCGCAAGTGCAAGCCTTGCTGGCGGCGCTACGCCCGACAGCAGCTTCGCCGACATGCTGAGCTACAAAAAAGCCGCGCTGGCCGACGCATTGCATCAAAGCAGCGCCAGCAACATCGAAACCGCGCACCATTCGGTCGACCTCGCACACCGCAACACGCACGAACATCTCGGCGCCGAATCGCCGGATGCACCCGGCCCACACGCCGCCCAAAACGAGCGCCGCACCCGTGCCAACCTGCTGCGGGCCCAAAAAGCGCAGGAAAACTGGGTGGAGCGCGTCGGCGACACTGGTGCTGCCGCCAGCAAATCCACGGCCATTACCCCGCGCGACGCCAGCTTCAGCAAACAGGTCGATCTCGATGCCGCCAAGCTGAACGAAGCCCTCGCGGCACCCAGCGTTTAATTCGCGGGCCGTCATCAATTTGTCATAAAAATCCCCCCGCACTGTCACAGAACCGTAACAATCACGTGGTATAACGGAAAGTAAGGACAAATACCTTCGCACGGGGATTTAAAAATGACTGTTACCATCAGTGAAATTGGGAAACGCAAACTCGAGCAGGCTGGCTTTGCGTACAAAGACCAGCCGCGTGACGTGCACGTCGGCGCACTCATCAAAGAGCAGCAAGATATTTTCCAAGCTGCGATTAAGAAGTTGGACTTTGTGACCGTGCCCGAAGAACAAAAAACACCCGCAGGTATTGGTATGTTTAAAGGTGGTTACACCGAAATCATGGCCGGCTGCTTGGGCTACAAAAAAGCAAATCCCGGTTTATTTACTGCAGAGTGCCTTACTGAAGCCCGTGTAAAATAACCGATTCGCATTTAAAAATAAAAAAGGGCGCCACTGGCGCCTTTTTTATTACCCTTCGCCCGCCCCATTCGTCATCCCCGCGAAGGCGGGGATCTCGCAGGGCACATGAACCGCAGTGTTTTATGAAGCCGAGATTCCCGCCTGCGCGGGAATGACGCTTAGGGGGCGTGGTTTAAAATAACCAATACCCTATTGCGCCTACTTCTTCTTCGGCGCTTCCGCACCGGTAAACGGCGTGAACATTTCAAACGCTTTGGTGAAAAGCTCCATGTTCTGTTTGCCGATTTCTTCGAGTTGCTGCGCCACCTGGCCGAAGCTGCCGACGGAGCCCATGCCCATCAACTCGCGCATTTTTTCCTGGTTGCCGTGGAAGCTGGCCATGCTGGATTCGAGGTAATGCGGCAGTAAATCTTTCAGGCTGTTGTCGTAGAACCCGATGACCGAGCGCAGGAAGTTCACCGGCAGCAATTGTTCGCCGCCCGAGGATTCCTGCTCGAAAATGATTTGGCTGAGCACTTGGCGGGTTAAATCTTCGCCCGATTTCGCGTCGAACACGATGAAATCCGCGCCCTCTTTCACCATGTCGCACAAATCGGCGAGGGTGACGTAGCTGGAGGTGTCGGTGTTGTACAACCGGCGATTGGCGTATTTTTTGATGACAATTGGCTCGGGCTGGTTCGGTTTTTTCGACATCACAGTTCCTTTACTCCAAGTTTTGCTTTATTCGAATGCCTGACCCTCCTAGCATCCTCACACAGTTATTGGCAAGTATCATGGCACGGCAGACGGATAGCAAGCAGCGCGCGGCGGAATTTCTTCGCCAATGGCAGGAGCAAGTCACGCGCAGCCTAAGCGACCCCGATGCGATTCGCACCATGATGGCCGCCATGCAAAGCTTCACAGGACCCGCCCATGATGCAAGCCCCATCCGCCCTGCCCCTGCAACTGATGCTGGCGATGCTGCAATCGGGGATCTCGCCCGGCGGCTGGCCAAGCTCGAGCGCGCCGTGGCAAAACTCGCTGCATCCGTTCTTTCCGTGGATGCCAAAACCAAAAACCCCGCTGGAACAGGGAATCGACGCCGCGCAAAACCTGTGGCAAAACGGGCTGGAGCAGTGGCAAAGCCAAAGCGACGCGTGGTTAAAAAGCGTCAGCCTGCAAAGCGCCGTACAGCAAAAGCCCAACGAAAAAAATAGCCAGCCATTCGCCGACTTCTTCGACCCAGAATTCATCACCAGCCTCACTCAGCAAGCCAGCGAAAGCAGCACTGCGTTTCTTGAGGGCATTAGCGCCTATGTCGCGAGCGATTACGAGCGGCCGCAGCGGCATTACGAAGTGTTGTGGCAACGTGGCAGCGCGCAGCTTTTCGACCTCGCACCTGAGCGCACCGAGGGGTTAGCGGTGCTGTGCGTGCCCTCACTCATCAACCGCTCGACGATTCTGGATTTATATCCCGGCAATAGCTTAGTCGATTACCTCGCCGAGCAAGGTTTTCGCCCACTGCTACTGGATTGGGGCAGCCCCAACGCTGACGAGCAGGATTTCACCACCGCCGATTACATTACCAGCTACGCGATTGATGCCTTGCATTGCTTACGCGAAAACCATGAAGGGCCCATTGCACTCGTCGGCTATTGCATGGGTGGCATTTTCACGACGGCCATGGCGCAGCTCGCGCCGCTGTTTGCCGATGCGCTGGTACTGCTCGCCACCCCTTGGGATTTCGCCGCGAAAGACACTCCGCGCGTGCTGCACGACGTGCCCACGCAATTGATGTTCCGCCAATGGATCGCCGCGCAAAACCCCGTGCCACCGATGGTAACGCAAACATTGTTCCACCTGATCGACCCATGGCATGTGCAACGCAAATACGCGCGCTATCCGCTGCTCAACCCCGCTGAGCGCCAGCATTTTTTGGCCATCGAGCAATGGGTGAATGACGGCGTGCCCCTGCCCGCCCGCGTCGCCGAGGAATGTTTTATCGACTGGCCGCAAGGCAATATTCTGGCCGAGCATAAGTGGAAAGTGGGCCGTCGCTGGATTGAACCGGCCAGTATCACCTGCCCCAGCATCGCATTCATTCCCGAGCATGATCTGGTCGTCCCCAAAGGCTGCGCCCTGCCGCTCACCAAAGTCCTCAAACGCTGCGACGTACGCTATCCCAAAGCGGGGCATGTCAGCATGGTAGCCGGCAAAAACGCACGGGCTGAGTTGTGGGAACCACTAGCCGCGTGGCTCACCCAAAAATTCTAGTGCAGCGCACACCAAGCCACTCGACAACCTGCGATTGCCCGCCTACATACGGCGCACGAAAATGGCAAAGCCCAACAGTTTGTCATCCCGGCCCCCGAGCCGGGATCCAGCAAAGCGCCGTCTGGCGCTTAATGACTACCGCCGTAGTTATTCTGCCGCAGACGCGGCTTGTGCTGGATGCCGGGTCAAGCCCGGCATGACAAATAATAGGTTTTTGCCCAACATAGGGAGACCACTATGACCAACCCATCCGACATCGTCATCATCGACGCCATCCGCACGGCGGTGGGGAACTTCAACGGGGGCCTCGCCAGCTTCACCGGCGCGCAGCTGGGGGCCGAGGTGATTAAAACCCTCATGAGCCGCTACAAACTGGGCGCGCACGATGTGTCGGAAGTGATTATGGGCCAGGTGCTCACCGGCGATGCGGGCCAGAACCCGGCGCGCCAAGCCGCGATTCACGCGGGCGTTGCGACGGACGCGACCGCCATGACCATCAACCAGGTGTGCGGCTCGGGCCTGCGCGCGGTGGCTGAGGGCATGAAATCCATCATGGCCGGTGACAGCACCATTGTCATCGCAGGCGGGCAGGAAAGCATGAGCCAAGCCCCCCACGCCATGCATTTGCGCAATGGCGTGAAAATGGGTAACGCCGCCATGGCCGACACCATGATTGTGGACGGTTTGTGGGACGCGTTTAACGACTACCACATGGGCATCACGGCGGAAAACATCGCCGAGCAATTCCAAATCACCCGCGCCGACCAGGACGCGTTCGCCGCCAGCAGCCAGCAGAAAGCCGCCAAGGCACAAGCTGCTGGCAAATTTCAGGCGGAAATTATTCCCATCACCATCAAAAACAAAAAAGGCGATGTGGTGGTCGATAAAGACGAATTCATCCGCCCCGACACGACCGTCGAAAGCCTCAGCAAACTGCGCCCGGCCTTCAAGCCCGACGGCACCGTGACCGCCGGCAACGCCAGCGGCATTAACGACGGTGCGGCGGCTGTACTGCTGATGACACGCCGCGAAGCCGAAAAACGCGGCCTGAAACCTATCGCCACCATTAAGTCGTGGGCTACGGCGGGCGTGGACCCCAAAATCATGGGCACCGGCCCCATTCCCGCTTCGAAAAAAGCGCTCGAAAAAGCGGGCTGGAAAACGACCGACCTCGACCTCATCGAAGCTAACGAAGCATTTTGTGCGCAAGCGATTGCCGTCAACCGCGAAATGGGCTGGGACGTGGCGAAGGTGAACGTGAATGGTGGTGCTACCGCCATCGGCCACCCCATCGGTGCATCCGGCGCGCGCATTCTCACCACTTTACTGCACGAAATGAAACGCAGCGGCGGCAAAAAAGGCCTCGCCACCTTGTGTATCGGTGGCGGCATGGGCATCGCGATGTGCGTGGAAGCAGCTTAATTACGAAATAACCGACAAAGGACGAACAATGAAAGACGGTACCATGAAAGGTCGCATTGCACTGGTCACGGGTGGCACCCGCGGCATTGGCGCGGCGATTGCGAAAGATTTGAAAAAAGCGGGCGCGAAAGTAGTGGCGACCTATCACGGCAACGAAGATTCGGCGAATGCGTTCAAAAAAGAAACCGGCATTGAAGTGATGCGGTTCGACGTGGCCGATTTCGACCAATGCAGCCAGGCCGTAAAACGCATCGAGGCGGAAATCGGGCCGGTGGATATTCTGGTCAACAACGCGGGCATCACGCGCGACGGATTTTTGCACAAAATGGGCGCCGAAAGCTGGTCGGCCGTCATCGAAACCAACCTCACTTCGTTGTTCAACATGTGCCGGGTGACGATTGAGGGCATGCGCGCGCGCGGCTTTGGCCGCATCATCAACATCAGTTCCATCAACGGCCAAATGGGGCAAGTGGGACAGGCAAATTACTCAGCCGCGAAAGCGGGCGTGATTGGTTTCACCAAAGCCCTCGCGCGCGAATCGGCCAACAAAGGCGTGACGGTCAACACCATCGCACCCGGCTATATCGAAACCGACATGGTGAAAGCCGTGCCGCAAAATGTGCTCGATAAAATCATCGAAAAAATCCCCGTCGGCCGCCTAGGCCAACCCGAAGAAATTGCGCGCGCCGTGTGCTTCCTCGCGGCTGATCAGTCCGGATTCATTACGGGTGAAACGTTGTCGGTCAATGGCGGGCAGCATATGGAGTGAGGTGAGCTTTTCGATTATTATCATTAAATCGCCATAAACTCGTCATCATGTTGTCATATTTCCGGCCCATACTGTCCGCATGAGCTGCGAAGAACAGTCACTGGATTCTGCACTCGGAACTTTGGTTTGCGGTCAAATCGTCCGTAACGAGGCTACGACCACCAAAGAGGTGCGCCATGGGTGCAGCATGGTGTATTTCGATACCTATGGCCAGGCGCAGTTTCGTAGCACGGATGCACCTTCTGGATATTTAACGTATAGCCTTGCACTTTATCATCAGGACGGCCGCAAGCTAACAGAGGATGAAATTGCGTACGTACAAACCGCCATTGATCGGTTGTTGAGTCATTACGGTACTGAACATAGCATTGCCTGCATCGACAGCCACTACGATATGCTGGTTGCGCGCAAGCTGCGCATATCAAATCCTGAGCGCGGCCATGCGGCTACTGATCCAGCGCATCTCGATGGCATGGCTCAAAAATACGCACGCAGTAATGATACCGGCCTATCGCAAATCAGCTTCCGAATACCCGTCGAAGGCGAGCACGAACAGAACTACCAACGACTGCTTGCCGTCATGAACGAAGTAAATCAAGTTGCGCCTAAGCGCAGCTTTGGGCCCAAAGGGTTTGGAAACAAATAATTTAAGCGTCGTACTGTTCCGCTTGCTGAATCACTTGCGCTTTTTCGCGCGTCAGGCGGATGCGGTTGCGGCGTTTGGGGGCGTTCGCGCTTGCTTCGTCGTCGCTCCACACAGCACTCACCGTGCCGCTCAACATGGCAGCGTAACGCGCCGGACGGCGGTTGGTATGTTTGTTTACGCGAATCATCATGTCGTTTCTCACTACTTGGTTGATAAGCCTACCCTACCAGCCAAGGATTAATTCTTGATTAACGACGAAAAAATTGCGCCGCTTCTCCCATAGGTTGCATGGGCGAAGCGTTCAGCGAAGCGAAAACGATATATAAGTGGTAATTATGCAACGAATTGACAGTTATTGTTGCATTAATGCACCAATGGTGATGCTAGAAAGACAACACTCGGGCATCCTTAACACTCGCCAATTTACTGATTTTAGCCAGTAATCCCGCGTCAATCGCCTGATCCACCTCGATCAGCGCGACGGCGTGCGTGGCCCCGGCATTACGACCCAGATGGAAGTTGGCGATGTTCACCTTCGCTTCGCCCAGTAACTGGCCGACACCGCCGATGAGGCCCGGTTTATCCTCGTTCGCGACATACAGCATGCGGTTGCCAAGCGACGCCTCGAGCACCACGTCGCCCAGCGCAGTCACGCGCGGTTTGTCGCCGAATAATGTACCGGAAATAGCAAATGTGGCGCTTGTCGCGCCGGAGCCATTAGACGAAGGCGGACCATCATACTCGGCCGTGACGCGCATGAGGGTTTTATAATGCGCGGTGCGTTCATGGCGAATTTCGCTCACGTCGATGTTGCGGTCGCGCGCGACGACGGGGGCGTTCACCATGTTCACCCCTTCCATCAGCGGGCTGAGCAGGCCGTTGAGGGCGGCGGCGGTAAGTGGTTTGGTGTTCAACTCGGTCACTTTGCCTTCAAACTCAATGGTGATTTTGGTGAGGCCACCCTTCACCATTTGCCCCGCAAAGCCGCCCAGGCGGCTGGCGAGATCGAGGTAGGGCTTTAGGCGTGCCGCGTCTTCGGCGCTCACGCTCGGCATATTCAGCGCATTCGTGACGGTGCCGACGGTGAGGTATTCCGCCATTTGTTCGGCCACCTGAATCGCCACATTTTCCTGTGCCTCATTAGTGCTGGCACCAAGGTGTGGCGTCGCGATAATCTGCTCCATGCCAAACAACGGGTTGGTTTTGGCGGGCTCTTCCTCGAACACATCAAGCGCGGCGCCAGCCACATGGCCCGCTTCAATCGCGGCTTTCAAATCCGCCTCTACAATCAGCCCGCCGCGCGCGCAGTTCACGATGCGCACGCCTTTTTTGCATTTAGCCAAGGTTTCTTTGTTCAACATGTGGCGGGTTGAATCGGTCATCGGCGTGTGCATGGAAATAAAATCGGCACGCTTCAGCAACTCATCGAGCTCCACCTTCTCGACATTCATCGCGCTGGCGCGTTCGGCCGACAAAAATGGATCGAACGCGACAACTTTCATTTTCAGGCCCTGCGCGCGGTCGGCCACGATGCTGCCGATATTGCCGCAACCAATGAGGCCGAGGGTTTTGCCCGCGAGCTCGACGCCCATGAATTTGTTTTTCTCCCATTTTCCCGCATGTGTACTGGCTGAAGCTGCTGGAATATCGCGCGCGAGTGACATCATCAGCGAAATGGCGTGTTCGGCGGTCGTCACGGAATTGCCAAACGGCGTGTTCATGACCACTACGCCGCGCGCGGTGGCGGCTTTCACGTCCACGTTATCGACCCCGATGCCTGCGCGGCCCACGACTTTCAGTTTTTTTGCGGCGTCGAGCACTTTGGTCGTAACCTTGGTGGCGCTGCGAATCGCCAGCCCGTCATACTCACCGATAATGGCGCACAGCTCGTCTTCGCTCAGGCCGGTTTTCAAATCCACTTCAATCCCGCGCGACTTGAACATTTCAACCGCCTGCGGGCTGAGCTTATCGGAGATGAGGACTTTGGGCATGGGCATTCCTTTCAAATTATTGTCATCCCGGCGAAGGCCGGAATGCATTGAATTTAGGTGCAGATGGATACCGGCATTCGCCGGTATGACAAGTTTTTTGTGCGAATATTACGCCGCTTGCGCTGCAGTTTGTTTCACTTCCGCCCAGGCCCAGTCGAGCCAGGGGGTGAGTGCGCGCAGATCGGCGGCTTCGACGGTAGCGCCAGCCCAGATGCGCAGGCCCGCAGGCGCATCGCGATACGCGCCGATATCGTAAGCGGCATTCTCTTTTTCCAGCAGCGCGGTGAAGTCCTTTAGCGCCTTGGCTTGCGCTTCGGCATTCAGGCCCGCAAACCACGCGTCGCTGATTTTGAAGGTGACGGAAGTGCAGCTGCGAATGTTCGCGTCGGCCACCAGAAATTCCGCCCATCCACTTTTGGCTGACCATTCAGCCAAAATGTGGAGATTGCCCTCGGAACGCTTGATGAGTGCGGGCAGGCCGCCGATGGATTCGGCCCATTTCAGGCCATCGATCGCGTCCTCCACTGCCAGCATGCTGGGGGTGTTGATGGTGTCGCCGACGAAAATTCCGTCGATCAGTTTACCGTCTTTGGTCATCTGGAAAATTTTCGGCAGCGGCCAGTTGGGTTTGTAGCTGGTGAGCCGTTCCACTGCGCGGGGGCTGAGAGCCAACATACCGTGCGCCGCCTCGCCGCCCAAGGCTTTTTGCCAGCTCCATGTCACCACATCGAGTTTTTTGAAATCGACATTCATGGCGAAGGTGGCGCTTGTCGCGTCGCAAATCGCGAGGCCTTCGCGAGTGTCCGGAATCCAACTCGCATCGGCCAGACGCGCACCGCTGGTGGTGCCGTTCCAGGTGAAGACCACGTCGCGCGTCCAGTCCGTGGCGGACAGGTCGGTGATTTCACCGTAGGGCGCTTCCATCACGCGCAAATCGGCTAGTTTCAGTTGCTTTTTCGCGTCCGTCGCCCAGCCTTTGCCGAAGCTTTCCCACACCAGAATATCCGCCCCGCGCGCGCCCAGCATGCTCCACATCGCCATTTCAATCGCCCCGGTGTCGGAAGCGGGCACGATGCCGAGCAGGTAATCGTCGGGGATGCCTAAAATGGCGCGGCTGCGGTCGATGACTTCTTTCAGCTTCACCTTCCCCACTTTCGCCCGGTGCGAGCGCCCCAGCGCCGCGCCCTTCAATGCATCGAGCGACCAACCGGGCCGTTTAGCGCACGGGCCGGAAGAAAAGCAGGGGTTCGCGGGTTTTTGGGTGGGTTTCATGGGTGCCTCGTCTAATTTGGGGCGTTTATAGCGAGACGCTGGTGCGCATTCCAGTACAAAACTGTCATGCCGTTTTTATAACTGCATCCAGCTTTATAAAGGAAGGCAGACCCCGCCACGCGGATGGGGTAACAGTCAAATGGGTTGGCGCATCCGCCCCACCGCATCCATCAACAGCGTCAAATCCGCAGGGCGGTTGAGGCGGTGGTCGCCGTCTTTGATCAGGGTAATTGCCACATCGTCGCCCACGATACGGTCACCTAGGGTGAGGGCCAGTTCCCAATGCACATCGGCGTCTTCCTGACCCTGTAGCAGGTGCACCGGCACATCGAGCGGAATCGGGTTGTCGAGCAGCAGCAGTGCGCGGCCATTCTCGATGAGATTTTTGGTGATGGGGTAATCACTTGCGGAATAGTCGCTATACACCCACGTCACCCCCTCCTCCATGATTTCACGGCGCTGTTCGGGGCTGCCGCGTTCGAGCATGCGTTCGGTGAAATCGGGTGCGGCGGCGACGCCCACGAGGCCACGCACCTGCCCTTTGCGTTGTAATGCAGCGTGAAGCCCAATCCACCCGCCCATGCTGGAGCCGACGAGAATCACTTCGCGCGCTGCGATATGGTCGAGGATTTCCAGCGTGTCCTCGAGCCCGCGGCCGATAGTGTAGTCGATAAATTCGCCGTCGGATTTGCCGTGACCGAAATAATCGAACCGTGTGTAGGGAATATTTTCAGTGACGCAAAACGCGTCGAGTGCGGTGGCTTTGGTCGAGTCCATGTCCGAACGAAAACCGCACAGGAACACCACCCCCACGCCCTCGCCCGCGCGATGGTGATAGGCAATGCGGTGGCCGGACTGCGTGGCGTGATAGCTGGGAGGCATGTTTTTCACCTTTCCGTCACCCCGCGCATGACGGGGTCGATCTTTTTTTGAATACGATGGATGCCGTCATCCGCGCGGCATGACAAGCCCAAGTTTTCTGCAAAGCGCGACATCATCATAATAATCTTGCGCCAGCGCTGTGAACGTTTATTTCTCTCGCATGACCAACCAAGCGACGATTCTGCAAGTCTTACCCGCGCTCGATTCCGGTGGGGTGGAACGCGGCACGATTGAGATTGTGCAAGCCATTGCGGCGGCGGGCATGAAGCCACTGGTTGCCTCGAACGGTGGCGGGCTTGTGCCGCTTGTCGCCCGCGCGGGAGGTGAGCATATCGCCCTGCCGCTGCACAGCAAAAATCCGTGGACCATCTGGCGCAATGCGGCGCGGCTGGAAAAACTGATCCGCGCACGCGGGGTGAGCCTGATTCACGCCCGCAGCCGCGCCCCGGCATGGGCCGCTTACTTGGCGGCGAAACGCACTGGCATTCCCTTCGTCACCACGTTCCACGGCGCATATGGAGCCGAAGGAAAATTCAAAAAACGCTACAATGCGGTGATGGCCAAGGGCGACCGCGTCATCGCGATTTCGGAATTCGTGTGTAACTATGTGGTTCAAAATTACACGATTGACCCCGCTATCTTAAGGTTAATCCCGCGCGGGGTGGATTTGGCGATGTTCGACGAAGGGCGGACGGTTCCCGGCCGCATCCACGAACTCACCACCGCGTGGTTGCTGCCCGACGAAGCGATTCCCATCATCCTCTTCCCGTCGCGCATCAGCCCGGTGAAGGGTCAGGCGTGGCTGATCGAAGCACTCGCGACGATTCAGGACCGCTCGTTTATCTGCGTTCTGGTGGGTAAAGACACCGGTCACGAGCAGTATGCGCGCGAGCTGGAGGAGCAAATCATCGCCCTGAAGCTGGAATCGCGTGTGCGCATCCGCGACGCGACGCAGGCGATGACGGAAGCGTACACACTCAGTGATATCGTTATCGGTTCGCTGCGAGCCGAGCCGTTTGGCCGCGTGGCGATCGAAGCGCAAGCCATGGGTCGTTTGGTGATTGCGACCGACGAAGGCGGTTCACGCGAGACGATTATCCAAAACGAAACCGGCTACCTAGTGCCGCCCGGCGACACAGCGGCACTGGCGCAGGCGATTTGCTACGCGCTCGAGCGCGATGTGGCCACTAAACAAGCCATGGCTTCGCACGCCCGCCAGCATGTGCGCCGCCATTTCAGCAGCGACTTGATGAAAGAGCGCACCCTCATTGTGTATCGCGAGTTGCTGGAACCGCAGATGGCGGAACAAGCCGCATGAACGCGCCACAAAATATTCTAATCATCAAGCACGGCGCACTGGGCGATATTATCATGGCGACGGGTGCGTTTGCGGCCATTCGCGCGCAGCACACGACCGCACATATTGTACTGCTCACCACGAAACCGTTCGCTGAATTGCTGGCGCAAAGCCCGTATTTCAACGAAATCTGGGTCGACAGCAAACCGCGCTGGCGCGACCGCAAAGCCATTGGCCGCCTGCGCGCCATGCTACGCAGCAAGCGTTTCGCGTGGGTGTATGATTTGCAAGCGTCGAAACGCACGACGCTCTATCAATGGCTGCTACCGCACCCGTGGCCGAATATTTCAAACCGCAGCCGTTTCGCCAGCCACACCCGGCCCACTTACGACGCGACGCGGCACACGCTGGCGAATTTGCAGGCACAGTTGAAGGTAGCGGGCATCGTCGAAGTTGGCGGGCCGGATGTGGCGTGGATGAATGAAGATACCACTGGATTGTTCAAACAAATCGAATTCAGTGGATGGCATATAAGGGAATGGAATGATTTTCTTGATGCCTATGATACTTCTGAAGCACGGCCTTATGCCCTGCTCGTGCCCGGCGGCGCGCCGCACCGGCCTGAAAAACGCTGGCCCGCCGAACAATATGCCAGCCTCGCCTCGGAACTGGTCAGCCGTAAAATTACGCCGGTGCTGCTTGGCACCAAGGCCGAGGCCGACGTGCTGGAATCCATCGCCGCGCGCGTGCCGCAGGCGGTGAATCTCGGCGGTAAAACCAGCATCGCGCAACTGGCCACGTTGGGTCGTGGCGCGGCGCTTGCCGTGGGTAATGACACCGGGCCCATGCATGTCATCGCGGCGAGTGGCTGCCCGGCACTGACGTTATTCAGCGCTGCCTCCGACCCCGCGCGCACGGCGCCACTTGGGGTAAGCGCCTCCACCCTGCGCGAGGCCGATTTGCGCAACCTGAGCGTCGACCGCGTGCTGGTGGCGTTGCCGCAACCGAGAATCAGCAAGCCCTCACCCTAAAACGCTCAAGGGCGTTTTAGACCTCTCCCAAGGGAGAGGTATCCACGCCTTGCCGTTTTAACATAACGTTGCCACAGCGCGACCTCACCCTTGGGAGAGGTAGCATAACGGCGTGTACAGTTACAGTTAGTGAAGGCGAAAACCTCTCCCTTGGGAGAGGTCGAAATCGCCCTCGAGCGATTTCGGGTGAGGGCGTGCCGCCTCGATGCTTGACACTCCCCTGCCAAACCGTACTCTACGCGCCACTTCGGAGAAATCATGACCAACGCCCAAGCTTCAGCCGCCACCATCACCCTCACCCTGCCGGATGGGTCGCAGCGCGAATACTCTGCGGGCACTACCGGTGAGGAAGTAGCGCTGAGCATTGGCGCGGGCCTCGCCAAAGCCGCCATCGGCATGAAGGTCGATGGCATTCAACGCGATTTATATTTGCCGCTGAACGCCGATGCGAAATTCCAGATTCTTACCGCGAAAGATGCTGACGGGCTCGACATCATGCGCCACACCATCACCGCGCAATTGCTGGCGCGGGCGGTGAAAATCCTCTACCCCACCGCCAAACTCGCCATCGGCCCGACCATTGAACATGGGTTTTATTACGACATCGACCTCGACGAAAAAATTACACCCGAAGATTTGCCCAAAATCGAAGCCAAAATGCGCGAGCTGCAGGCGCAGGGCAACAGCGTCACGCGCGAAATGTGGGCGCGCGACAAGGCGATTGCCATGTTCGAAGCGCGCGGTGAAAGTTACAAAGCCGAAATCATTAAATCTGCGCCGGACAACGATTCCCCGAATACGATCAAAGGCCAGGTATCGCTGTACCGCCAAGGCGCGGGCGACGATGCATTTATCGACCTCTGTTTCGGTCCGCATGTGCCGAGCTTTGCCAAAATCACTGGCGCATTTGCGCTCACCAAAATCTCGGGTGCCTATTGGCGCGGTGACGCGAAAAACAAGCAGCTCCAGCGCATTTACGGCATCGCATTCGCCAGCGAGAAAGAACTCAAAGCCCACCTCACTATGCTCGAGGAAGCCGAAAAACGCGACCACCGACGCTTGGGCAAAGACCTCGAACTATTCCACCTGCAACAGGAAGCCCATGGCAGCGTGTTCTGGCACCCCAAAGGCTATCTTATCTGGCGGCAGCTGGAAGCCTATATGCGCCGCGCGATTGATGAGGGTGGTTATCAGGAAGTAAAAACCCCGCAGGTGATGGACGCTAAACAGTGGGAACAATCCGGCCATTGGGGCAAATATCGCGAAAACATGTTCGTGATTCCCGACGAAGTGCCAAACATCGCCGATAGCGGCCCCATCGTTTCCAGCAAAGCCGAATGGATGGCGCTGAAACCCATGAACTGCCCGGCGCATGTACTGATTTTCAAGCAGGGCATCAAAAGCTACCGCGACCTGCCGATGCGCATTTACGAAAACGGCTGCTGCCACCGCAACGAGCCGCATGGCGCGCTGCACGGCCTCATGCGCGTGCGCCAGTTCACGCAGGACGACGCGCATATTTTCTGCCGCGAGGATCAAATCGTCGAGGAAGTGAAAAAATTCTGCGAACTGGCCGACCGCGTGTACAAAGACCTCGGCTTCACTAGCTACACCATCAAGCTTGCACTTCGCCCCGAAAAACGCTTTGGCAGCGACGAAATGTGGGACAAGGCAGAAGCCGAACTACGCGCCGCCGTACTGCAATCGGGTCTCGACAAATCCCACGGTTTTGAGGAACTGCCCGGCGAAGGCGCATTTTATGCACCGAAACTTGAGTGGCACCTGACCGACGCCATCGGCCGCACCTGGCAGGTTGGCACCATCCAATCCGACCGCGTACTGCCTGAGCGACTGGATGCCAGCTACGTCGGCGAAGACGGCCAGAACCACCGCCCCGTCATGCTCCACCGTGCTATTTTCGGCTCATATGAACGTTTTATCGGCATCCTGATCGAGCAATATGCGGGTAAATTCCCGGCATGGCTCGCGCCGGTGCAGGCTGTGGTCTGCTCCATCACCAACGAATTCGACGGATATGCGATGCAAGTGCGCGATGCGCTACACGCCGCCGGAATCCGCGTGGAATTCGACAACCGCGCTGAGAAAATCAACTTCAAGGTGCGCGACCATTCGGTGAAAAAAGTGCCCTATATTATTGCGGTGGGCGGGCGCGATGCCGAAGCAAAAACCGTCGCCCTGCGCACGCTAGGTGCCGAGGGCCAGCAAACACTGGCGCTTGACGCCTGCGTGGCAAGCCTAGTAAAGGATTGCACTGCGCCTGACTCCTAGGTTTCGTCATTCCCCGAATCGCGCAGCGATTATAGGGGAATCCAGACAGAGGCCGAAGAATGGATCGCCCTATAATTTGCTTCGCAAATTCAGGCGATGACGGCGTGAGTAACTAAAACAAAACGGAGAACACCCAGTATGATGACGACCCATGGCGCTTAAGGAAAAACGTGGCCCCGAGCCACGCATCAATCGTGAAATTACGGCGGAAAAAATTCGCCTCATTGGTGCCCAAGGCGAAATGGTCGGCATTACCACGGTGCGCGAAGGTTTGGCCGCAGCCGAAGCCGCCAGCCTTGACCTCGTGGAAATTTCGCCGGACGCCGAGCCGCCCGTATGCAAACTGCTCGATTACGGAAAATTCCGTTTCGCCGAGCAGAAAAAACTGCAAGAGCAGCGCAAGAAGCAGAAGGTCATCCAGATTAAAGAGATCAAGCTGCGCCCCGGTATCGACCCGCATGATTTGGGCATCAAACTGCGTCAGGTCGAGAAATTTCTGGGCGAAGGCGACAAGGTGAAAATCACCCTGCGTTTCCGTGGTCGCGAAATGGCGCACCAGGAAATCGGTATGAATCTGCTCGCCCGCGTGCAAGCGCAACTGGCCGATAAAATCAAAGTCGAACACGCCCCCAAAGCCGAAGGCCGGCAAGTAGTGATGGTGATTGCCCCGGCGGGCAAGCACTAGTTTCTTAGTTAGCCTACTTCGGCACCGCGTCCCGATATATTGAGGCCATGATTCGCCAAAACTTCTCTGGCTTTCTGGTCAATCGCATTCATCAGAACAGGGATCATATGCTCCATCATGTCATGCTGGCCAACATCAGTTTTTCTGAGCGTACAAAGCAAATGTCCTTTAGCGTCGATCGCCATATCGCTGTGCTTGAAATTTGGATGCGTCGCTAAAAGCATGTGTAAAACGTAATATTGGATAGAACGCTCTAATTCACTATTTGCATAAGGGACTCCCCCATGCATCATCGGGGTTTTGTCAATATAACGGTCGACACCTAACTTGAAGTCGTGGCAATCGATTCGCGTATCACGCACCGCTCTATACAAATCCATCTCGACGCCATGATAATTAATTTGCTCTGCAGGAATTTCCCGGCGGGTTACGTTGTCAGCATGTGCCATATATTCTCCTCTATGAAGCAATCTACGTAGCACCGAATTGTTACAGAATTATGGCAGTTTTCTTATTTCTGCAAAAAGCGGCTGCCCGGCTTGACGGCTTCGATACCCTGCAAATGCGCGGGGAGTGCATCCGCTGCGTAGGTTTTGACATCGAGCGTGAGCAGGGAAATCAGCGGGAATGGCAACGCGTGCTGACCGCCCGAGCGGTTGATGAGCGAGGCTTCGGCCACCACCACTCCGCCCGCTTCCTCGACGCACGCGACGGCCTCCATGCTGGATTTTCCGGTCGTCACCACGTCCTCGACCATCAGCACGCGGCTGCCGGGCTCGATGCGAAAGCCACGGCGCAGCGCGAACTGGCCGTTTTCGCGTTCACAGAAAATCGTATCCACTCGTAGTTGGCGCCCCATTTCGTAGCCGACAACAACACCGCCCATGGCCGGTGCGACGACGAGGTCGATTTTATCCTCAATTATTGAACGCACTTTTTCCGCTAGTGCCGCGCAAAGTTTTTCGGCACGCTGTGGGTTCATTAAAACCCGTGCGCATTGCAGATACGTGTCGGAATGCAGGCCCGACGACAGAATAAAGTGGCCGCGCAGAATCGCTTCTGCCGCCTCGAATTCGTGGATGATTTCTGCTTCGCTCAGCATCTCAAACTCCCATGTTATCAATCAAACGCGTAGTGCCCAGTGTAGCCGCCACTAGCAATCGCGCCGGTGCGGCATAGGCAGCAAGCGGCGCGAGTGTGTCGGCGTGGCAAAGTTCGAGATAATCGACAGAGGCGAAGCCCGCATTCAGCAGCTGCTGGGTCGCGCGCGCCAACAACTCACTCAGACTGTCATCCCAGCCTTGTGCCGGGATCCATCGTTCTGCATCCGTTGGACCCCGGGATAAACCCAGGGTGACAGGCGGAGTATGTTTCAGCGCGCCTGCCACCTCCCGCAATGTCGCATACAGCACGGGTGCTATGTTTCGTTCCTCCGTCGACAAATACTGATTCCGCGACGACAGTGCCAAGCCATCGGTTTCGCGCACAGTGGGCACGCCGATGATTTCAAGCGGAAAGTTCAAATCCGCCACCAGCCGGCGGATGACGCAAAGCTGCTGATAATCCTTCTCGCCGAACAGCGCGACATCGGGCGCGACCTGATTCAGTAATTTAGCCACTACTGTCGCCACCCCATCGAAATGGCCGGGG
>JBJXEM010000042.1:0-7285 GCA_046154225.1 Rickettsiales bacterium
GTTTAGAAAAATGTCATCGAACTGTAATACAATAACCCATAAACTTATGGTTTAATGACAAAATAAGACTTACAAAAAAGTACCGCACAGGGGATAGAAAATGGCTTATGTTTTCGGCAATGACGAAGAAAACCAGCAGAATGCCTTGGGTGGCATCGACAAATTGTGGAGCTACTACACACCAGAGGGATTAAAGCTCCCTTCAAACCATTCTGTTGATCAGTTCGCTTCCGCGATCGCCCACCTCACCCCGCCTGTGCGCGCTGATTTGCTCGAAGTTACCGCAACCACCGGCGCCATCGTGGGCAGCGACACCGCGGGCGACCACATTACCAGCACCGGCAGCAACGACACAGTCTGGGGCAATGGCGGCAACGACTACATCACTTCCACCGGCACCAATGCCGATCTTTACGCAGGCGAAGGACAGGATATCATTATCTCCAGCGGCGCCAACGCCTACATCACTGGCGACAATGGCCACGACATCATCTACGCCCGTGGCGGTTACGACCACAGCATCACCATCCCGGAATTCCGCTATAATGTCTGGGGTGGCGCAGGCAACGACTCCATCTATGGCGGCACGGGCGATGATTACCTCGCCGGTGGCCCCGGCAACGATGCGCTCTTTGGCGACGCAGGCAACGATGTACTGCATGGCGGCCTCGGCAGCGACCTGATCGACGGCGGCGAAGGCAACGACACCATTTATAGCGGCGGCACGGAGACCGATAGATATACCGTATTGGGTGGCGCAGGGAATGATTTGATTGGCGGCGGCAACGGCGATGACCGTTTGGCAGGCGACTCCGTTCTTTATTACGGACAGGGCGATACAATCGTAGGCGACGGCACTGACACCATTTTTGGTAGCTTGGGCAACGATTTTATCACTGGTAACGGCGGTAACGATATCCTCGGCGGTGACGAAGGGAACGACACGGTCTATGGCGGATCGGGTAACGACGAGCTCTATGGTTGGACAGGCAACGATACACTCATTGGCGGCAATGACAATGACACCCTATACGGCGACCAAAATGACGACTTTCTTGCCGGTGAAGCCGGAAATAACGTGCTGTATGGCGGCGATGGCAATGACACCATTGTCACCGACATAAGCGTACATCGCGATACAGCAGAGGGCGGCAATGGAACCGATACGTTTAAAATTACATGGCTCGACACGGCTAGCCACCTGAGCATAACGGATTTCACTGCCGGCGAGAAAATCGATTTTTCCGATGCATACGGACTAAGCACCGCTGTTTCTGATATTTCCATCTCAGAAAACAAGGTACTCTATAAAGGGCAGGAAATCGTTAGCGTGCAGCATGGCTATACGCTCTCGATGAATGACCTCGTACTCAATCGTGTCATCACGGGGACCGAGGGCAACGACGACCTCTATGCCGATTCGCGAGGCGGAACCATTTACGGCTTGGGCGGCGACGATACGATTCGCAGTTATGGCGCAGGCGATTGCTACGGCGGCGATGGAGCGGACACCATTGAAGTGTCGCGCAATAACTCAGTCAATGTGGTGCATGGCGGCAATGGCAATGATACCCTCACCGGCGGTGGGGACTATATAACGGGTACCGATATTCTTTATGGAGATTCCGGGAACGACACTATCTCTATCGCTTCGGGAAAAGCAGATGGCGGGGATGGCAATGATATGATTCACTTCATCGCGTCGCAGGTAACAGGCGGCGCGGGCCGCGATGTTTTTCTATTTAACAATTATTATGTGACGACACCTGATTCCACCATTACCGACTTTAACGTAGCAGAAGATAAACTAGGCGGGTTGTTTGACTTCAAGGCCAGCTTCGAAAACGGCAATACCGTCATCGATGTGTTAGTGGCGGGTCCGGGCACAGGCAGCACCTACCACTCCGTATCCCATATCACCCTCGTCGGCATTGATGCCAACGAATGGAGCCAGGTGCAGTTTGCTTAAGCATCCGCGCTGATTGAATAAGTTTGATGCACCTAACGGATTGCTTTCATCCATTGCCCTGCTATAGGCGATGTACTCTCTCTCCTTGGCGTCATTCCCGCGAAGGCGGGAATCCATGTGAAACAAAACCCGATTAGGGTGCGCTTTGGTACTGTCCCTGACCGAGGTTATTCATACATGGATTCCCGCCTTCGCGGGAATGACGCAGGAGAGGTCTAGCCACACATCATCCCCGGCAAACGCATGCTCATCACGCAAAAACTTATCATCGGTAAGGAAGAATGGTGCGCCCTGCCGGCGCTTCAAATTCCGGCCATTAAGGCCCGCATCGATTCCGGCGCACGCACCAGCGCGCTGCATGCCGACAACATCCACATCTATTCCAGCCGTGGCGACAAATGGGTGCGGTTCGACATTAACCCCATCCAGAAAGACCGCTCGATCACCGTGCAGTGCCGCGCGCCCTTGGTCGACGAGCGCGATGTAAAATCCTCCTCCGGCCACACCGAGCGGCGTCCCGTCATCGAAACCTCTATCAAAATCGGCTCGGTCGTGCAAACCATCCAGCTCACCCTCACCAACCGCGATGCACTGGGTTACCGTATGCTGCTGGGCCGTGAGGCCATGCAGGGCCGCATGCTCATCGACCCCGAAAAATCCTTCACCCAGGGCATGCATTCCGACATCGAAGCCCGCACCCTCTACCGCGACGAAATCGACGGCGACAAACAGGGCCTACGCATCGCGGTGCTCGCCAGCAACCGCGAGCTCTATTCCAACAAGCGCCTGATGGACGCCGGGCGCGAGCGCGGCCACCAGATGCGCTTCATCAACATCCAGCATTGCTACATGAACATCAGCGCCGACGAGCCGGAAATCCACTATCGCGGCGGCGAGATTCTAAGCCCGTTCGATGCCGTCATTCCCCGCATTCGCCCGGCCATCACCTTTTATGGCTGCGCCGTGCTGCGCCAGTTCGAAATCTCGGGCGCGTTCTGCCTCAATGGCGCCGTCGGCATCAGCCGCAGCCGCGACAAATTGCGCACCCTGCAAATGCTGGCGCAAAAAGGCATCCCCATGCCCATCACCAGTTTCGCCAACTCGCCGCAGGAAACCGGCGAGCTGATTAAAATGGTCGGCGGTGCCCCGGTGGTCGTGAAACTGCTCGAGGGCACGCAGGGCGTGGGCGTGGTGCTCGCCGAAACCACGCAGGCGGCCGAATCCCTCATCAACGCCTTCAAATCGCTCAAAGCCAATATTCTAGTGCAGGAATTCGTGAAGGAAGCGCAGGGCCGTGACATTCGCTGTTTCGTGGTCGACGACAAAGTGGTGGCCTCCATGCAGCGCACCGCGCCCGAGGGCGAATTCCGCGCCAACATGCACTTAGGCGGCTCGGCCGTCGAAATCAAAATCACCGCCGAAGAGCGCAAACTCGCCCTGCAATCCGCCAAAATCGTCGGCCTCAAAGTCGCGGGCGTCGACATTATTCGCTCCGGCTCCGGCCCCAAAATTCTCGAGGTGAACTCTAGCCCCGGCCTCGAGGGCATCGAAGCCACCACCGGCTCCGACATCGCCGGCCTCATGATCCAATCCATCGAACGCGCCGTCGCCAAAAAGAAAACCCTTCGCGACGCGGCCTAGCGATTCTTGGATAGACTCCGTCATTGCGAGCGTAGCGAAGCAATCCAGCGTAGAGCGTCTGCGAGACTATATCCTCTCATGCTCCGGCGCAAAAGTCCTGGATTGCTTCGGCCTTAGGAGGGCCTCGCAATGACGGAGCCTCTCCCCTAAGCCCCCTCGTACATAAAGAACCCATGCGGTTTTGCGGCATGTATTTTTTAGTGCTTGGCCCTTCGCTTATCTGGCGTTATGGTCCGCCACCTCACATTCGCATTTATGGAGTTATGTATGCGCACGACCCTTCTCGCCACGGTAAGCATCTTGTCGCTCGGCCTCGCCGTTCCCAGTTTTGCCGCCACGTCCGACGACGCGGCTTACGACAAAGGCTCGCACCCCATCGGCGATTCGGCAGGCCATTGCGTGCGCACCAAATGGCAGGGCGACACCGACCCCTGCGCCATTGCCCCCGCACCGGCACCCAAAACCATCGTGCAGCCGCGCCCGGCCGCAGCATTGGTGCCCGCCCCCGTCATGTCGCGCGAAGCCCGCACCGTGTATTTCGAGTTCAACAAAGCCACCCTCACCGCAAGCGCTACCAGCAAACTCGACCAGCTGGCCGCCATCATCAATAAAGCCACCGCCATTACGGAAGTCACCATCCACGGCTTTACCGACCAGATCGGTACGGATTCCTACAACGAAGCCCTCGCGCATAAACGCGCCGCTGCAGTAAAAACCTACCTCGACGGCCACTCGCGCCTGAAAGCGACCGAGGGCGACGTGCGCGGCCTCGGCAAAGCCAGCCCCGAGGAGCAGTGCCAGTCCGTCAAAAAACGCACCGCCCGCATCGAATGCATGAGCAAAGAACGCCGCGTCGAGGTGGAGTTTAAGGCGCAGCAGTAGTTTTTTGATTCCTGTCAGCAAGGCCTACTAACCTCGCTCACCACCCAAACAAAAAGGGCGCTCAACCGAGCGCCCTTTTTAATGCCGTGTAAGCTGACTACTGTTACATCACCGCCTGAGCAGCGTCCAAATCCCGCGCTATTGCTTCACGTTTCTCAGGCATAGCGATCTCAGCCATCGCCGCAGATTGAATTTTTGTTGATGGAATGTCGTTATCGTTCATTGCATTGTCGTTCGAATGCAGTTTTCTATTTACTCTCGCATCATTCGCCTTCTGCTGAGTTTCTGTGCGCTTCGCTTTTTGGTCGAGAATCACACTTCTACCATCGCTCAGCGTTGTTTTTTGTGCTCCACCAATGGTAGAAGCGACAATATTTTTTGTTTGGTAAACGGCTTGCGCCCCCAGATAATAGCGCGCATTCGGATCGCCGAAACCTTTTCCGTCTGGATACCTGTCTCTAATGTTGAAGTAGAGTGGCAGAATTCTTAAAAATTGCGTCTTACCATAATTTGTCCAACCCTGTTGGTTATCGAGACCAGAGAAGAGCTGGTAGCCAGCAAAAGTAGTAATCGCGCCGCCTACTGCTTGCGCCCAGTTGGCTTCATATTTCCATAAATTCAACGCTTCATTAAAACGTGGTTGGCGAAAGCCTGATATAACCGAGAGTATGCCCGTTAGCGTCATGCCTAGGCCCGCGAATTCGCGCTTGCCATCGCCAATATGCATGTCTTCGCTTGGATGAAAGAGCTTCTTCACTAGCTTAATAGGTGTCATCACGGGGAACATTAGGCCCCTGCTCACCCGATAACCTACATACGCTATTGGATTACGCGCTTTTAAAAGCCCCAGTTGCTCGTTTTTCTCAGGATCATCTTTCTCTTCCGGCAGAAGAGTAGAGATCGTCATCGTCATCATGCCGCTAAAACCTGAGCGCGCCGACCAAGGGTTCGATAATTTACCATCGCGAGCGAAGTCAACTTCAGCTGCTTTTGTCAGATCGAAGAATCGTTTTATTTCCTGCCCCATGTATTTGGGGTTCAGCAATTGTTTAAAATCGACGCGGAAGGCAGATTTCTTGAAAACGCCCTCAACGATATTTACTGGCGCGTAAAGTTTATGCTTCCATGTACCTTTGTGCTCATCTTTGAAGAGCTGATTAACACCACTTGATTTGAAGTAGAGGACTTCGCCAACCAATTGGGTCAGACCGATCACGTTTGAGGAGTGATTAACAATAAAGCCGGGCAATATGGTGAGCGCATTAAATCTAAATCGCGAACCTGCATCGCTCAGACCATGTACTACATTGGACAATGGCTCGGGCAATGGAATGCCAAAAATTTTGGCCGGTTTTGAACGATCCGCTTTAGAAGGCGCGGCTAATATCAATTCGGGATCAATTTCAGGTTTCTTTGTCTGACCCATCGCCAGTTTTTCGGCTCCACCCTCGCCGTCAGATGCTCCATCCACTTTCGCCCCCTCCACCCCTCTAACCGGCGGGCGGCGGTCGTGGTTGGGCTCGGCTTCGGGGGCGAGCGTTTGGGCGGCCATGTCGGGTTGCTGTGTCATCGCTTATCACTCTGCCAGAGAATTGTGACAGGCTGATGACAAGTGGCGCAAATTTTTAACTTTTTTAGCGTCATACCGCACTGCCATAGCCGATCTGTGCGGTGCAGTGTGTGAAGCTTTTGTGACAAAGTTCAGGGTTGCTGAAGTTTGGGATTGGAAGAGAGGTGAATGGGCAAAATGACAAAAACACTGTCATCCCGGTTTTGCGTCAGCAAACACCGGACCCGTAGCGAAGCGGAGAGAGGCGAAGCCAATCTCCCGCAATAAGCAGCGCTTCTTCTGCAGGAGATCCCGGCGCAAGGCCGGGATGACAGCCCAGATTCAGTTCTCCAGTTCTCCAGTTCCCCAATTCCTCTTCTTCCACCCCCAATTCTCCTATTCCCCTTTTGCCCCCCATGCGCTAGCATGCGCGCATGCAACAAAGCACTACATCCACCGCGCCCATGCGCGTGCTCGTGGTCGAGGACGATGTCGACGTCAACGCCTATATCAGCCGCTCACTGCGCGAATTGGGCCACCATGTCGCCAGCGCCGCCGACGGCGACGCGGGGTTCGACGCCGCCACCTCCGGCCATTTCGACGTGATGCTGTTCGACCGCATGATGCCCGGCCGCGACGGCCTGAGCCTGCTGCGCGAACTGCGTGCGGGCGGCAACACCACGCCGGTACTCATCCTCAGCGCGCTCGGCGAAGTCGATGACCGCGTCGAGGGCCTGCAAGCCGGGGGCGACGATTATTTGGTGAAACCCTTCGCGTTCGTGGAGCTCAAAGCGCGCCTCGAAGCCCTCGCCCGCCGTGGCCAGCCCAGCAACCACAGCGATATCGTGCTGCAAGCGGGCGACCTGACCGTCAACCTGCTGGCCCGCACTGTTACCCGCGGCGGCGAGGCGATTGCCCTGCAGGCGCGCGAGTTCAAACTGCTCGAATATCTGCTGCGCAACAAAAATCAGGTCGTCACCCGCACCATGCTGCTCGAGCATGTCTGGAACTACCATTTCGACCCGCAAACCAACGTCATCGACGTGCATATCTCGCGCCTGCGCCATAAAATCGACCACGAGCGCCCCAACCCGCTCATCAAAACCATCCGCGGCGCGGGCTACACCATCGAAGACCCGGCCGAAAACGCTGCTTAACGATTTCTTCAGCTTTTTACGGCAGGATGAGCTTCTGACACATTGCAGGAGCATTCCGATGAGCGATCCGAAACACCCGACCCCCGC
>JBJXEM010000043.1:0-36922 GCA_046154225.1 Rickettsiales bacterium
GGCAAAAGCACTATCAAGCAAATCGAGGCCTTCAAGGAGAAGGAGGCAATGCCGAGCTACAGCCAGACCGAGCTCGATTTGCTGCAAAATCTCAGCAAGCGGCGCGACGAATTGGGCCAGCGCGAACGCGACTTCGATTTGAAATCCAAAGTGCTCGAAGCCAGCGAAAAACGCCTCGACGACAAGGTGATCGAAATTCGCCGGCTGCAGATTGAACTGAACAAAATCGTGGCCAAATATAACGAGAAACAATCGACCGAAATTAAAAGCCTCGTGAAAATTTACGAAAACATGAAACCGGGCGACGCCGCCAATATTTTCAACCAAATGGATTTGCCAATTCTGCTCGAAGTGATCGACAAAATGTCGGAGCGTAAAGTTGCACCTGTTCTGGCCGCCATGGACCCGAAAAAAGCGAAAGATGTGACACAAGAACTCGCCGAAATGCGCCGCTCCATCACCGCTGCCGTGCCGGGCGCTGCGGCACCTGCGCCGTAGGAGCGGTTAAGCGACACGACGGCCCGCCGAAGTTTTAGAGCATAACTATAGTGTTTCCAAATAAAAATGAGACATTTTTATTTGGGGTCACGCTCGCTTCGCGGCGGAATTCCTGCTTCGCAGTCATTCATAGTCGTCCCAATTAAAATTGGAACGACTATAAATAGGGCGCAGGATATGCGGGCAGTGATCTATGCCGTTCCACTTTTGATAAATATTGGAGCGTACACGATCATTTATTTTATGTAGAACTTATCTAGCTTCACCGCCGCAGCGTAATAATTAGCTAATACTTTGTAGTAGTCTAACTGAGCTGTCACATTCTTTATTTTCGCATTGGCTAACTGCTCTTCGCGCATATTGAGCACGAAAAAATCGCTGCCACCAGTGCTGAAAATCTTTCGTTCTGATGATTGCATTTTTTCTGCAACTTTTATTTCATTGCCACTTATGTCAATAAATCGCGCGGCCGCTTCTATATCATTTTCAATGAATTCCAGCTGCTGAGCGATTTTGTTGCGCAGCATTTGCCGCTCAAAATCTAACGCTCTCAGATTGGCTTTGGCTTTAGAAATGCTGCCCTCAGCTGTATTGTTTTGCAGCGGTATCGAAATATTAAGGCCGATGATGTTTTCTAATCCACGGCGTGTGTTACTGCCGTTACCGCTATCCCTGGCGGTTCTGACAACCAGGTCAGCGCGAGGAAGCAGTTTATTTTCGCCGGCATTTAACTCGTTTTTCTGTTTTTCAATTTCCGCCTCAATAATACTGGATTCTGGGCGATTTTCATAAGCGCTTGATGTGTCTTTCGTAGGCGATAGCGGGCTTGAATGCTCGGGCTTTGGCATTTTCACCTGCGAAGAATGAGGCGGCGTAATCATGTTTCCGTTATCATCTCTCACATACAAAGCCAGGTTGGCGGATGCATTTGCCAATAGTCTTTTTGCATCGTTCAACTGGCCTTGCCGCCGATATATATATTGAGTGTTTTCCGTGACCGTGATGGACGCAATATCACCTTGGTTGGACCGTATGACCAAACCTTTCTGTCGCTCTTCGGCTATCGTTAATAGCTCCTCTTGGATATGTAAAATTTCTGCGGCGGCAAGCCATTCATAATAGGCTTTCATCGCAGCATTTTGCGTACTAATTTTGGCAAGTATTTCTTCTTGTTTGGCTTTTTCAACGTTCAAACGGCTGTTCCACAAAGCGAGCCGATCATCATTAATGTCGCGATCTCGCAACAAGGAGAGAAAAACTTCCAGATTAAATTCGCCGCCACTGTTTGTGAAAAGATAGTCATCATAGATCGGAAAATCGCCATCCGAAATGCGGTATCCTGCACTCACCCGCGCGTTAAAGTTCTCGAAGGGTTTGACAATCTTTGTGGATGTTTGGTTGCCATCGTAAAAGCCGGATGTTCTTGCACTCGAGTTATTATCGAGCGATGCATCAAACGCCCCAAGCGCTGCCTGAACAGAAGCTTCGCTTGCTTCACGCTTCGCTTTTACCTGCTGAATTTCAGGAAAATGTTTCAGTGAGGAATTGAGCACCTCTTCCAAGGTCAGTTTTTCTGCCGCATCTGCGGGTGGGCAACCTAAAATCGTCAGGCAAACAACCAATAACAAAGATAAGCGACTCATCGCTGTTTCTCCATCGATGGCTTATCGGTACCTTGAGATGAGTTTTTGCCAGAAAATGCCGTTTCGGTATCATACACAGGAGGAAAACTGTTCATTTGCCGCCATAGCTCATAGCCAATAGGCACTTCATTGAGAAGCACCCATCCTTTTACCTGTGCGCCCATCCGTAGAAACTGCGGACCCGGCCAAGGCTCGTCTTTTGATGGCGCAATAAGCACTCGGAATCTGCCATTCGGCGAAATAGTCGAATCAACTGCAATCACCTCGCCGCCAAATGTGCCGACCGCAACCGATGGCCACCCGCTAAATTGTATGGAAGGCCAGCCCTCAAAAATCAACCTTACCTTGCGGCCCGGATGAATCAGTGGCACGTCAAGGCCGCTCACATAAAGCTCGACTGCGGGCGTGGCATCTTTGGGTACAAAGGTGGCGAGTGCATCACCTTCTTTTACATGGGTGGATACGCCCCCTGCCAATATTTGCAGTACATAACCATCCCGTGGGGCACGCACTAGCTGTGTGTGCTGACGGGCAAGTTGAACTTCAACCTTGTTCAAATCCGCTTGTGCTTGTGCCACATCGGCCTTCAGTTCCTTCCAGCGGATTCGCGCCTGTTCATATTCCTTATTTGAGCTTAAACCTTGATTGCTTAAATTCATTTGACGATTATGGTTAAGCTCTGACGTTTCCATCGCTAAGCGCGTGGTTTCCAGTTTATGCCCCATTGCATCCCGTTCGCTTTGAAGGCGCGCGATCAATTGCGGATCATTGTCGATAATTTCCGCGATAGGGTCATCTTTTTTCACCAGGCTGCCATCATTTACATACCATCTATTGATACGTCCTTTGACAAGAGAACTGATCGTTTGCGCCCGATCTGCAGGATCTAGCGCCGTTATTTTCCCCGCGCCGAAAGCCGTCTGTATCCAAGGGGTAAAGGTTAGGAACACAATAAGCGAGATAATCGCCGAAATCAGCATATATGCGACAGTGCGGGTGATGCGAGGTGGTTTGAGTTTTAAAAACGCAGTAAAGCCGCTGCGATCAAATTTAGCGTCTATAGGATTGGTGTTCTCTTCTGCATTTTTAACTGGAATAAGAAAAAACTGTGAAAGTTTTTCCACCGCCGCGCACAAATCATAGTAATGCGATAAATATTCGCCCGCTTTCGACATGCCAAAGAAAATGGTAGATAACACCAACTCTGCGGCGACGAGCTGGCCAAGCGTTAGTTCGCCTGAAACAACGAGTGTTCCCCCAACGCCCACCAGGCTTGCGCTGGCAAGTGCATAGAGGAGCAGAAAACCGACAGTTTGGCGGAACTCAGGAATGAAAAATTTGGTTCGCGCTGTAAGATAAGATTCGATTACCTGATTGGAACGGTAGATTTCTTGTGTAGCAACTTGAGCAGTATGAGAATCCGGGTTGCTGCGTGCCAAATGATCCAGCCATGCGGCAACTGCATATTTTTCTTTAGATAACTTAAGTATTCTGCGTGTTGCCGTAGGCGCAAACCAACGCCAGAGTAGGTAAACTAGCAACACAAAGATAACATTGAATACAAGTAACGCCGGATGATAGCTTGAGACTAAAATAAGGCCAACCAAGGTTTGCAGCATTAATGCAAATCCGCTGGTGATGAGAATTGGCAGTTTATGCTGAACGGTCATTATTTCGAAATAGCGGTTCGCAAGTGCCGATCTATCCATAGTTGGATCCTGTGCGGCGTGAATATTTCGCAGTGCGATTTCGCTTACGATTCGCGCAAAGAAACGTCGCTTGAAAAGCTCCATGATATAATATTGAAGCGCAGTGAGCAGAGCATATACGGATAAAATTCCAAAAAGGATGAATGAAAGGATTGCAACAGGCCGAATCAAGGCTGTGTTGGTCAACGTTGTAATCAGCATTTGTACAGAAATAGGTACGGCGAGCGTGAATAAGCTAATGGCGACACCGTAGATGATAGCGAGTCTGTAAAAAGCTTTCTCGGGGATAAATATCATGACAAAAAAGTCATGCAATTTTGATAAAGAAACATGATTTTTTGAAGGGGTGCTCATGGCATTTCCGATGGTGTTTAACGTTTTTTTATTTCTACCATGACTTCATTGCGGCGCAAGAATAGAAGAGTCCACAGGGGATTAAAAAAGCATATAGGTTTGGTGCACCAGCGCGGAAAAACTTCGAACCGCTTGATGCAATTTCTTGAGGTTTTACAAGGGATGGGAAAATTACTCAAGTCCCCTGAAGCCCAAAACGGAAGATTTTTTCTATGGGAACCATCACAATCGAGATCACACAATTGCATAATGCAATGACTCGCAAGCTGGATTAATCATAGTATAAATCAACAACGTATATTTAAAATCAGAAATTGAGTATGGATTATAACGAATTCAATGATTTCTGCAGAAAACTAAAAGCCACCAGCTATGTCATGCAATGGGGCGGATCGCATGTATGGAAAGTTGGTGGCAAAGTGTTTGCGATTGGTGGCTGGAGCAATGACGGTTCTGCGTTTACATTTAAGACCGCGCCAATCAGTTATGAAATCCTCAAAGAGCTTCCTGGCTTAAAACCTGCTCCATACCTAGCTTCACGTGGCATGAAATGGATTCAGCATTATGCTGAGCCAGGACTGAGCGATGATGATTTAAGGCATTACATCAAGCAATCGTATGATATGGTGGGCGGTGATTTAACAAAAATAAAACGGCGTGAGCTGGGATTGGTGTAGCGTATGGACAGAATGCTAAAGGGCGGATGCCATTGTGGTGCGCTACGTTATGAAGTGAAGGGCGAAGCAGCCGTTCATTATTTGTGCCATTGTAATGATTGCCGTCGCCATGCCGGTGCGCCGATGGTTGGCTGGGCAACGTTTCCAGAAGATGCGCTCGATATCATCAAGGGACAGCCAAAAATTTATACATCGTCAGAACATGTTACCCGCGAATTTTGCCCCGACTGCGGAACGGGATTGTTTTATAGAAATGCAAATTTGCTTCCCGGCCTTGTTGATATTCAAACCGGGACGCTCGACGAACCGAATCAACTACCTGCGCAGTGTCATATTCAAACGGCGGAAAAACTTTCTTGGATGTTAGATGCTCATAACCTGCCTGAGCATGAAAGGTTTCCGCCGTCAGAATAATATAATTTATTTTATACCCAGCAACCACGGGCGCGGAGTCGAACCAAAACATATTGAAATACAAACGATCTATCCTGCTGTTTCAAAGATTGATTTTTGAAAATGGCGCAGCTTCAACAGCTTGTTGGTGATGGTGCCCCCGGCCGGAATCGAACCGGCACTCGGTTACCCGAAACAGATTTTAAGTCTGCAGCGTCTACCAGTTCCGCCACGGGGACATCCATCAGGCCTGCCTATCGTGCGCGGCGGGCAAATGCAATCAGGCAGTGGGGGTGTCGATGAGTTCGCCGCCGAGGGACTCGACGATGGTGGATAATTCGGCAGCAGCGGCGTCGTTGCGGGCGGCATCCGGCGAGCGGAAGACGAGGGTGGTGCGGTAGCCGCCATCGACAAAATGCGGGTAGCTGCCGATTTCGACATCGAGGTAGCGCGATTGCAAATCGGTAAGGCCGGCGGCGATGTTGCCTTCGGCGAGGTTCGTGCTGATGCTGGTGGAGAGAATGGTGACGCCACTGCGCAACTGGGGCAAAATGCCTTCAATCATCGCCTGGCAGATTTTGGGTATGCCGGCCATGACATACACATTCTCCATGCGAAAACCCGGGGCGGCGGTGACTTCGTTGTCGATGAGGGCGGCCCCTTGCGGCACGTCGGCCATTTTCAGGCGGGCTTCGTTCAGCTTGTCGGTGCCGCGATAGGCTTCCTCAAGCCGCCGCACGGCTTCGGCGTCACGCACGAGAGGCACGCCGAAAGCGGCTGCGATGCTGGCGCTGGTAATGTCGTCGTGCGTGGGGCCGATGCCGCCGCTGGTGAACACGTAATCATATTTTTCGCGAAGTTCGTTCACGGTTTTCACAATGGTTGCCTCCACATCCGGCACCACGCGCGCCTCGCGCACCTGCACGCCCACGGCGTTCAGGCGTTTGGCGAGGTAGGCGAGGTTCGTGTCCTGCGTACGGCCCGAGAGAATTTCGTTGCCGATAATCATCATGGCGGCGGTGACGGGCTGGGTCATGGAGATGTCCTTTTTTGTTTGCGTGTAAAAGCACGGATTAGCCACCCTGTCATCCTGAACTTGTTTCAGGACCCATCGAAGCGCCGTCTGGCGCGGAAAAACTATATGAGCTTATCCGGCGCAGACACGCCTTTGATGGATGCTGAAATAGATTCAGCATGACGGCTGCCGCCCTGCGGCTTGCAAGCCCGCGTGCGATCTGGCAGCATGCAGGTATGACCTACGATGACGACGACGAATTGCAAGACACCCGCACCATCACGCTGCACGGCGAGGCCGAGTTTGCGGGCATGCGCAAAGCGGGCGTGCTGGCGGCGAGTATTCTCGACGACATGGCGGCCTTCGTGCAGCCGGGCATCACGACCGACGATATTAACACCGTGTGCCACGATAAAATTATCGCGGCAGGCGCGATTCCGGCACCGCTGGGCTATCGCGGTTTTCCTAAATCCGTCTGCACTAGTGTGAACCATGTGGTGTGCCACGGCATCCCCGATGCGCGAAAGCTGGTGGTGGGCGATATGGTGAATATCGACGTGACGGTGATAGTCGATGGGTGGCACGGCGACACCAGCCGCACCTATTGGGTGGGCGAAATGTCGACGAAGGCAAAACGCCTGACGCAGGTGACGTATGATTCCATGATGCGCGGCATCGAAAAAGTGCGCCCTGGCGCGACGACGGGCGATATCGGCCACGCGATTCAAACCTACGCCGAGAGTTTCGGCTACAGCGTAGTGCGCGAATATTGCGGGCATGGCTTGGGCAAAATTTTTCACACCGCACCCAATATTCTGCATTTCGGCAAACCCGGCACCGGCGTGACGCTCGAGGAGGGCATGTTCTTCACCGTCGAGCCGATGATCAACGTGGGCAAAGCCGCGACGATTTTAAACAAGCACGACGGCTGGACGGTAACGACACGCGACAAAAGCCTGAGCGCTCAGTTCGAGCATTCGCTGGGCGTGACCGCGAATGGGTTCGAGATTTTTACTGGAAGCCTGAAGGGTCTGCATTGCCCGCCTTATTAAATCTAGGCGTCTTACTTTTTAGTAGGAGTTTCGTTTGGCTATAGAAGTTTCCGACTACTATCTCGCCCACGAGCAACGCCACCATTTGGGTGAAGGCACTATTTTTAATCCGCTCGACGAGCGGTTTTACTATGTCGATATCAATTGCCACAAGATATTTGCATACGAGCCACGCGCTGCCAAACTCGAAGAAGTCGCCGACGTGGGGGAGCATGTCAGTGGTCTGGCAATTAATCAGGACGGCTCACTTATCGTCGCGCGTAAAAGTGGCATTTATTATTATAACGACAAGCAAGAGCCGCACTGGCTCAAAGTATGCGAACTTGAGCCGGATCAGCCCCAGAACAGGCCGAACGATACCACAATTGTAGCGTGTGCCGATGGTAGCGTCCGTTTTTTTGTTGGAACAATGCCTTTAAAAAATCAACCACTGCCGGACGGTAGTGGTTCGGGGTCTCTGTATGTGCTTACACCCGATATGGCACTAAAAAAACTCGCCGGTGATCTGGTGACGACGAACGGTCTTGCGGGATTTGCGGACGATAATGGTCAGACGCAGCTTTTTTATGCGGATACGAAGAAGCAAGTGGTGCGCAGAGCCGTTTTTTCTCCACGCCTGAACGCTTTGATAGGTCCTTCGGAAGTGTATCTCGATATGCACGATATGGTCGGTCGGCCGGACGGCGGTGGATTGCTTCAAGTGGATACAGGAAATGGTCCGCAATTGTGCTACGGCATCACGGCCATCGACTCAAACAGGGTGTTGGCGTTCGATGCTCATCAGGCGGTGGCGTCTGTTCCAAAAGCCATAATCAATTTAGATCCCGCATTGAAGGATCCCACCAAGTTTGCCGTGGGTGAGATTGATGGGGAGGGCACTATGCTGGTGACATCGTTTGATCGCGAACCCAATTCAGAAGATAATAGTCGTGCGGCGGGCAAAGTTTACGCTGTGCGGCTTCCGAAGACAATTCACGCAGTAGAAACACCACTTGCCACCTACCCTAGTTTTGAGCAGATGAAAGCCCGAATGAGTCATTTAACTGCAAGCAATCCCCGGGAACGCTAATGCCTACCATATCCAGTATGGTCATTCCATGTAACATCCTTATCACCGGTGCATCGAGCGGCATTGGGGCTGCGCTGGCGGTTGAGTATGCGGCCGCGGGCGTGACACTCTATATACTGGGGCGCGATTCGGAGCGGCTACGCCTCGTGGCGAATGCGTGCCGCGCGAAGGGTGCCGAGGTGCGGAGCGCCACGATTGATGTCACCGACGCGCCCGCGATGGCCGCGTACATCGAGAAGGTCGACGATGCGCAGCCGCTGGATTTGGTGATTGCTAACGCGGGAATTTCATCGGGTAGTTTTGCGGGTGTGGAAACTACTGTCGCCGCGCAGATGGTGTTCGATGTGAATGTGCAAGGTGTGCTGAATACCATTCACCCCATTCTGCCGCGCATGGTAGCGCGCGGGGCAGGGCAGCTGGCGCTGATGGCGTCGCTGGCTTCCATGCGGCCGTTGCCGAGCGCGCCCGCCTACAGCGCAAGCAAAGCCGCCGTGCGATTTTATGGCGAAGCGCTGCGCGGGCTGCTGCATAAAAAAGGCGTGCGCGTGAATGTGATTTGTCCGGGGTGGATTGAAACGCCACTGACGTCGTGCAATGATTTTTCGATGCCGCTGATGATGTCGCCGGAGCGTGCAGCTAACATCATTGCCTGTGGATTGCGCGCGAATAAACCGCGCATTGCCTTCCCGCGCACGTTGTATTTTCCGTTGTGGCTGCTGAGCTGTTTGCATCATTGCGTGAGTGATTTTATTTTTAATCGAATGCCCGGCAAGGCGCAGAAAATATAGCGTTTTTGCGAATTCATTTTGTCGCGTTCGCATGCAGTCACGGCGATTGCCGAGGTAGAAACCGAAATTGCAAGTAAAAACTATTGCCCAAAAGCGTGAGAAATCCGCCAGTTTTTTTACTTTTGTTGTTTACAGCATCACCGAATGGTGCTTAAACCCACCTCGCTAGTGACAAGGCAAACCCTCGTCGAAATGCAGTTCGCGGTGGCGGAATGAAAAATTCACCCACCACCAACATGCACCACGATGGAACATTGCCGCTGGCACGACTTGTTTTAACCCGTCTTCTAACCATGAATGGAGTCTCTCATGAACAAGAACGAACTGATCGCCGAAATCGCAGATAGCTGCGAACTGACCAAAGCAAAAGCCGCTGAAGCGGTGGATGCATTCATCGAAACCATCAGCAAATCGCTCAGCAAAGGCAAAGAAGTTCGCCTCGTTGGCTTCGGCACCTTCACCTCGGTAAAGCGTAAAGCCACCGAAGGTCGTAACCCGCGCACCGGCGCTGTGATCAAAATCGCAGCTTCGGTTCAGCCGAAATTCAAACCCGGCAAAGCGCTGAAAGACCAAGTGAACAAGCGCAAAGCTGCGTAGTTCACCGATTGCAGCGACTCGCTGCATGACGAATAAAACGGCGTCGATGGCAACATCGGCGCCGTTTTTTCGTTCAGGGTTTAGGGTATAGGGGTTAGGGTTTAGTAAAAAGATTTCCATCCCCTAACCCCTATACCCTAAACCCTCTTTTTCCCCTTGCACCGCTCGTGGCTCTCAATTATAGCCTCCACTCCTTAGTGCGGCCACGCTTGTGACAGGCCGTGCGGAAGGGGCGATTAGCTCAGTTGGTTAGAGCATCTCGTTTACACCGAGAGGGTCCGCGGTTCGAGTCCGTGATCGCCCACCACCCTACGCCTTCGGCTTCGGGTGGCAGGCCACCTTAGTGGACTGCCGCGTGAAGGCGACCTTAGGCGTGGGAGTGTCGCCCGAAGCTCGCTTGCGAGCGTAGGGGGACGAAGGAAGAATGCCGTGACCATCCGCCTTCGCTCTCACGAGCTTCGGCGCGATGTAAGCATTTCTAAGCAGCTAAAGCTGCTAGAAAAGCTAACACGGGGGTGTAGCTCAGTTGGTTAGAGCGCCTGCCTGTCACGCAGGAGGCCGCGGGTTCGAGTCCCGTCACTCCCGCCACCCGTTTTGCCCGCGCTGCGCGCGGCCTTGCAAAACGGAGTGTCCGCCGAAGCTCTCTTGGGAGCGAAGGGGGACTTTATCATCACAATGAATTAAAGAAATAACACGAGGGCTTTAGCCCGAGAAAGTCCCGTCACTCCCGCCACTAAAAAAGCCGTCCCTCGGGGCGGCTTTTTTAGTGGCTAAAAGGCACACGCGAATTAGAAAAACGACTTCAGGTTTTTCATCATCTGGTCGGGGTCAGTCACGGGGGCAGCTTCGGCGGGAGCGGCTTCATCGGCAGTGGCTTTGAGCACCAGTTCAAGCGCCAGGTCGCGCAGTTTCGATTCCGTGTGGGTGTGACCGCCGGGCTCGGTGAGCATGGTGATGGCCAATTCTTTGATGCGCGTTTGAATGGCGCTGTCGAGCGCGTGTTTGAAGGTGGGGCTCACGGTGTAAAAGCCGCCGCCGGAGGTGATGTAAATATTCACGTCGTCGTCGTCGCGTTCACCGTTATTGTTGGCATCGACCCAGATATCGAGGTGGTCGGCACCTTTACGGATTTCAACGGCAAGCTGGCTTGAAGCGGTCATGGGCAATCCTGAATCAGTGACAGAGAATTTGTATTCTAGCTGCAATAGTAGCTCAGGCCAATTAATATTTGGTTAATATGGATTCTGATGCGTATTTCTTCGGAAACTACGGCCCACGGCCAGCGTTGCCGCGATTTATTCACACAAATTCGCCCGCCGCAAAAAACCCTTCCCGCAGCGGTTGTAACTGCTATAAGCAGCGCATAACGCGACAAAAACAAGAGGACTGAAGCGTACATGGAAGCCGTTGTTACCTCGTATTTTCCGGTCTTGATTTTTCTGGTCATTGCGATCGGCCTGTCGGCCGTGATGATCGGCGCACCGTTTCTGCTCGCCAAACTCAAGCCCGATGCTGAAAAACTCTCGCCCTACGAATGCGGATTCGAGCCATTCGATGACGCGCGCGGCCAGTTCGATGTGCGCTTTTATCTCGTGGCCATTTTGTTCATTATTTTCGATCTTGAGGTGGCGTTCCTGTTTCCGTGGGCAGTAACGCTCGGCAAAATAGGCCTCGTCGGCTTCTGGTCGATGATGAGTTTTCTGGCCATCCTGACCATCGGATTTATCTATGAGTGGAAAAAAGGAGCGCTGGATTGGGAATGAAAAAGAGGATTCAGGATTCAGGAATCAGGATTCAGCGTAATTTGCGATGGAGCAAAGGATGACCCGCACCTTTTCCCCGAATGCCGAATCCCGGATGCCGAATCCTTTGACTCCCGGCGCGTCGCAGGATGCGCTGCTGGGGCAGGTGCTGAACGAATTCAACGACAAAGGCTTTGTCGTCGCCAACCTCGACAAGCTGGTGAACTGGGCGCGTACGGGCAGTTTGTGGCCCATGACCTTCGGCCTTGCCTGTTGTGCGGTGGAAATGATGCAAGCCGCTGCCGCGCGTTACGACATGGATCGTTTGGGTGTGGTGTTCCGCCCATCCCCGCGTCAATCGGATGTCATGATTGTGGCGGGCACGTTATGCAACAAAATGGCCCCGGCGCTACGTAAAGTATACGACCAGATGGCCGAGCCACGCTACGTGATTTCCATGGGCAGCTGCGCCAATGGCGGCGGGTATTATCATTACAGCTATTCGGTGGTGCGCGGCTGCGACCGTATTGTGCCGGTGGATGTGTATGTGCCCGGCTGCCCGCCCACGGCCGAAGCGCTGATGTATGGCATTTTGCAGTTGCAGAAAAAAATCCGCCGCACCGGCAGCATCCGGAGGCAGTGATGGCGTGCGCACCCGTATTTCTATTTTGTCATTCCCGCGAAGGCGGGAATCTCCTTCAATCCCTGGCGCAAGCGGCTAAGGAGATTCCCGCCTACGCGGGAATGACAAGGTGGGGGGATTATGCAAATTGAAACTTTAGAGCAGCTGGGCGATTACATTCAAGGCATGGTGAGCGATCGCGTGAGCGCGCATGGTGTTGCGTATGGTGAGCTGGCGCTTGTTACTGATGCTGCGCACATTGCGCCGCTGCTGGAATTTTTGCGTGACGATGAAAAATGCTGCTTCGAGCAGCTTATCGACATCACCGCTGTGGATTACCCTGAACGCATTGCGCGCTTCGAGATTGTCTACAACCTGCTTTCCGTCACCCAAAACCGCCGCATCCGCGTGAAGCTCAGTGTGGTGGAAGACACGTCAGTGCCGTCGGTCGATGCTGTTTATCCCTCGGCCGGATGGTACGAGCGCGAAGTGTGGGACATGTACGGCGTGTTTTTCGACGGCCACCCGGATTTACGCCGCATCCTCACCGATTATGGCTTCGAAGGCCACCCCCAGCGCAAGGATTTCCCGCTGACGGGTTTTGTGGAATTGCGCTACGACGAAGACCAGAAGCGCGTGGTGTATGAAAAAGTGCAGCTCAACCAGGCATTTCGCAGCTTCGATTTCCTGAGTCCGTGGGAGGGCACGGAATATCTCGACAAAGCACCGCCGCCTCCGGCCCCACCTGCGCCACCAGCCGCAGCGCCCGCTGCCGACAAGAAAGCCTCATGAGCGCCGTGATGAAACATTCTTGTCATTCTGAGGCGAAGCCGAAGAATCTCGCTTCGGAAAGTGAGATCCTTCGCGTGGCTCAGGATGACAAACGCTGGAGTGTCACGCCCGCGACGGATGCCGACTGGCCGGGCATTTGGGAAATCTTTCATGACGTGGTGCAAGGCGGCGACACCTATTCCTATGCGCCGGATTCCAGCGAAGCATTGGCGCGTGAAGTGTGGTGCGGGGCTGGAAAATATGGCACCGGTGCCGCCGCGTTCGTGGTGATGGAAGGCGAAAAAGTCATCGGCACTTATTCACTGCGCCGGAACCATTATGGCTTGGGCGACCACATCGCCAACGCGGGCTACATGGTGCACCGTGATTATCGCGGCCAAGGTGTGGCGCGCGCCATGTGCGTGCATTCGCTGGCCGAGGCAAAGCGCCAGGGTTGCCTCAGCATGCAATTCAATTACGTGGTTTCCACGAACACCCGCGCGGTGGAATTGTGGCAGTCGCTCGGCTTCACCATCATCGGCGTCAGCCCGAAATCGTATCGCCATAGCACGCTGGGGTTTGTTGATATCTACATTATGCACCGGTTTTTGGATGGAGTCGCCGCATGAGCGCGAACCAAGTCGACATTAAAAACCTCACGCTGAATTTCGGCCCGCAGCACCCGGCGGCGCATGGGGTGTTGCGGCTGGTGTTGGAAATGGACGGCGAAGTGGTCGAGCGCGCCGACCCGCATATCGGCCTGCTGCATCGGGGTACAGAAAAGCTGATCGAGCACAAAACCTACCTGCAGGCGCTGCCTTATTTCGACCGGCTGGACTACGTATCGCCGATGAATCAGGAGCATTGCTTCAGCCTCGCGGTGGAGAAATTGCTCGGTTGTGAAATCCCGATTCGTGCCAGTTATATCCGCGTGATTTTTTCGGAATTGACTCGGATTCTGAACCATACACTGAACGTCACCACGCAAATCCTTGATGTGGGCGCGACCACGCCGCTGCTATGGATGTTCGAGGAGCGTGAACGGATTTTGGAATTTTACGAACGCGCTTCAGGCGCGCGCTTCCACTCGGCTTATATTCGCCCGGGCGGTGTGCACCAAGATATTCCGCGCGGCATGGAAGACGACATCGCTAAATTCTGCCGCGAGTTCGGTAAAGTCATCGACGATGTGGAAACGCTCGTTACCGAAAACCGCATCTGGAAACAACGCACGGTGGATGTCGGCGTGGTCAGCCGCGCCGAGGCGTTGGCGTGGGGTTTCACCGGGCCCATGCTGCGTGGTTCCGGCGTGGCGTGGGACATTCGCAAAGCCCAGCCTTACGAAATTTACAGCGAACTCGATTTCGCCGTGCCGGTGGGCAAAAACGGCGATTGCTACGACCGCTATTTGTGCCGCATGGAAGAAATGCGTCAGAGCCTGCGCATTATTTTGCAATGCATTGAAAAATTGCCCAAAGGCCCGGTGGTGGTGGATGACCCGAAAATCGCGCCGCCCAAACGCGGCCAAATGAAACAGTCGATGGAAGCGCTGATTCATCACTTCAAGCTGTACACCGAAGGCTACCACGTGCCCGCGGGCGAAACCTATACGGCGGTGGAAGCCCCCAAGGGCGAGTTCGGCGTGTTCCTCGTCGCCGACGGCACTAACCGGCCCTATAAATGCAAAATTCGCGCGCCGGGATTCGCCCATTTGCAGGGCCTCGATTTCATGAGCAAAGGCCACATGCTGGCCGACGTTTCCGCCATCATCGGTACGCTCGATGTGGTGTTCGGGGAGATTGACCGATGAGTGCCATCACTACCAAAACCGTGCAGCAACCCGATTCCTTCGCCTTCACGGCGGAGAATGTGAAAATCGCCGAAGCGTACATCGCGAAATACCCCGCGGGGCGCGAGCAATCGGCGGTGATGCCATTGCTCACGCTGGCGCAGAAACAGCACCAGAACTGGCTGCCGGTGAAGGCCATCGAGCTGGTCGCGAAAATGTGTAACATGCCCTACATCCGCGCCTACGAAGTTGCGTCATTCTACACCATGTATAACCTCGCGCCGGTGGGGCGGCATCTGGTGCAGTGCTGCACCACTACGCCATGCTGGCTGCGCGGTAGCGACGAAGTGGTGAAAGCCTGCAAAGACACGCTGGGCATCGGTTTCGGCGAAACCACGCGCGACGGAATGTTTACGCTGACGGAAGTGGAATGTTTGGGCGCGTGTGTGAATGCCCCCATGGTTCAGGTCGATGGGCATGACGGCTCGGAGATTTTCTACGAGGATTTGGATTATGCCTCAACGCGCGAAATTTTGTTACAACTGAAGCGCAACGAGAAGCCCAAAGTAGGCCCGCAAACGGCACGTACTTCGTCGGAGCCGCTGCCGGGCCTCACCAGCCTCACCACCATTAAGGCGGGTTGATGAAAACAATGCGTTACAATCTGCTTTTTGGGTTGCTGGTGCTGGCGATGGCAAGCCAACCCGTGCGCGCGGAAGAAAAACCAGCGCCAGCCGTAGCGGCAGAAGCAAAGCCTGCAACGCCCGCGGCGACTGCGCCTGCGGCAGTCGCAACACCCACCGTAGCCGAACCGGCAGCGGGGGCGGCGACGGCCCCAGTGCCCGTTCCGCCAAGTATTGCAGTGCCGGAAACGCAGCCAGCGGTGGCGGGTATCAGCATTGCTTCGAAGTTAGTGCGCCAGGGGTATTTCCAAATGCAGGAATGCCAGCCGTCCGGCGGCGCGGCATTCAATGAGTGCATGTGCAAAGCCGATATTTTTAAGCCTGAACTGCTAGGTGCGTCGCCTGCGATTGCCGACGCAATCAACAAACAGCTCGCGCAGGTGCCGCAGCAATTGGCGGGCGAATCGTGCCAGGGCGCGCCGATTGCCAAGCCCGTGCCGGATGTGAACATGAACGAATCCGGCGCGAGTTTTTCGGTGGCCTACCAAACACCGACGTTACTGACGGTGCTCGTGACCTACAGCACCTATGGCGCAGGTTCGGCGCACCCGTTATCGGGTACGGAAGGTTATACGTTCGATTTGAAAACCGGGCAGGCGATTGACCCGGCGGCAAATGCGACGCCGGCGCAGCTTGATAAACTGAACCAATTCATTCAAACCGAACTGAACAAAAAATACGCCGAAATGCTGTTCGATGAAATCAAAACCCGCACCGACCCTTATGTGAGCCTGGGCGCATGCGATAGCTGCACGCTGTTTTTTAATAAAGACGGCTGGAATATCCGCTTCCAGATTTATGCCGTAGCACCCTATTCGGCGGGCGAACCGACGCTGACGATTCCGAACGACATTCTCCCTTCACCCGAACCTGCGACGAGCCACTGATGCTTGCTGACTCAGACCGTATTTTCACCAACCTCTACGGCCACCACGACTGGACGTTGAAGGGCGCACTGAAGCGTGGCGACTGGAGCAACACGAAAGATATTCTGGCGCTCGGGCGCGATGAAATCATTAAGCGCGTCAAGGATTCGGGGCTGCGCGGGCGCGGTGGCGCGGGGTTCAGCACCGGCATGAAATGGTCGTTCATGCCTAAAAACTCGCCGCTGCCGTCGTACCTCGTCATCAACGCCGACGAGTCCGAGCCCGGCACCTGCAAAGACCGCGAAATCATGCGTCATGACCCGCAAAAACTGCTGGAAGGCGCGCTGATTGGCGGGTTCGCGATGAATGCCGTCGCCGCGTATATTTACATCCGTGGTGAATATGGCTACGAATATCACTGCCTCGAACAGGCCGTCGCGGAAGCCTATGCGGGCGGTTATCTGGGCAAGAACGCCTGCAAATCGGGCTACGATTTCGACGTGTTTGTGCATCGCGGTGCGGGCGCGTATATTTGCGGCGAAGAAACGGCGCTGATTGAATCGCTCGAAGGCAAAAAAGGCCAGCCACGCCTGAAGCCGCCCTTCCCGGCGGGCATGGGGGTTTGGGGTTGCCCCACCACCGTGAACAATGTGGAATCCATCGCGGTGGTGCCCACCATTCTGCGTCGCGGGCCGGAATGGTTCGCAAGCTTTGGCCGCCCCAACAACACCGGCACTAAAATTTTCTGTATTTCCGGCCACGTGAACAACCCGTGCAACGTGGAAGAGGCGATGAGCATTCCGCTGCGCGAGCTGATTGAAAAACATTGCGGCGGCGTGCGCGGGGGTTGGGATAATCTGCTGGCGGTGATTCCGGGCGGTTCGTCCGTTCCGCTGATTCCGAAATCCATTTGCGACGACGTGCTGATGGATTTTGACGCACTGCGCGATGTGAAATCGGGCCTCGGCACCGCCGCCGTCATCGTGATGGATAAATCGACCGACATCGTGAAAGCCATCGCGCGCCTCAGCCGGTTTTACAAACACGAAAGCTGCGGCCAGTGCACCCCGTGCCGTGAAGGCACCGGCTGGCTGTGGCGTATGATGGAGCGCATGGTGTTGGGCGACGCAAAACGCGCCGACATTGACCACATGCTCGACATCACTACCCGCATCGAAGGCCACACCATTTGCGCGCTGGGCGACGCGGCGGCATGGCCGGTACAAGGCCTCGTGCGCCATTTCCGACCCGAAATCGAACGTCGCATCGACGAATTCTCACGGAGAGCAGCATGAAAAAGAACATTATCCCGTCATTGCGAGCGTTAGCGAAGCAATCCACCTTTACCTACGTTAGGAAGATGGATTGCCGCGTCGCTGCGCTCCTCGCAATGACGCTCGTTGTGCCCATCACCGCGAACGCCACCATCACCAGCGACAAAATGACTTCAGCGTGCGCGGCGGACAATGTGGGGTGCGAGTATTACACGCTGGGCGGGGCCGAGCGTTTCTGGCTCGTCACCAGCCCCCACGAAAAATGCGACGCGGCGGCGGATAAAAAAGTGATCGATCAGGTAACGGCCGCGGCGAAAGCGAAACCCAGCCTGTACGTAACTGAAAAGCCCGCGCCCGCCGCCGTGCCGCTGTTGCAGTACCTCAACAAAAACAAGCTGCAAAGCTGCTCGCTCGCCACCCGTTATTCCGACATGGTGGGCAAATGCGCGAGCACCGACGCCACTGACCAAACCGTGTGCCACGCCTATGTAGCCGGCGTGGTGGATATGGCGCTGGCGATGGATGAAATTCACCAGCTGAACGTGGCCAAAGGCGAGAAGGTTGCATTCAAATCGCCCTTCTGTGAAAAAGGCGCCGAAAAGAAAAAAATGACGGACGACGAAGTGATGAAGACGCTGGGCGACTGGAGCAAAGCCAACGCCAAAGACACCGCCTCGACCCCGGCCGCGGCGGGTATTATCGATGCGCTGCTCGAGAAATATAACTGCAAACCCACAGCCACTGAAAAGCCCGCAGCCAAAACCACGGCCAGTAAAAAGAAGAAATAGCCATGCCCACACTGAAAATTGACGGTCAGGAAATTGAGTTCACACAAGGTGAATCGGTGATTCAGGTGTGTGATCGCGCGGGCGTGGAAATTCCGCGTTTTTGCTACCACGACCGTTTGAAAATCGCCGGTAACTGCCGCATGTGCCTGGTTGAAGTGCGCCCGGGCCCGCCGAAGCCGCAGGCCAGTTGCGCGTTGCCCGCTGCGGCCAACATGGAAGTGTTCAGCAACACGCCGATGGTGAAAAAGGCCCGCGAAGGGGTGATGGAATTCCTGCTCATCAACCACCCGCTCGATTGCCCCATTTGCGATCAGGGCGGCGAGTGCGACCTGCAGGACGAAGCGATGGCCTACGGCTCGGGCACCAGCCGCTACCACGACCACAAGCGCGCGGTTGAAGCGAAATACATGGGCCCGTTGGTTAAAACCGCCATGACGCGCTGCATTCACTGCACCCGCTGCGTGCGCTTCGTCGACGAAGTGGCAGGCGTGCCGGAACTGGGCGCGCTGGGCCGTGGCGAGCATATGGAAATTACCAGTTATCTTGAGAAAGCGCTGACTTCCGAGCTTTCGGCGAACATTATCGACCTTTGCCCCGTCGGCGCGCTGACCAGTAAGCCTTACGCGTTTAACGCGCGGCCGTGGGAGTTGACCAAAACCGAATCGATTGACGTGATGGACGCGGTGGGCAGTAACATCCGCATCGACAGCCGGGGCGAGGCGGTGATGCGCATTCTGCCCCGCCTGCACGAAGACGTAAACGAAGAATGGCTCGCCGACAAAGCGCGCTACGCGTGCGACGGCCTAAAAACCCAGCGGCTCGACCGGCCTTATGTTCGCGTGGCGGGCAAGCTGCAGGAAGTGAGCTGGCAGGTGGCACTCGAGGCGATTGCTGCACGCGCATCGTCGCTTGAAGGCCGCGAGATGGCCGCCATCGTTGGCAATCTGACGCCGGTGGAAGCGGTGGTGGCGCTGAAGGATTTGATGACGTTAGTGCGCTCGCCCAACCTTGAATGCCGCCAGGACGGTGCGAAAATTGATGTGAACGACCGGGGATCTTATCTCATGAACACCGGCATCGCCGGGCTCGAACAGGCAGATGTGGTGCTGATGATCGGCACCAACCCGCGCCATGAAGCGCCCCTCGTCAACACCCGCCTGCGCAAAGCATATCTGCAGAACGGCATGCAGGCGTTTAATGTCGGCAATGCATTCGATTTGACGTTCCCGGTGACGCAATTGGGCGAAAATCCGCAAGTGCTGAGCGAGATTGCAAACGGCAAACACCCCGTGGCCGAAGCGCTTAAAAACGCTAAAAACCCCGTAATTCTTGTTGGTGCCGGGGCACTCGCCCGTGCCGATGGCGAGGCGATTTTAGCTGCAGCCAAAGCTATTGCCGCCAATTGCGACGTTGTGCGCGAGGGGTGGAACGGCTTTAACCTGCTGCATAACGCTGCAGGTCGCGTCGGTGCGCTGGATGTTGGGTTTGTGCCGCAAACTGATGGGCACGACACGGCCGGTATCATTGAAGGCATCGCCGCTAAAGAAATTAAGCTGGTGTATCTGCTCGGGGTTGACGAAATCGACATGAGTTATTTTGGCGATGCGTTTGTGGTGTATCAGGGCCATCACGGCGACATCGGCGCGCACCGGGCGGATGTAATTTTGCCCGCCGCGGCCTACACCGAACAGGACGCATGGTTCGTGAACACCGAAGGCCGGGTGCAGGAAGCGCGCCGCGCCGTGTTCCCGCCGAACGAAGCGCGCGAGGATTGGTGGGCGATTCGGGCGCTGTCGGAAGTGCTGTCAAAACCCCTGCCATACAAAACGCTCAACGAATTGCGCGCGCGCATCGTGCGAGAATTCCCGCATTTCGCCGTGCGCGACGCGAAGCCGGATGTGGCATGGGTGGCAGGCAAAGCCAGCAAAGTCGCCATCAAGCCTGAAAGGTTCGACTACCCAGTGCGTAATTTCTACATGACCGACCCCATCAGCCGCGCCAGTAAAACCATGGCGGCGTGCACTGAGTCGCTTGCCACTTCAGCTCCGGAGCATCAGGCCGCATGAGCGACTTTACCACGCATTATTTAGGCTGGGTGGCGGATCTGTTACCGGAATATCCGGTGTTGGTCTCGGTCATTCAGGTGGTGCTGCAAATTCTGGTGCTGGTGGTGCCGTTGCTGATAGCGATGGCGATGCTCACTTACGCCGAACGCAAGGTGATTGCCGCCATGCAGCTGCGTCGCGGCCCAAACGTGGTGGGCCCATTCGGCCTGCTGCAGGCGTTTGCTGATGGGTTTAAGCTGTTTTTGAAAGAAACCATCATCCCGACCAAAGCCAATCGGGTGATGTTCATTATCGCGCCGATGATTACGTTTGCGCTGTCGCTGCTGGGCTGGGCCGTAGTGCCGATTTCGAAGGAATTCGTGATTGCGAACCTGAATGTGGGCGTGCTGTATCTGTTCGCGATTAGCTCGCTTGGGGTGTATGGTATTATCATTTCCGGCTGGGCGTCGAACTCGAAATATGCGTTCCTCGGTGCCATTCGCTCAAGCGCACAGATGGTGAGTTACGAGGTGTCGATCGGGCTGGTTATTATCACTGTGCTGCTGTGCGCCGGTTCGCTCAATTTAGGCGACATTGTGAATGCACAATCGGGCGGCATCACGCATTGGTATGCATTTTCGGGCCTGCTGCCCATGTTCGTGGTGTTTTTTATCTCGGGCCTCGCCGAAACCAACCGCCTGCCGTTCGATTTACCGGAGGCCGAGGGCGAGCTGGTCGCGGGTTACAACGTAGAATATTCGTCGATGGCGTTCGCGCTGTTTTTCCTCGGTGAATATATCAACATGATTCTCATGAGCGCGATGACGACGACACTGTTCCTCGGTGGCTGGCAGTCACCCTTCGCGGGCGATACGCTCAGCTTCGTGCCCACCGGCATTTGGTTCATGCTGAAAGTCGCGGCGTGCCTGTTCGTGTTCCTGTGGGTGCGCGCGACATTCCCGCGTTACCGCTACGATCAACTGATGCGATTGGGCTGGAAAATTTTCCTGCCGCTGTCGCTGCTGTGGGTGGTGCTGACGTCAGCATACCTCGTATTCACGCATAATTTGCCGAGTTAACTATGAAGCAGGTACGCCAATTTTTCCGCTCCTTCACGCTGTTCGAGTTATTGCGCGGCATGGGGCTTACGCTGAAATATTTCTTTCTCAAAGGCGCGGTCACCATCAACTACCCGTTCGAGAAAGGCCCGCTTTCGCCGCGGTTCCGTGGCGAGCATGCGCTGCGCCGTTATGCCAATGGCGAGGAGCGCTGCATTGCCTGTAAATTATGCGAAGCCATTTGCCCGGCGCAAGCCATTACCATCGAGGCGGAAGAACGGGCGGACGGTTCGCGCCGTACCACACGTTACGACATCGACATGACGAAATGCATTTATTGTGGCCTGTGCCAGGAAGCCTGCCCGGTGGATGCAATTGTCGAAGGCCCGAACTTCGAATACGCCGTCGAAACACGCGAGGAATTATTTTACGACAAAGCAAAATTACTCGCCAACGGCGACCGCTGGGAAGCCGCCATCGCCGCCAATTTGAAAGAGGACGCGGAATACCGATAAATTACTTGTGAGGCTTACGCACCTGCTTTAATCAACTCAAAAACCAGAACGAACCACGCACATGTTTCCTGATATCACCTCCCTCCTGTTCTACGTATTCGCGACGCTTCTCATGGGCGCGGCGTTGGCGGTGATTACGTCGAAAAACCCAGTGCATTCGGTGTTTTTCCTCATCGTTGCGTTTTTCAACGCGGCGGGTTTGTTCGTGCTGCTCGGGGCCGAATATATCGCAATGACGCTGGTGATTGTCTATGTCGGCGCGGTGGCGGTGTTGTTCCTGTTCGTGGTGATGATGCTGAACATCAACTTCGAAAAATTGCGCGCCGGGTTTATTCGTATGCTGCCGCTGGGGCTAGGCGTGGCGGGCCTGCTGTTTATCGAATTGGGCGCGCTGCTGTATCAATCACTGCTTACCCCCGCGCCCGTGGCCGAAGTGGCCAGCGCCATTCCGGATGCCGCGCAAGTGAGTAACGCCCGCGCCATTGGCGAGATTCTCTACACGGATTACCTCGTGCCGTTCCAGCTTTCCGGCCTTATTCTGCTGGTCGCGATGATTGGCGCGATTGTGCTGACGCATCGCCAACGCCTGGGCGTGAAGCGGCAAAATATCAACGAACAACTGGGCCGCACGCGCGCCGAATCGATGACGCTCGTCGAGCGTAAATCCGGACAGGGGGCTTAATGGAACACGCGCTCTATGGCTCCATTACCATCGGCCATTATGTCATGCTGGCCACGCTACTGTTCGTCACCGGTATTTGCGGTATTTTTTTGAACCGCAAAAACATCATCACATTGCTGATGTCGATCGAGCTGATGCTGCTGGCGGTGAATATCAATTTCGTCGCGTTTTCGGTGCAATTGGGCGATTTGACCGGGCAGATTTTCACTATGTTCATCCTCACCGTAGCTGCAGCCGAAGCGGCGATTGGGCTCGCTATTCTCGTCGTTTATTTCCGCAACTGTGCCACGATCGATGTCGACGACATCAGCAAGCTGCGGGGTTAGTTGATGCTGTCGTTGAACGAACTCATCGTCGCCTGCGTGTTCCTGCCGCTTGTTGGTGCGCTGATCAGCGGCCTGCTCGTGCGCAGCATTGGCGATGTGCGGGCGCAAATCATCACCTGTGTGCCCATGGTGCTTTCGGCGCTGTTCGCGACCATGATTTTCGCGCACGTTACGGGCTATCACATTAACACCGTGATTGAAGTCATGCCGTGGATTATCTCGGGCGATTTCGTCACGCACTGGGCATTGAAAGTCGACGCGCTAACAGCAGTGATGCTGGTGCTTGTCACGTGGGTCTCGGCCATCGTGCATATTTATTCCGTCGGCTATATGAGCCACGACGAGCACAAACCACGTTTCATGGCGTATTTATCGCTGTTCACCTTCAGCATGCTAATGCTGGTGACCGCCAACAATTTCATCCAGCTGTTTTTCGGCTGGGAGGGCGTGGGCCTCTGCAGCTATTTGCTCATTGGCTTCTGGTTCAAAAAGCCAAGCGCGAATGCGGCGGCAATGAAAGCGTTTATCGTCAACCGCGTCGGCGATTTTGGTTTTGCGCTTGGCATTGCGGCAGTGTTTTTCACCTTCGGTTCGGTCGATTTTACCACGGTGTTCGCAACCGCCACCGCGTTCCATACCGACACGCCGGAGGCTAGCTGGGTAATTTTTGGCGCATCCGTGCCGGTAATGGACACGATTTGCCTACTGCTGTTCATGGGCGCGATGGGGAAATCGGCGCAGTTCCTGCTGCACACTTGGCTGCCCGACGCGATGGAAGGGCCCACGCCCGTCTCGGCCCTCATTCACGCCGCCACCATGGTAACCGCAGGCGTGTTCATGCTGGCGCGCTGCAGCCCGTTGTTTGAACTGGCCCCCGGCGCGCTGGCGGTGGTCACCATCGTGGGCGCAATCACCGCGTTTTTCGCGGCGACGATTGGATTAGTGCAGAACGACATCAAACGTGTGATTGCCTATTCCACCTGTTCGCAGCTGGGGTACATGTTTTTCGCGTGCGGCGTGTCGGCTTACAATGCGGCGATTTTTCACCTGTTCACGCACGGGTTTTTCAAGGCACTGCTGTTCCTTGGTGCCGGTTCGGTGATTCACGCGATGAGTGGCGAGCAGGACATGCGCAAAATGGGCGGTATCTGGCGTAAAATTCCCTATACCTACGCCTTCATGTGGATTGGCTCGCTGGCACTCGCGGGCGTGCCGTATTTCGCCGGGTTCTTCTCGAAAGACGCCATTTTGGAAGCGGCCTATGCGGCGGGTTCGACGCAGGGTTACGTTGCGTTCATACTCGGGATTGCCGCCGCATTCATGACCGCGTTTTACTCGTGGCGCTTGCTGTTCATGACTTTCCACGGCACCCCCCGCGCTGATAAATACACGATGGATCATGTGCACGAATCGCCGCGCATTATGCTGCTGCCGTTGGTGCCGCTGGTGCTGGGCGCCATGTTCGCGGGTGCGATTGGGTATTATAGCTGGGGCATCATGTCGCCGGACTTGGCATTCTGGCACGGGGCGCTTAGCATTCTGCCCGAACACGCTGAACATGGCGAACACCCGCCGCTGTGGGTGGAAGCGTTGCCGCTGGTTGCGGGCGTGACGGGTATTGCGTTGGCATGGCTGTTCTACATCCGCCGCCCGGAATTGCCGACGCTGGTGAAAATGCAGTCGCAGGGGCTTTACCGCTTCCTGCTGAACAAATGGTATTTCGACGAGCTGTACGACCGCCTGTTCGTGCGCCCGATGGTTACCGGCGGAAAATGGCTGTGGGCTCAGTTCGACACTAAAATCATCGACGGCATGGGGCCGAACGGCGTGGCACTTCTCAGCCGCATGGCAGCGGCGCGCACCGGGCAGTTGCAAACCGGCTATGTATACACGTATGCGTTCGCGATGCTGATTGGACTGCTGGTGCTCATCAGCCTGCTGGCCTATTCGGTAATGGGATAACATAATGCCAAAATACAAAATATTTGTCATGCCAGACGCCGGTTTTTTCGACGCGATAATCGCGTCGTTGAAAAAGCGAGCGATGTGGCATCCAGTTTTTTCGCCATTTAAACTGGATGCCAGCTTTCGCTGGCATGACAAAGAATATTCGGTAATGGGATAACATGGATCATCTGCTCACAGCCCTGATTGTGTTGCCGCTGTTTTCGGCGGTGGTGATCTATTTCGCCGGGCGCAGCGAAGAACACGGCGCGGCTTACGCGCGCTGGCTGGCGCTGATTGCGACACTGGTGATTTTCGTGCTGTCGCTCGTGCTGCTCGTCGATTTCGACGCTAAAAGCAGTGCGTTTCAGTTTGTCGAAAATGTGCCGTGGTTTGTGGGCTATAATATCAGCTACCATCTCGGCATCGACGGTATTTCGCTGTGGCTGGTGCTGCTCACCACCTTCCTGATGCCCATCGCCATCGCGTGCAGTTGGAAGTCGATCGACACGCGCGTGGGCGAGTTCATGGCGCTGTTTCTCATCCTCGAATCGTTGATGATCGGCACCTTCGTGTCGCTCGATCTGCTGCTGTTCTATATTTTCTTCGAAGCCGTGCTGATTCCCATGTACCTCATCATCGGCATCTGGGGCGGCGCGAACCGCATTTATGCGGCCTATAAATTTTTCCTCTACACGCTCGCCGGTTCGGTGCTGTTTTTGCTGGCGCTGCTATACCTTTACTTCGCGTTCAACACGACTGATATTCCGACGCTGATTCAACAAGCGCCGAGCCTTGGGCTGGATGTGCAGAAATGGCTGTGGTTGGCGCTGTTCGCCAGCTTCGCGGTGAAGGTGCCCATGTGGCCGGTACATACCTGGCTGCCCGACGCGCACGTGCAGGCGCCCACCGCGGGCTCGGTCATTCTGGCCGGAATCTTGCTGAAACTAGGGGCTTATGGCTTCCTGCGGTTTTCGCTGCCCATGCTGCCGGAAGCGTCGCACCATTATGCCAATTTCGTGTTTGTGCTCAGCGTCATTGCGGTGGTGTACACTTCGCTTGTCGCCTTTGTGCAGGAGGATATGAAAAAGCTGATTGCCTATTCGTCCGTCGCGCATATGGGGTTCGTCACGCTTGGTATTTTCAGCTTCACCCAGCAAGGGGTGGAGGGCGCGGTGTTCCAAATGGTCAGCCATGGCCTCGTGTCGGGCGCGCTGTTCCTGTGCGTCGGCGTGATATACGACCGCATGCACACCCGCGAAATCGTGAAATATGGCGGCGTGGTGAATGTGATGCCGTATTACGCGGCGTTTTTCATGGTGTTCACCATGGCTTCGGCCGGGCTGCCTGCCACTTCGGGTTTTGTGGGCGAAATTCTGGTGATTGTGGGTTCGTATCAGGCAGCGCCATGGGCCACGGTGGGCGCGGCCACGGGGCTGATTCTGGGCGCGGCCTACATGCTGTACCTATACCGCCGCGTGGTGTTTGGGGAAATTACCAACGCCGAAGTGAAGCATCTGCGCGACGTGGATTACCGCGAGTGGCTGTATTTCGTGCCGCTGATTATTGCGGTGATGTGGCTGGGTATTCACCCGCTGTCGGTCACGCGTTCGCTGTCGCCGAGTGTGGAGTTGTTGCTGAAACAAGTGACACGCGAAGCGCCTGCAGTGGCGGCAGAGGATGCCGAGCCAGATGTATTGCCGGAAAATACGGCATCGCCAGAAGCGCCGGCTGATTCCGAGGCGGTGCCTGCGGATGCTTCAGCACAATCGCCTGCCAAAGCCACCCCGCTTCATTCGGGCGATGCCGATGTGAACAAGAAGGACCACGAGTAATGGACGCTTTTAACCCCGCAGAATTATGGAGCGTTGCGCCCGAACTTACGGTGGTTGGTGGGGCGTTGCTACTGCTGGTGTACGGCGCACTGCGCGGCGCGCGAGCGACGGGCGGCATCACGCTGCTGGCCATGGGATTCATGCTGGCCGCCGCCGCACAAGTATGGCCGCATGAGGTGGTGCAGGACACGTTGTTTAACGACCTCATCGAGATCGACAACTTTACGCAGTTCGTAAAATTCACGGTGCTGATCGCAAGTTCGCTCGTGGTCGGCATGAGCTTCGATTGGTTGGCGGCGGAGGAACACAAGAAATTTGAATATCCGATTCTGGTGTTGCTCTCGACCGCAGGCCTGCTGGTACTGATTTCCGCAAACGATTTGCTCACGTTGTATCTTGGCCTCGAACTCTCGTCGCTGTCGCTCTATGTGCTCGCCGCGTACGACCGCGACAATGCGGCCAGTTCCGAAGCGGGCATCAAGTATTTTGTCCTCGGCGCGCTGGCTTCCGGCATGATGCTGTTTGGCGCATCGCTGGTGTACGGCTACACCGGCACCACCAATTTCAGCGCCATGAGCGACATGTTCAGCGATAGCGCGGAAGCGATTCCTGTCGCTTACGGCGCAGTCGTCGGCATGGTGATGCTGGCTGTCGGGCTGTGTTTTAAAATCTCCGCCGTGCCGTTTCATATGTGGACGCCGGATGTGTATCAAGGCGCACCAACGCCGGTAACAATGCTGTTCGCGACCGCCCCCAAAATCGCTGCCATGGCCATTTTTATCCGGCTGCTGATGGACCCGTTCGCCAATTTGCTACCCGACTGGCAGAATATTCTGGCCATCGTGTCCGTCGCCTCCATGCTGCTTGGGGCGTTTGGGGCCATGGTGCAAACCAACATCAAGCGCCTGCTGGCCTATGGCTCCATCGGCCATATTGGTTACATGCTGGTGGGTTTGGCGACCGGTACGCCGGAGGGGATTAAAGCCATCCTCGTGTATTTCACGCTGTATTTATTCATGAGTGTTGGCACGTTCGGCTTTGTCCTGTTCATGCGTCGCGCGGGTAAGCAGGTGGAAAGTATTTACGACCTCGCAGGACTGTCGAAAACCAACCCGCGCGGGGCACTGTTCATGATGATCATGATGTTCTCGATGGCAGGCATTCCGCCATTCGCAGGCTTTTACGGGAAAATGTTTGTTTTTCTGAGCGCGATTCAGTCGGGCCTGTATAGCCTGGCCGTCATTGGGGTGCTGACCTCCGTCGTCGCTGCGTTCTATTACCTCAAAATCATCAAGCTGATGTATTTCGACGAGCCGCAGCTGGGGCTCGAGCGCGATGTGCCGCTGTTCAGCCAAGCCGTGCTGCTGATTTGCGCGCTTGTGACGGTGCTGTTTTTCCTCTACCCTGCGGGCCTGCTGGATGCAGCGACCAAAGCCGCAGGAGTGTTTAGCTAATGGCGAAACCCGCCCCACGCCCTCTCATCAACGACTACCACTTGCTCACCTACGACGTGATTGACAGCACGAACGAGGAAGCGCGGCGCTTGGCCGGTGGTGGAGCTAGCCACGGCGCCGTGATTTGGGCACGGCGGCAGACCGCGGGACGCGGACGCCTGGGCCGCGAATGGGTGTCGGCGGAAGGTAATTTATTTGTGTCGGTGCTGCTCAGCCCCGAAAAGCCGCTGGCGCAATGTGCACAGCTCTCGTTCGTGGCAGCGCTCGCGGCGGCGGAAACGCTGGCGGATATTCTGCCCGAGCCCCAACACATCGCCTGCAAATGGCCGAACGATATTTTATATCGCGGCAAAAAACTTGGCGGCATTTTGCTGGAGTCTTTTGCGGGGCCAGACGACAAACAATGGGTGGTGGTGGGCGTCGGCATCAATGTCGATTCGTACCCCGAACATGTGCTGTATCCGGCCACATGCCTAAAAGAAGCGGGGGTCGAGCTAATCAGCGCCAAAATAGTGCTGTCGCGTTTTGTGTATAATTTCATTCACCGCTACGACGCCTGGGCGGAAAAAGGGTTCAAGCCGATTGAGCGCGACTGGTTGAAACGGGCCTATCAGCTAAACCAGCCCATTGAAGTGATTCGCGGCGACGAGAGCCTCCAGGGAATTTTCAGCGGCATCGACGCCGACGGAAACTTGCTGCTGAAAACCAAAAAAGGCGTGGCTGCGGTGAATGCCGGCGATGTGTTCTATAAGGAAGAAGCGTGATGCGGTGGCAAGGATTCCAGAGCCGTCATGCACAACTGGTTTCGGCATCCATCCAAGGCGCGATCAGCGCCGGCATGAATGCAGTCGTTATACCGCCGCAGACGCGGCTTCAATGGATCCTGAACCAAGTTCAGCATGACGCTGATGCTGCGCTCTGCTTTGCTCAAAGAAACGGTTTTGCGCCATGTTACTAGCCATCGATATCGGCAACACCAACCTTGTTTTCGCGCTGTGCGAAGGCGAGGCGGTGCGCGCCCAATGGCGCATTCGCACCGACGCACACCGCACCGCCGACGAATATGCGGTGTGGCTGCTGGCGCTGATGGAACGCGGCGGTTTCAAAACGAGCGATGTGAGCGCGGCGATTATTTCCTCCGTCGTGCCGGATGCGAATTTCAGTGTGAAAAGTTTCGTGCGCCATTATTTGCAGTGTGAGCCGCAACTGGTGGGTAGCACCATGCCGCATTTGGGCATGAAAATCTGCATCGACAACCCGCGCGAACTGGGGGCCGACAGGCTGGTGAATGCCTTCGCCGCGTGGTCGCAATGGAAACAGGCGCTCATCGTCATCGATTTCGGCACCGCCACCACGTTCGATGTGGTATCGAACCGTGGTGATTATTTGGGCGGGGTGATTGCGCCGGGCATCAATCTCTCGCTTGAGGCGCTGCAGCGCGCAGCGGCGAAGTTGCACGGCATCGCGATCATGAAGCCCGAAACGGTGATTGGCACCACCACCACGACGGCCATGCAATCGGGTATTTTTCATGGCTATGCGGGGCTGATTGAAGGCATTGTCAGCCGTATTAAGGCTGAGCGTGGCGAGGCGATGAAAGTGATCGCAACGGGCGGGTTGGCTTCGCTTTATTCTGGTGCCACTGCGCTGATCGATGTGGTCGACGCCGACCTTACCATTCGCGGGCTTTGTCTCATTCATGCGATGAAAGCTGGGAATGAATCGCAATTTACGCGAAAGAAAATGTGAGAATTAGTCTCTCTACACTGTCACCCCGGCTTTACGCCGGGGTCCCGCTTCGGCTAAAAAGCTGGATCCCGGTGTTTGCTGAAGCAAAACCGGGATGACAGGCTATAGCCATTTAAATGACACTAACTTTTGCACGACTTTCACGGAATAACCTTTAGAAAGCTTCCATGGCCTTCAACTTCAATCACTATAACGACGACGTTCTGTTCGTGCCACTCGGCGGCGCGAATGAAATTGGCATGAACCTGAATTTGTACCGCTACAAGGGCAAATGGATCATGATCGATTTAGGCATTGGTTTTGCCGGGCCGCATTTGCCCGGTATCGACATCGTGGTGCCGAATATCGATGCGATTACGCCATATAAGCAGGACATCGTGGGGCTGGTGCTGACGCACGCGCACGAAGACCATTTAGGCGCGGTGAGTTATTTGTGGCCCGAACTGGGCTGCCCCATTTATGCCACAAGCTTTACGGCGGCGGTGCTGAAGGCGAAGCTGGCGGAAGAGGGGCTGGGCGGTAAAGTGAAAATCCACGAAGTAAAACCGGGCCAAAGCTACGATCTCGCGCCCTTTTCGTTCGAGATGATTCCCATCACCCACTCCATTCCGGAAATGCAAGGCATTGCGCTGCGCACCGACAAAGGCGTGGTGATGCATACCGGCGACTGGAAGCTGGACCCCGCGCCGCAAGTGGGTGTGGTGACCGATGAAGCGCGCTTGAAACAGTATGGCGACGAGGGCGTGCTCGCCATGGTGTGCGACTCGACCAACGTGTTCGTCGAAGGCACTTCGGGTTCCGAGGAAGACGTGCGCGCCTCGCTCATCGAGATTATCGCACAATGCCCCGAACGCGTGTGTGTGGCGACTTTCAGCAGCAACATCGCGCGGCTGGAGACGATTATCCACGCTGCCACCGCGGCCGGGCGCAGTGTCGCGCTGGCCGGAAGGTCCATCTGGCGGATGGTGGGGGCGGCCCAGGAATCGGGCTATTTGCAAGGCATGCCGCCGTTTCTCACCGACAGCCAGGGCATGGCCTGCCCGCGTGATAAAATTGTGTTTGTCGTGACGGGATGCCAGGGCGAAAGCCGCGCGGCGTTGGCGAAAATCTCGCGTAACGAACATCCGGCGATTCGTTTGTCGCCGCGCGACACGGTTATCTTCTCGTCGCGCACCATTCCCGGCAACGAAACCAACATCGGCTACATGCACAACAAGCTGGTGGGGCAGGGGGTTGAGGTCATCAACGACCACCGCGCGTTTGTCCATGTGTCGGGCCACCCGGCGCGGCTGGAAATGGAGCGGATGTATCAACTGGTGCGGCCGAAAATTGCAGTACCCGTGCATGGCGAAGCGCGCCATTTGCGCGAACACGCGGCGCTCGCGCGCGGGCTTGGGGTGGCCACCGCGATTGAACCGACGAACGGCGTGGTGATTAACCTGACGGCGGAAAAACCGGGGATTGTGGGTTCAGTCGAGTGGGGCTATCTCGCGCTCGATGGCACATCGCTCATCGACAGCAATTCGGGAGTGGTTCGCACCCGCCGCAAAATCCGCGACGACGGCTATTGCGTGGCGTCGCTCGCCATCAACAAAAAAGGTGAGCTCATCGGCGAGCCCAAACTTTCGGCCCCGGGCTGTTTGGATTTGCAAGATGATGCGTCGCTCGTCGCCGAGCTGGTGGATGCCATTGCGGGGATTGTCGTAAAAGGCCGCTGGGCAGGCAAATTAAAGCCGCTCGAAGAAGCCGTGCGCAACCATCTGCGCAAAACGCTGCGCGACGAACTGGGCAAAAAGCCGGTGCTCGATGTGCATGTTATCGAAATTTAAGTTGTCATTCCCGCGACCCGCTGCGCCAGCGCTAGCGCGGCGAGAGGCGGGAATCCAGCGCGGCGAGTCTTCGCCGCTTAAGACAACTGGCTGGAAGCTTGGCAAAGTGCAGTGGTTTTGCTGGTGCTTCGCACGCTGGATTCCCGCCTTCGCGGGAATGACAAGGGAGATTATGGCGCAGACTAACAACATAGGGCAGTGTTGGTTAAGGTGGGGCAACGGCTGGCGCGCGCTGCTGGTGAGTTTTATCAGTGGCAGCGTGCTGGCACTCGCGTTCGCGCCATTTAATGCGTGGCCGCTGATATTCATCTGCCTGCCGGTGTTTTTTCTGTTGCTGAAATCTGCCTCCAATGTTCGCGTCAGCACGCTGCGCGGGTTCTGTTTCGGCTACGGGTTTTTCATGGCGGGCACGTGGTGGATCGCGAACGCGCTGCTGGTCGATGCCGATAAATTCGCGTGGCTGATGCCGTTTTCCATTCTGGGCCTCAGTGCCGTGATTGCGTGGAGTTTTGCGGTGCTCGGCTGGCTCATGTTCCGGCTGCGTTCGCCGCACACGCTTGCGAATATCCTTCGATTCGCCCTGCTGTGGGTGGCGATGGAATATCTGCGCAGTGCGGGCATGTTCGGCTTTCCATGGAACCTGCTGGGGTATCTCTCGTTGAATGTGATGCCGTATTCGCAAGTGGCGAGCAGCATCGGTATTTACGGCACTGGTTTGTTGCTAGTGCTGCTGGCACTTTTTCCATTATGGCTGAAGCAAATGCCTAAACTATGGGCAGGATTTTTCTTCGGCTTGCTGCTGCTGTGGCCGCTCAAAACAGGCGTTGACCGCCTCGCGCTTGACGTTGAATTCACCACGACGCGCCTGCGTCTTGTTCAACCTGCCATTCCGCAAAGCCTGAAAGCGAATCCGGCGGGGCGAGGCGAGGTGCTGGCCGCACTCGCGCAGCTAAGTCATAACCCCACAAAAGAAATGATTTCGGCAATTATTTGGCCGGAAACGGCACTGCCGTTGACGCTATGGCCTGTCGAAGAAGGTTTCGCCCCCCATTTTGCGTCCCTGCGCATGCCGGCGCCGCTGATTACCGGTGTGGTGACGGGTGAGAATGGTCAGAATAAGCTACAGCTATGGAATAGTGTGGCCATGCTGTCACCGCAGGGCGATATTCTGGCGCGTTATAACAAGCATCAATTAGTGCCGTTTGGCGAATTCATGCCGCTTCGCACGGTGCTGCCGTTTGAGAAAGTTACCCCCGGCGACATCGATTTTTCGCGCGGGCCCGGGCCGCAAACGACGGTGAGCCGCGTCGTGCCGCCGTTTAGCGCACTCGTTTGCTATGAGGCGATTTTCCCTTGGATCGCCACGGACGCAAACGCTCGGCCTGCGTGGCTGTTGAACGTGACGAACGACGGCTGGTATGGCGATTCGCCCGGGCCCTATCAGCATTTCGCCATGACGCGCATGCGCGCGATTGAGCAAGGTTTGCCGCTGGTGCGCGCGGCCAATAACGGCATTTCAGCCATCGTCGACCCCTATGGCCGTGTGCGCGAGTATTTGCCGCTCAATGCCCGCGGCGTAGTGGATGGTTGGCTGCCGGCCGCACTCACCCCAACCACCTACAGCCGCATGGGCGAGTGGCCAGTATGGGGTTTCATGCTGTTGCTGTGGGGGTTGAGTGTTTGCCTGTCACGACGTGATAAAAAATAAAGATTCGTTAATTTCTCTTGCCTTCATTCCACGCTGGCGGTAACGAATTGACCCAGAGGTTGTATAAATCCAAAGAAATTCGCGCATTGTATGAGCATCCCACATCCCGTTGACATCCATGTTGGCCGCCGTTTGCGGACCAAACGCACCATTCTCGGCATGAGCCAGGAAGCGGTGGGTAAGCAAATCGGCGTCACTTTTCAGCAAATTCAGAAATACGAACGCGGTATTAACCGCATGGGCGCCAGCCGCCTCTACGATTTCGCCAAAGCACTTGGGGTTCAGGTGTCGTACTTCTTTGAAGGGTTTGGCGATTATTCGCTCGATGAAGGCACCGCCCTCGGCGCGGCCGAGACCGATGCCGCGAGTTTCGAGCACGAAAAAGTGAATAACCGCGAAACGCTCGAAGTCATGCGCGCTTACTACCGCATTAAAAACCCCTCAGTGCGCAAACGCATTGTTGAGCTGATTAAAGCCATGGCCGCCGAAGATGGCAGCGACGAAAAGGCTTCGCGCAAGCAAGCGTAATTGATTCGTGAGTGGTGAGTAGTGAGTAGTGAGTGGTGAGAGCATTGCCACACCTTATTTTCACCACCCACCACCCACCACCCACAAATATCTATGCTTGACCTTTTCCGCCCACGGTATATGCACCAGCACTCAGTGGGCATTTGGTGCTTGGCGGCCACTCTCTCCGGACTAAGCGAACGAACGGCGTAACGCACGCACCTTGGCTCATCGTTTTTATAAAACCAAGGGAGTACCCCGTGAACAATAGCGCACACCAACAACGCGACAGCTACATTTTCACCAGCGAATCGGTTTCCGAAGGCCATCCCGACAAACTCTGCGACCAGGTTTCGGACGCGATTGTCGATGCGTGCCTTGGCGAGAATTCACAAGCGCGTTGCGCCATTGAAACCATGGCCTGCACGAACCAGATTATCATCGCCGGCGAATTCCGCGGCGCCGATTCCATCACCCCGCAGCGCATGGAAGAACTGGCGCGCCAAGTGGTAAAAGACATCGGCTACGAGCAAAAAGGCTTCCACTGGAACACGCTGAAAGTGGCCAACTACGTGCACCAGCAATCGGCCGACATCGCCATGGGCGTCGATTCCGGCGACAACAAAGACGAGGGCGCGGGCGACCAGGGCATCATGTTCGGTTACGCCTGCCGCGAAACGCCGGAGCTGATGCCCGCCACGCTGCATTACTCGCACCGCATTCTGCACGCCCTCAGCCAAGGCCGTCGCAACGGCAGCTTCAAGGGCCTGCTGCCGGATGCGAAAAGCCAGGTCAGTTTGGAATATAAAGACGGCATGCCGGTGCGCGCCATGTCGGTCGTCGTCTCAACCCAGCACGCGCCGGATATGAAACAAAGCGAGATTCGCGACCTTGTGCGCGAAGTGGTTTCCGCCACGCTGCCCAAAGGCTGGATGCCGGCGGAAGGCCAGTTGTTTGTGAACCCCACCGGCCAGTTCATCATCGGCGGGCCGGATGGCGATTCGGGCCTCACGGGCCGTAAAATTATCGTCGATACCTACGGCGGCGCGGCCCCACATGGCGGCGGTGCGTTCAGCGGTAAAGACCCGACGAAAGTCGACCGTTCGGCGGCTTATGCTGCGCGTTACCTCGCCAAAAACGTCGTGGCGGCGGGCATTGCCGACCGCTGCACCATCCAGCTTTCCTATGCCATCGGCGTGTCGCAACCCGTGTCGTTTTACGTCAGCACCCATGGCGATAAAAACGTCGACCCGAAACGGCTCGAGGCGACGTTGCAGCAGCTTGTCAACCTCACCCCGCGCGGCATTCGCACGCATTTGCAGCTCAACCGCCCCATCTACCAGCCCAGCGCCAGCTACGGCCATTTCGGCCGCGAGCCGGGGGCCGACGGAAGTTTCAGCTGGGAGAAGCTGGATTTAGTTGATGCCCTGCGCCGCGAGTTTGGCATTTCGGCTGCGGCGTAGCATTCAGGCATGGTGAACAGGTTAAGCCTGTCATTCCAGCGAAAGCTGGAATCCATCTCTTGGGCTTTACTTAAAGAAGATGGATTCCAACTTTCGTTGGAATGACGGAGTAACAATGCACCCCAACGGCCAAAAACCTTTTCTCTCCTCCTTCGGTCGCAACCGTGGGCGCAGCTTGAGTGCGTATCAGCAGGGGTTGGTGGATAACCTGTTGCCGCAACTCGCCGTTAGCTTTCACTCCCCCCTTGAGGGGGAGTCGAAGAGCGCGCAGCGCGATTCGGTGGGGGGTAATGCGGCGCCAACTCCCCCCCACCAAAACGCTGAAGGAGCGTTTTGGCTCCCCCTCGAGGGAGGAGCAAGCAGCATTTCCCTCGAGATCGGCTTTGGTGGCGGCGAGCATTTGCTGGCGCAGGCGGCGCATCGGCCCGACACGTTGTTCATCGGCTGCGAGCCGTTCATCAACGGTGTGGCGAAATGTTTGGCCGGCATCGAGCAGCAAAAACTCGGCAACATTCGCCTTCATCCGCGCGACGCGCGCGAGCTGATTCTGGCACTGCCGGATGCGTGCGTGAACGAAATTTTTATCCTCTTCCCCGACCCGTGGCCGAAGCTGCGCCACCAAAAGCGGCGGCTGGTGAATGCGGAAACCCTCGCCATGCTCCACCGCATCCATAAACCCGGCGGACGGCTCCTCATCGCGACCGACCATGTCGATTACAGCGAATGGATTTTAGAGCGTTTGCTGATAAGCCCCCATTACCGCTGGACCGCCGAGTGCGCCGCCGATTTCGAAACCCCACCGCCCGACTGGACGCAAACCAAATACCAACGCAAAACCACCGCCGAAGGCCGCGAACCGGTATTTATGGAGTGCGTGCGAATCTAGTTGCAATTTCGGGCGATTGCATTAGATACAGCCCAACATTAAAATACGCATCCGACAAGAGGTGGCCCACGAGCCGCCTTTTTTGTTGGGTGAAATTTGATCAGTAGGGCATGGGTTGCCACGCACTCGGCGTGTCATCCCGGCCGTGCGCCGGGATCCACCTGTTGGAGGAAGATGGATCCCGGCGCTAGGCCGGGATGACAGGCACTGCGAAAAGCGATTCGCTGCCAACAAGAAGGACAATCTTTTGAAACCGCTGGCCGAACAAGTCGCCGAGCTGATTGAACCCACCATCACCGGGATGGGGTTCGATTTGATTCGCGTGCAGTTTATGGACGGTAAAAAGTCGAAGCTGCTACAAATCATGGCCGAACGGCCCGATGGCAGCATGAGCCTCGACGATTGCACCGCCATTAGCCGCCAGCTGTCGGCCATGCTGGATGTGGAGGACGTGATTCCCGGTGAGTATCGCTTAGAGGTCAGCTCACCCGGCATCGACCGCCCGCTCACGCGCCTTGGTGACTATACTAAATACGCAGGCCACGCAGCAAAAGTGGAAACCCTGTTGCCGGTCGATGGCCGCAAGCGCTT